>DASVPW010000064.1:0-38291 GCA_036389455.1 Beijerinckiaceae bacterium
CCTGCAGAGCCGCACCCGCGGCACGATCCTGATGTCGATCTCGAACAAGTTCGGGCCGATGGTGGTGACGACCGGCAACAAGTCCGAGATGTCCGTCGGCTACGCCACGATCTACGGCGACATGAACGGCGGCTACAACCCGATCAAGGACCTCTACAAGATGGAGGTCTACCGCCTGTCGGCCCTACGCAACCGCTGGAAGCCCGACGGCGCGCTGGGACCTGATGGCGTCGTGATACCCGAGAACATCATCGCCAAGGCCCCTTCCGCAGAGTTGCGCGAGAACCAGAAGGACCAGGATTCGCTGCCGCCCTATGACGTCCTCGACGACATCCTGGAATGCCTCGTCGAGCACGAGATGCGGGTCTGCGAAGTCGTCGAGCGCGGGCACGACCTCGAGACCGTGAAGAAGATCGAGCGCCTGCTCTACCTCGCGGAGTACAAGCGCCGGCAGGCGGCGCCTGGCGTCAAGGTCACCCGCAAGAACTTCGGCCGCGACCGCCGCTATCCGATCGTCAACCGCTTCCGCGACCAGGGGCAGGTCGCGTTCAGGCCCGACGCCGCGCTGCAGAAGGCGGCGGGCAAGACAGCGAGCGAGGCGGTGGATTTTTGAGTCCCGTCGTCCGCTTCGCGCCCTCGCCCACCGGGCTGATCCATATCGGCAACGCCCGAACGGCGCTCCTGAACGCGCTGTTCGCGCGGCGGCAGGGGGGGACCTTCGTGTTGCGTTTCGACGACACCGACGTGGAGCGCTCGCGGCCGGAGTTCGCGGCGGCGATCGAGGAGGACTTGGCCTGCCTCGGCATCCCGCCGGACCTTGTCGTGCGCCAGTCCGACCGCTTCGCGCTCTACGCGGACGCGGCCGAGCGGCTGAAGGCGGCGGGCCGGCTCTATGCCGCCTACGAGACGCCGGACGAGCTGGAGTTCCGCCGCAAGCGCCAGCTCGCCCGCGGCCTGCCGCCGGTCTACGACCGCGCGGCGCTCAAGCTCACGTCCGAGGAGAAGGCGGCGCTCGAAGCCGAGGGGCGGCGGCCGCACTGGCGCTTCCGCCTCGACCACCGGGTCGTCGAATGGAACGACCTCGTGCGCGGCCCCTCGCACGTCGACTGCGCCTCCCTTTCCGACCCGGTGCTCGTGCGCGAGGACGGCACCTACCTCTACACGCTGCCCTCGGTCGCGGACGACATCGACCTTGCCGTCACCCACGTGATCCGCGGCGAGGACCACGTCACCAACACGGCCGTGCAGATCCAGATCTTCGAGGCCCTCTCCGGCGCCGCGCCGGCCTTCGCCCACCACAATCTCCTGACCACCGCGAGTGGGGAGGGGCTGTCGAAGCGCCTCGGGCACCTCTCTCTCAAGGGCCTGCGTGAGGCCGGCCTCGAGCCGCAGGCGGTCGCCTCGCTTGCGGTCCTGGTCGGTTCGGCGGAAGCCGTGCGGCCGGTCAAAGACCTCGACGAACTGGCGGCGCTCGTCGACTTCGCCCACATCTCCCGCGCGCCTGCGAAGTTCGACGAATCGGAGCTCGATCACCTCAATGCCCGCCTCGTGCACGAGCTGACGTACGACGAGGTGAAGGGCCGCCTCGCGGCCCTCGGCATCGGCGGCAACGAGGTTTTCTGGCTCGCCGTGCGCACGAACCTCACGAAGGTTGCGGAAGCGGCCGAATGGTGGCGGGTGATCGAAGGCCCGGTCGAGCCGGTGATCGCCGACGCCGGTCTCGTCGCCAAGGCGGCCGAGGCGCTTCCTCCCGTCCCTTGGGACGCCTCGACCTGGAAGCGCTGGACCGACGCCGTCAAGGCCACGACCGGCGCAAAGGGACGCGCCCTCTTCATGCCGCTGCGCCTCGCCCTCACCGGGCGGGACCACGGCCCCGAGCTGGCGCCGCTCCTGCCGCTGATCGGGCCCGAGCGCGCCAAGCGCCGACTTTCCGGCGAGACGGCTTGAGGACTACGGCGTCGCGGCGCGCGGGGCGGGGGTGATCCTCGGCCCGACGATGCGCACGGCCTTCGGGGCCGGGGCCTTCCCGGTCGAGCCGGTGACGTCGACGTCGACCGCCGGCGCCGTCGCCGCGACGGTCGCGGCCGAGTCGGCGGCCTCGCCTTCGAGCGGCGCGTCGGCGGCTCTCGCCTCGACGGCCTCCTTCGCGGCCTGGGCAACCTTTGGATCGACGGTTTTGGGATCGGTCTTGGGGTCGGTCTTCCCGGAGGCGTAGGCCTCGCCGGGCTTCCCCTTCCCCTTCGCCTTGGCGGTGCGGGCGAGCTTCGGGCGCGACAGCTCCTCGGCCTTCGCGGCGGTGACGACGAGGTCGCCGCGCCCGTGCGCGATCATGGCTTCCGCCTTCTGCAGCACCTGCGCCCAGCTCTCGCCGTCCTTCTTGCACGCGCAGGACGGGTCGAAGGCCTTCTGGAACTTGAAGGCGTTGGCGAGCCGCACATAAGGGCGACCCCTCGACGACACGGCCTCCCCGATCTCGCCGTCCGCCGGCATGCGGTAGGCCGCGGCCTCGGCGCCGGGGCAGAGCGCCTGGCAGAGCCGGTCCTCGCTGCCGCGGGCGGGGCGGCTCTCGAGGGGAAAGAAGAAGCCGTCGCAGGCGCGCACGCACACCACCCGCCCGCCGCCGAGGCGGCGGGGCATGTCGGCGTCCTCGCCCCTGGCAAGGCGCGCCGCGCGGCGCTCGGCCTCGCGGCGGGCGTCCTCCTCGCGGCAGACGCTGCGGATGATCGCCTGCAGCTCGGCCCGGCGCGCCTCGCCGCCTTCGGAGGGCTGGGCCCGCCCGGCAAGCTCGGCGACGGTCGACTGCATGGAGCGGATGCGGGCCGCGATCGCGCCGCACTCGGGCGGGGGCGCCGAGCCGAAGAACAGGAACCCGCTGCGCTCGCAGCCGATCGACTGGTAGTAGCTCGAAAGCCTCGCGATCTCGCCCCGGGCCTGCTGCGCCGCCGCCGCGTAGCCGTCGGACGCCCCGCCCCGCCCGAGGGAGGCGAGCTCGGCCCGGTAGCGCTGGCAGGCCGACTGCGCCAAGGCGGCCCCCGCCGTCCCGAGGAGCGCGGCCGCGACGGTCATGAGCCGGAGAATCGAGCGCGGGATCATGCCTGCTGCAACGGGCGAGGACGACCCTAGTTCCGGGCGAGGACGAGCCCGGCCGTGGACGAGTCCAGGGCTCGTCGGCCAAGGCTCGGAGCACCATGGCTGCCGTGGCCCGCGAACCCTCTCCTTCGGGCAAGGTCGTCCGCCGTGCGGCCGTCGCCGCGTTCACCGCCAGGGATGCGGGCCCCACCAGAGCCGGCCGGCCCGTTCCGTTACCCGCCGAATGCGGTGCCTCCACTCGGGGCTTCCGACGGCGCGCCAGAGCGGTCGTCCGGTCCTAACAGCGGTGAGGCAGCCGGCCGAACTGCCTTAGAGGAAGGTTCCAGTATATCCTACAGCAAAGAAACCGTATGAAATTTCTCGATCTCAGTGCCGATTTTCGATTGACTCTCATCCAACTTGCAGAAATTCTGTATAGAAATTGAATTGCATTCATCCAATCTTGTTGGCTGGAGGCCATTATGAGACGGAAAAATTTTTCTCTTTATTCGGTAGTGCAACCGGCGGACGCATCCATTCCGAGTCTTGAGACAGACTCTCCGTTCGAGTTTGCCGTCGTCGCGGCTAACGAGGTGGGCGGGGCAGCAGCGCCGGCGCTGGCGGCAAACATCGGCACCGAGTGGGATGACTTCGGGTTCGACCCCGAACACGTCGCCTACGCGAGCGAAAACCTTCCCGTGAACGACGCGACGGACACAGGTTTTGCCTTGGCAACGGCCCTATTTAGAGGACAGGTCGCGATTGAGCTGTCATCCCGAGCTCTTTCAGAAGAGTCCAACGGGGAGCTTGCTCTTGCAGCCGGCTTCTCACAATCCCGAGCGGATGGCGCAAGCTCGGTGGTTGCCGATGCTGTTTCAGGTGCAGCAAGTTTTGAGGTCGTGCCCGGCTCCGGTTCGGCGACGGTAGACTCGTTCCTCCTTCCTGTCGTTCCTCAGAGCGTTGTTCCGTCCGCGGCTTTGGCACGAACTCCCGCCCTGACGGTCTCCTGGGCGGGGGTGACCCAGTCGCAGGCGGGCGGATGGAATCCCCCCGACTGCAACATGGCCGCGGGCACTAGCAACATCGTCACGGTCGTGAATAACCATATCGATATCTATGACAAGACGGGCGCATCCCTTTATAGTCAAAGCCTAAATACGTTCTTTAATGCACCAGGCTCGAATTTTGTCTTCGACCCTCGCGTCATGTGGGACCAATTCTCTGGTCGATTCGTGGTTGTGGCCGACGATCAGACGGGCTCGAATTCACATGTTTACATTGCAGCATCTGTCGATAGTAATCCGCTGAATGGGTGGTACAAATACGATTTCAATTTCAAGAGCGGAAATAGCTGGCTTGACTATCCAGTCCTTGGTCTGGACGCGTCCAGCCTTTATATCAGCGGGAATTATTTCGACTTGACGACCGGAAGTTACACATTTTCTGGTTTGTGGGCGCTCGACAAGAGCAATTTGGAAAGCGGCCAAGCCGTGACGGCATGGCTGTACAATCCGGCGAACCTAGGAGCGCCGTACTCCGACTTGTACACGCCGGCTCACATGTACGGGACCAAGGCGGGGCTCAACGGCGACTTCTTCGTCGAGTACGGCCAAAACAATTCTGGCAACGACACTCTTCGGATCGATAGGATCGAGAACGCTGCGACGGGAACAGCGAGCTTCAACATCCAGTCGCTGAATGTGGGAAATATTACGGATGCTTTCCCGGCGGGGGCGCGGCAGCCGGGGACATCCACGCTGATCGACGACGGCGATTGGCGGATCCAGAATGCGGTCTGGCGCGCCGACAAGCTTTACGCCGTGACCGAGATCCGCGTCGGCTCAGGGGCAAGCGCGCATGATGTCGTGCACTGGTTCGTTGTCGATACCAGCAATCTCAATACGCTGACGCTGCTCAGCCAAGGTAACGTCGATTACGGATCGGATTACGATACCTATTTCGGCAATCTCACGGTTGACGGCTCTGGAAACATGATCATCGGCTATTCGTTTTCCGGGCCCGGCACTCCGGGTGATCCCAATCGCGCTCCAGCTTACGCGAGTTCTGTCTATGCGGTGATTCCGGCGGGGGGGACCGGGCTAGCTGACGGTGGATTTTATCTCATGCCGGGACAGGGCGTGAACACCGGCGATCGGTGGGGCGACTACTCCGGCGTCGCCATCGATCCTGCCGACGACAAGTCCTTCTGGGTATTCAACGAGCACGCGACGTCGTCGAACTCGTGGGCGACGACGATCGGCGGATTCCAAGTATCTCAAACGCCCGGTTCGATCTCGATCAACGACGTCTCGGTTACTGAGGGCAATAGCGGCACGAAGGTGATGACCTTCACGGTCACGCGCACGGGCGGCACGGCGGCCTTCGCTGTCAACTTTGCCACGTCTGACCGGGGCGCCACGGTCGCCGATAGCGACTATGTCGCCAACTCCGGCACGCTGAATTTCGGCACCAACGTCAACACGCAGACAATCTCGGTTACGATCAAAGGCGACACCAAGTCTGAGTCGGACGAAGCTTTCTCCGTCAATCTGTCGGGGGCGACCAACGGCGCTACTATCAGCGACAGCCTGGGAATCGGCACTATCCTTAATGACGACCAGACGATGGCCAACTTCTGGGTCAGCGAAGGACCGGGACCGGGAATCAACGGGCAGGAATCCGTGGCGCCGAACAATCAGATCAACGGCGCGATTCAAGCCATTGCCGTGCATCCGACAGACCCCAACATCATGTACGTGGGATCGGTCAATGGTGGCATCTGGAAGACGACGAATGCCACGGCGGCCGCGCCCCACTGGGTGCCGTTGACCGACAACCTCCCGTCCCTTTCCATCGGTGCGTTGGAATTCGACTTAACGGATGCCACGCGGCAGACGCTGATCGCCGGGATCGGTGCCACGAGTAGCTTCGGTGCCTTGCACGATCCATTGAACGGGGTGTTGCGCACCACCGACGGCGGGGCAACGTGGTCGCAATTGGGGGCCGCCGCTCTGGGCGGCGACAACATCACCAGCGTCGCCGCGCGCGGCACGACATTGCTGGCAGCTGCAGAAAGCAATTGGGGCTTTGGCGCCGTCAATGGACTATTTCGCAGCACGAATTCCGGAGCCAGTTGGACGTTGATCTCTGACGGCGCACATGGCTTGCCGAATTTAGCCTCGGTGAGCGACCTCGTCGGCGATCCGTTGAATCCGAATGTGCTCTACGCCGCGGTGACCGGCGCGGGTGGTGGTGTGTTCAAGAGCACGGATACGGGGCTAACCTGGACCAACATCACGAGCGGCATTGGCGTAGGCAACACGACGGACAGGATTTTGCTGGCCGTTCACCACGACACGACGAACCTAGACGTATTCGCCACCATTGATAATGGCGGCATCCTCACCGGCGTATTTCGGTCGTTGAATGGCGGAAGCTTCGTGGCCCTAGATGTGCCAAGTGGCGGGATCCAGGGCGAAGTGCATGCCTCGATCGCGGCAGAGCCTACCAACCACAATATCGTCTACGTGGGCTTTGGTGGCGGAAACTCTAACTACCTGACTCGAATTGATGCCTCGAGACCCTCAGGCAGCCAGATTACGAAGATATCCGGAGGGAGTTTTGGATCGCCGCACGTCGACCCCCGTGACATGGACATTGACGCGAATGGGAACCTGATTCTCGGCACCGACGGAGGGCTTTTTCGTTTGCCGACCCCGACGGCGAACACCGGCGTGTGGAGCGCGATCGTCGGCGACATGAGCGTGTTTGAAATACACGACCTCGCTTACGACCACGTCTCGAACATCATCATGGCCGGCACCCAGGACAACGGGACCCTGTTCCAACTAACGCCGGGAGGTGCGACTTGGGATCATCCGGGTTTCGGTGATGGCGGCGACGTGGTGATTGACGACGTGTCGCTGGCCGGTTCTGGTCGGTCCATTCGTTATTTCAGCTCGCAGAATCTCAGTGGGTGGACACGCCAAGTCTACGACTCGGCGAATCATCTGGTGAGCACCACTTCTCTAGCGTCCATCTCCGACGGGCAATTTTCAACACCGGTCGAGTTGAACAATGTTGATCCGACGCGGCTCCTCGTTGGCGGCTCTGGGCACATTTATACGTCGTCAAACCAAGGCACGTCTCTAACGTCCATTGCGGATGTAGGCGTAAATTCTTTTTTCGGCGGCGGGATGATGGTGTATGGCGGCTTTCAAGGCGCCGTCGTGAACCCCGATTTGATTTACGCCGCATCGGGAGCGAACGTCGTGAGGCAAACAGCTGCGGGCGGTGGATTTACCACCACCTCGCCGGGCGGGAGCACCATCCGCGGTGTCACGGACAATCCGACGAACTGGGCAAGTGTTTTCGCCATCGACGACAATCAGATCTTCAGGTCCACGAATATGGGTGGAACATGGGTTGATGTCACTGCCAACCTGACGTCGCTCAGCGCCGCAGACTTCCGATCGATTGAATACGTGCACGGCACGGCGGACGATGCGTTGGTGGTCGGCACCAGTTCCGGTGTCTTCTATGCAAAGGTCTCGGGACTGGGCGGGGCGGCATCGTGGAGCGAATTGGGCGCCAATCTGCCGGATGCCATTGTTTACGATTTCGAATATGACGCCGTCGACAATGTTCTGGTCGCGGGGACGATGGGCCGCGGTGCGTGGCTGGTCAATGATGCAACGATCAACTTGGGGATCGACTCTCAACCGCAGCCCGACCTCGACGCGCTCAACCTCGCCCTCGGCAGCACGTCGGTCGCGGTAGGCGGCAGCACGAACGTCAGCTACACCGTGAGTAATCTCGGGGGCAGCGCCTCGGGCGCCTTCACGGTCGGCATCTATCGCTCCGCCGACGGCGTCATCGACCCTTCCGACACGCTGCTCACGACGCGGTCACTGGGTTCAATCGGCGCAGGAGCCTCGGCTTCGGACAGCTTCGCCCTGACGCTATCCACGGCCGGTACCTACAATATCATCGTGATCCCCGATCACAACGGGCTGATCATGGAGAGCAACGAGGTCAACAATCCGTCGAACGCGGCGACGGTCATGGTTGCGAGCGGCCCCGGCAACGACACGCTGGTCGGCGGCCCTGGCAACGACGTTCTTGATGGACGCGGGGGTATCGACACCGTCGATTACTCGAGCACGAGCCAAGGCGTCGTGGTCAATCTCTCCGCTGCCTCGAACCAAGCCACCGGTCCGGAGATCGGCATCGACCAACTCATCAGCATCGAGAACGTGATCGGCGGCAACGGCAACGACCGGATCGTGGGCAATGCTGTCGCGAATAGGATCACCGGCGGCCCCGGCGCCGACAAGCTCACCGGCGGGCCCGGCGGCGACATCTTCGTGTTCGATGCGGCGGCGCTGGCGGACGGGCAGGCGGGGCCGGTGCTCGACCGCGTCACGGACTACGGCCAGGGCAACGGCGGCGCGTTCTCGGCCGCCGAGGGCGACCAGCTCGACTTCTCCGCCCTCGTCGCGGCCGCCTTCAACCACGGCGCCGGGCAGCCGGCGGGCGCGCTCGTGCGCGCGATCCAGGACACGCTCGACGGCTCCTCGGCGCTCCAGGTCGACCCCGACGGCGCGGCGAACGGCGTGCACTGGACCACCGTGGCGCGCCTCGACGGCGTCGGCGCCGGCGCGCATCTCAACGCCGTCCTCGACGCGGGCCAGCCGGCCGGCGCCGACATCGTCGTGCGGGCGGCGACGTTCGCGAGCCAGTCCGTCAACTTCGACGACGACGCCCGCGGCGACATCCTCTGGCGCAACGACGACGGCACGGTGGCGCTCTGGCAGATGAACGGCGCGGCGATCGCCGGCAACTCCGCCGTGGCACAGATCGCGAATCACTGGACCATCGTCGGGACGGGGGACTTCAATGGCGACAGCCGCAGCGACGTCCTCTGGCGCCAGGACGGCGGCCTCGTCGCGATGTGGGAGATGGACGGGCCGGCGATCGTCGGCAACTTCAGCATCGCGCAGATCCCGACCGAGTGGCACGTCGTCGGGATGGGCGACTTCAACGGCGATCACCGCAGCGACGTCCTCTGGCGCCACGACAACGGCCTCGTCGCGCTGTGGGAGATGGACGGGCCGGCGATCGTCGGTAACTTCGCCATCGCGCAAATCCCGACCGAGTGGCACGTCGTCGGGACGGGCGACTTCAACGGCGACGGCCGCAGCGACATCCTCTGGCGCCAGGACGGCGGCCTCGTCGCGCTGTGGGAGATGGACGGGCCGGCGATCGTCGGCAACTTTGCCATCGCGCAGATCCCGAACGACTGGCGCGTGGTCGAGACGGGCGACTTCAACCACGACCACCGCAGCGACATCCTCTGGCGGCAGGACGGCGGCCTCGTCGCCATGTGGGAGATGGACGGGCCGGCGATCGCCGTCAACGCGGCCGTGGCCAACATCCCTTACGACTGGCACATCGTCGGAGGCGGCGACTTCAACGGCGACGGCAACACGGACATCGCCTGGCGCGCCACGGACGGAACGGTCGCGACCTGGGAGATGGACGGGCCGGCGATCGTCGGCAACCACGCCGTCGCGGCGATCCCGAACGACTGGCACCTGCTCGTCTAGGCGAACCATTCGCGCGCCGTCCCGCTTGGCTGCGGACGGATCGACCCGCCGCCGTGCCCTTACCCGGCCGCGCCTTGAAGGCGCGACTCGGTCTCTCCCGTCCGTCCGGAAGAGGCGGGTCAGGCCTTGCGCGGCGTGGCCTTGCGTGAGGCTGTGGTCTTGCGCGGCGCCGCCTTTTTCGCCCCTTTCCTGGCGGCGGGCTTGCGCCGGGCGGGCTTGCGCATTGCGGCCTGCTTTTGGGCCTGCCCCTCGACCTCGCCCGCGGCGGGCCGGTTGCTCGTCCAGACGTTCGGGCCGGTGAGCTTGCCTTCTGCGATCTCGTCCAGGCTGCGCCCGGTCAGGACCGAGAGCGGCGCCTCCTCCAGGAGGTCGGGCTCGTCCGCGGTCCGGGCGAAGGCGTCGTCCGACTTGATGAGGAGCCACTGCTCGTTGCGCTCAGCCGGCGAGCGCCGCCGCATGCGCACGAGGTGCCAGCGGCCGTTGAGCTTCTCGCCGTCGAGCCGAAAGGTGAGACGGCCCTTGGCGTACTCCTTGCGCGGGTCGCCCTCGGCCTCCCAGGTGCCGCGATCCCACAGCATGACGGTGCCGCCGCCGTACTCGCCCTTCGGGATCGTGCCCTCGAAGCCGCCGTAGTCGAGGGGATGGTCCTCGACGTGGACGGCGAGGCGCTTCTCGCCGGGAACGAGGCTCGGCCCCCGCGACACCGCCCAGCTCTTCAAGACCCCGTCGAGCTCGAGGCGGAAGTCGTAGTGCAGGCGGCTCGCCGCGTGCTTCTGGACGACGAAGCTGGTGCCGGCCTGCCGGGCCACCGTGCCCTTCGGCTCGGCGGTCTTCGTGAAGTCGCGCTTGGCGTTGTACTCGGCGAGCGCCTTGGGAGCGGACTTGGCCATGGCGCGGAATCAACTGCCGGCCGCGCCGCTCCGTTCCGCCTGCCCGAGGAAAGCGGCGGCGACGAGCTCCTGCGTGTAGGGCTCGCGCGGGCGCTCGAGGATGTCGTCCGCCGGGCCGGACTCGACGACGCGTCCGTCCTTCATGACGAGGATGCGGTCCGCCATCGCGCGCACGACCGCCAAGTCGTGGCTAATGAACACGTAGGCGAGCGCGTGCGCGGCCTGGAGGTCGCGCAAAAGCTCGACGATGTCGCGCTGGACCGAGCGGTCGAGGGCCGAGGTCGGCTCGTCGAGGACGACGAGCCTGGGGTGCAGGATCATGGCCCGGGCGATCGCGATGCGCTGGCGCTGCCCGCCGGAGAACTCGTGCGGGAAGCGGTTGCGCCCGGCCGGGTCGAGCCGCACCTCCTCGAAGGCTTTTTCCGCGCGCCGGTCGCGCTCCTTCCGCGTGATCGCCGGCTCGTGGACCAGAAGCCCCTCGGTGACGATCTCGCCCGCCGTCATACGCGGCGAGAGGGAGCCGTAGGGGTCCTGGAAGACCATCTGGAAGCGGCGGCGCAGGGGGCGCAGGGCGGCGCGGTCGAGGGGCGCGAGGTTGCGGTCCTCGAAGCGCACGAGGCCGGCCGACGGCAGGAGCCGCAGGACCGCGCGCCCGAGCGTCGACTTGCCCGATCCGGACTCGCCCACGACCCCGATCGTCTCGCCAGCGCGCACGTCCAGGTCGACGCCGTCGACGGCGCGAATCTCATGGCCCCGCCGCGCGAAGAGGCCCGAGCGGAGCGCGAAGGTGACGCGCAGGCCGTGGGCTTCCAGCACCACCGGCGCTCCCTCCGGCGCAGGCGCTTTACGCCCCCGCGGCTCCGCCTCGATCAGGCGGCGGGTGTAGGGATGGCGCGGGCGCGAGAAGATGTCTTCGGTCGGGCCGCTCTCGACGATCTCGCCCGCCTGCATCACGGCCGTGCGGTCGGCGAGGCGGCGCACGAGGCCGAGGTCGTGGGTGATGAACACCATCGCCATCCCGAGCCGGCGCTTCAGGTCGGCGAGGAGGTCGAGGATGCGGGCCTGGACGGTGACGTCGAGGGCGGTCGTCGGCTCGTCGGCGACGAGCACGTCGGGGTCGTTGGCGATCGCCATGGCGATCATGACCCGCTGGCGCTGGCCGCCGGACAGCTCGTGCGGATAGGAGCGGAGCCGCCGTTCGGGGTCCGCGATGCGCACGAGGTCGAGAAGCTCGGCCGCGCGCGCCCGGGCCCGGCGGCGGGTGAGGCCGCCGTGGGCGATCAGCGGCAGCGCGACCTGGTCGCCGATCCGGTAGAGCGGATCGAGCGAGGTCATCGGCTCCTGGAAGATCATGGCGATCTTCGCGCCGCGGATGCGGTTGAGCGCGCGGGGCGGGAGCCCCAGAAGCTCCTCGCCGCGGTAGCGCACCGAGCCCTCGGCCCAGCCGTTGGCGGCCAACAGCCCCATGACGGCATGCGCCGCCTGGCTCTTCCCCGATCCCGACTCGCCCACGACCGCCACCGTCTCGCCCACGCCCACGTCGAGGTCGACGCCCTTGACCGCGTGAAGCACTCCGTCGCCGGTGCGGAAGCGGACGTGGAGGTCGCGGATGGAAAGGATCGGCTCCGGCACTAACGGTCCTTCGGATCGAGCGCGTCCCTCAGGCCGTCGCCGATGAAGTTGAGGGCGAAGAGGGTCGTGACGAGGAAGAGGGAGGGGAAGACGAGGAGGTAGGCGGCGCCCTGGATGTTGCGGGCGCCGTCGGAGATCAGCACGCCCCAACTCGTCATCGGCTCCTGCACGCCGAGGCCGAGGAAGGAGAGAAAGCTCTCCAGGAGGATCACCTTGGGGACGAGGAGCGTCATGTAGACGACGACCGGGCCGAGCGTGTTCGGGATCACGTGACGGCGGATGATGCCGGCCGTGGTCACGCCGAGCGCTTCGGCCGCCTGCACGTACTCCTGTCGCTTGATCGAAAGGGTCTGGCCGCGGACGATGCGGGCCATGTCGAGCCACTCGACGGCACCGACCGCGATGAACATCAGCACGAAGTTCCGGCCGAAGAACACCACCAGCATGATGACGAAGAAGATGAAGGGCAGCGAGTAGAGGATGTCGACGAGGCGCATCATGACGAGGTCGATGCGCCCGCCGAGGTAGCCCGCGACCGCCCCGTAGAGCACGCCGATGGCGATCGCGACGGCGGTCGCGAGCAGCCCGATCGCGAGGGACACGCGGCCCGCGACGAGGGTGCGGGTCAGGAGGTCGCGCCCGTTGGCGTCGGTGCCGAAAAGGAAGAACTGGCGCCGGACCAGGATTTCGAGCGAAAGCCGCCTCCCCTCGTCGGCGCGCTCCACGACGCGGCGCCGGCCGAACAGGTCGGAGCGGTCGAAGAAGGCGAGGAGCCGCTCGTCGATCGGACGCGGCGCCGCGAGAGTGAGGCGCAGCACCTCGCCCTCGACCCGCGCCTCCTCGGCCCGGGCGCGGATGCGTGCCGCGATGCGCTCGGCCGCGGGGACGACCTGCTCCGGCCGCGGGTAGGCCGAAAGGCTCGCGGGCGCGCGGACGTAGTCCTGGTGGACGCGGTCATAAGGATGGCCGGTCGTGAGCGGGCCGACGAGGCAGGCGAGCGCCACGAGGGCGAGCACGATCATGCCGGCGATCGCGGCGCGGTTGCCGAGGAGCCGGGCGCGGGCGTCCGCCCAGAGCGAGCGGCCGGTCACCGGCTCCGCGGCGGCGAGGGTGGCGGCCTCACTCATGCCGCACCCGCGGGTCGATGAGGGCGTAGGCCACGTCGACGAGGAGGTTGAAGGCGAGCACGAAGACGGCGACGAGCACGACGGTGCCCATCACGAGGGTGTAGTCGCGGTTCAGCGCCCCTTCGACGAAGTAGCGCCCGACGCCGGGCAGGCCGAACACCGTCTCGACCACGACCGAGCCCGTGAGCAGCGCGGCGGCGGCGGGGCCGAGATAGGATACGACCGGCAGCGCCGCGCCGCGCAGCGCGTGGCGCACGATCACGGACGTAGGCAGGCCGAGAGAGCGCAGCGTCCGGATGTGGTTCTGGCGCAGCGTCTCGATCAGGGCGGCGCGGGTCATGCGCGCGATCACGGCGACCTGCGGCAGGGCCAACGTGATCACCGGCAGGATGAGGCTTGCAGGCGTCCCCCAGCCGCCGACCGGCAGCCAGGCGAGCGTCAGCCCGAAAAGGATCTGCAGCACGGGGGCGACGACGAAGTTTGGGATCGTGAGGCCGATCGCGGCGAGGCCGACGACCGCGTGGTCGGCGGCGCTGTTCTGACGGAAGGCGGCGACCGTGCCGAGGGTCCCGCCGACGAGGAGCGCGAGGCCGAGCGCGAGCGACCCGAGCGCGATCGAGACCGGCAGACCGCGGGCGAACAGCTCCGCGATGGTGAAGTCGCGGAAGTAGAAGGACGGCCCGAAGTCGCCGCGCAGGAGGGCGCCGAGATAGAGCCCGTACTGCTCGATGAGGGGCCGGTCGAGGCGGTAGATGCGGCGCAGGTTCTCCATCACCTTGGCCTCGAGCGGCTGCTCGAGGTCGAACGGCCCGCCCGGCGCGACGCGGATGAGGAAGAACGAGATCGTGACGATCAGGAACAGCGTCGGCGCCGCGGCGGCGAGGCGGCGGAGGATGAAGGGGAGCATTCAGCGCTCCGGGAACGGATGGGCCAAGCTCACTGTCATCCCCGGCCGAGCGAAGCGAGGGGAAGGGGATCCAAACCCCGCCAGGGCATGGGTCCCCGTCCCTCGCCTCCGCTTCGCTCCGGCTCGCCGGGACGACAGTGGAGCTCTCCCGCACTCTCCACCGGCTCGTTCCCCTCACGGCTTCAGCGACAAGAACCGCGTCGCGTTCGCCCCGCGCAGGTTCGGGATCCAGCCCTCGAGCTTTGCGGAGACGAGATTCTTGTTCGAGTAGAACAGCACCGGGATGTAGGGCAGGTCGCGCATGAAGATCTTTTCCACCTCCTGCAGGATCGCGGCGCGTTTCGCGGGGTCGCGCTCGTCGGCGGACTTCTTCATGAGCGCGTCGTACTCGGGATTCTTGTACTTCGCGTAGTTGAAGCCCGGGTTGTCCGACTGCACCAGGAACAGGAAATTCTGCGGATCGGAGTAGTCGGCGATCCAGCCGGCGCGGGCGACGTCGAAGTCGCCGCCGTCGCGAAGATGCGCGAAGTGGGTCTTGGCGTCGGTGTTGATGAAGCTGGTCTCGACGCCGATCGCCTTCCACTGGTTCGCGATCGCGACCGCCGTGTTCCTGTTGTTGTCGGTGGTGTTGTAGCGCAGCTCGACCTTGAGGGTCTTCAGGCCCGGCCCGAAGCCCGCCTCCTTCAGGAGCGCCTTCGCCTTGTCCTCCCGGTCGATCGGGGAGAGGTCCCTGGTGTCGGCGGTCGCGGGCGCGTAGCCGGCGATGCCCGGCGGCACGAAGGAATAGGCCGGCAGCATGGTGCCCTGCCAGATCTCTTCCGCGATGAACTCCCGGTCGATCGCGATCGACAGCGCCTGGCGCACGCGCGGGTCGTCGAACGGCTTCTTCGACGTGTTCACGGCGAGGTAGAAGGTGCCGAGGTAGGGCGAGATCTTGACCTGGTCGCCGAGCTTCTCCTTCAGGAACTTGGTCTGATCGGCCGGGATGTCGCTCGTCGAGTGGAGCTCGCCCGCCATGAAGCGGCGCGCCGCCGCGGCAAGGTCCTTCGTCGGCTCGTAGCGCACCACGTCGATCTTGACGCTCGCGGCGGCGTGGAACTGCGGGTTCTTCTCGAGCCGGATGTGCGAGTTCGGCACCCATTCCTTCAGCACGTAGGCGCCGTTCGAGATGATGTTCTCGGGCTTGGTGAAGTTCTGGCCGTGCGTCCGCACGCTTCCGGGATGGACCGGCGTCGCGCTCTGGTGCGTCAGGAGCTCGAGGAAGTAGGGGGTCGGGCGCTCGAGCGTGATCTCGAGGGTGCGCTCGTCCACGGCCTTAACGCCGAGGTCCTCGACCTTCGCGCCGCCCTGGCCCTTGTTGATCTTCTCGGCGTTGAGGACGGGATAGAGGATGTTGGCGTATTTCGCGCCGGTGTTCGGATCCATGATCCGGTGCAGCGAGAACACGAAGTCGGACGCCCGGACCGGGTCGCCGTTCGACCAGCGGGCGTTTGCGCGTAACGTGAAACGGTAGGTGCGGCCGTCGTCCGAGATCTCGTGCTTCTCGGCGACCCCGGGCGCGACCCGGCCCGCGGCGTCGTGGATGACGAGGCCCTCGTAGAGGTCGCGCAGGATGTTGGCTTCGTAGACCGTCGCGGTCTTGTGCGGGTCGAGGGTCTCGGGGTCGGCGTCGTTGCCGCGGTTGTAGACCACCTGCGCCGTAGCCCCGCCGGCGAGCGCCGCCATGGCCGCCGCCGCGAGCGCGAGCCTCCTGATAAAGGCCATGCGTGCCTCCTTCTGCTGCTTGCGGCGAGCCTGCGGCGGAGGCGGTGATTTGGCAACCTCCTCTCCGGCAGGCGGGGAGAGGCGAATCACCCCGTCTCCGCCGCAAGGCCCGCGGCCTCGATGCCGGCGACCGCCGCCGCCTCGTCGTTATCCGAGGTGTCGCCCGAGATGCCGATGGCGCCGGCGAGGCCGCCGTCCGCATCCCGGATCAGCACGCCGCCCGGCACCGGGATCAGCAGGCCGCCGACCGCGTGGGTCACGGCGGCGATGAAGTAGGGCTGGTCGGCGGCGCGCTTGTAGAGGGCGCGGGAGCCGAGGCCCATGGCGAGCGCCCCTTGCGCCTTGCCCATGGCGATCTCGGCCCGGCGCAGGCTCGTGCCGTCCTCGGCCGCGAAGGCGCGCAGCGCCCCGCGGGCGTCATGCACCGCGACCGCGAGTGGCTTCAGGTTCTTCTCCCGCGCGGCCTTCAGCGCGGCGGACAGGATTGTCTGGGCGGCATCGAGGGTCAGGTCGGGCATGCGGCGCGTCCTCTCGGGTCAGCGAACGGTGGCGAGCCACGCCGCCACGGCGCGGCGCTCGTCGAGGGTCATGGCGGTAAGGTTGTTCGGAGGCATGGCGTGGGTGAGCACCGCCTGGAGACGGATCTCTTGGGCGTGGCGGGCGATGTCCTGCGGCCTCTCGAGCCGCACGCCTTTCGGCGCGGTCGCGATACCAGGCCACAGAGGTTCGCGGGCGTGGCACATGGAGCAGCGCGACTGGATCGCGGCGACGGCGTCGTCGGACGGCATCGCGGCAAACGCGCCGGACGACATCGCGGCGCTCGCCTCCCCGGGCTTGCCCACGACCGAGAGCCAGACCGCGAGGGCGACGCACGCCGCCGCCACGCCCCAGGTCCACCACGGCGAGGGCTTGCCGGCGTGGCGAGCGTTGTAGAAGTGCCGCACGACCGCGCCCGCGATCACGATCAGCCCGACGATGGCCGGGCTCCAGCGCGACGACCACGCCAGCGGATAGTGGTTCGACAGCATCAGGAACAGGACCGGGAGCGTCAGGTAATTGTTGTGAGTCGAGCGCTGCTTCGCCTCGCGGCCGAGCGCCGGGTCGGGCGTGCGCCCGGCCATGAGCTCGGCCACGGCCTTGCGCTGGTTCGGGATGATGACGTGCCCGACGCTCGCCGACATCCAGGTCGCGACCATCGCGCCGGTGTGAAGGTACGCGGCACGCCCGTTGAACACGAGGGTGAAGCCCCAGGCCGCCGCCACGATGAAGGCGAACACAGCGATCCCGAGCGCGACATCGTTCCGGCCGAGCGGCGACTTGCAGAGTTGGTCGTAGACGATCCAGCCGAGGACGAGCGCCCCGATTCCGATCGCCGCCGCCTGCCAGGGCGCGAGCGCCGCGACGGCGGGATCGATGGTGTAGAGCTCGGCGTGCAGATAGTAGACCCAGACCAGCAGGAAGAATCCGCTGATCCAGGTGGCGTAGCTCTCCCATTTGAACCAGGTCAGCTCCTTCGGCAGCTCGGGCGGCGCGACCACGTACTTCTGCATCCGGTAGAAGCCGCCGCCGTGCACCTGCCAAGCCTCGCCGCCGACGCCCGCGGGCAGGCCGTCCGGCCGCCTCAGGCTCAGGTCGAGGTGGATGAAGTAGAACGACGACCCGATCCAGGCGATGGCGGCAATGGCGTGCACCCAGCGCAGGAGCTGGCTCGCCCATTCGGAGAGGTGGGGATCGATCATTGTAAGGGTTACGCTGAACGTACTCTCAGCCTGATGCCCGCCCGCCTAATAGCCCGACGATTGCGCCGGTTCCTATTTTGAAGAGGGACAGGACTGCATCGAACAGTTGGGCAGAACGGGGCGAGGGACTTTCACCTCCGTATAACCCAAGCACGACCGCGCATATTCCGCAGGCAAGCGTGATCACCAAGACGGAGAACAGGACCAGTCTGAAGTGATCGGGCATAACGCTCTCTCGGTGGCCTATAGGCTCTGACCGAGGAGGTTCTTCGAAAAGCCGAGGAACGCCCCTCGGCATTGAGCCGAGAAGTGGTTCCTCGACGTGGTCCATCCGCCAAGTCGAGAGTGTTATCCAGAGAACGAGCTCTCATAAGCCCGCTTTGAGGGGTGACTGAAGGCGGATGGCACCTTTTTGACTTAACCCAGAATCATTATTACACCAACCACGGTTACGCTGCAAGCGAAGCTACGGTGTAAGTGAAGGTACGGTGCGAATGGACATGGCCTGTGATTGGTCTAATTACCCTCCATGACCATCGACATCGCCTCCATCCGCCGCGCCGCCGAGCGCCTCTCGGGCCGCATCGTGCGCACGCCGCTCCTCAACTCCGCCATGCTGGACGAGCTCGCAGGCTGCCGCGTGTTCGTGAAGGCGGAGCCATTGCAGAAGACCGGCTCGTTCAAGCTCCGCGGAGCCTTGAGCAAGATCCTCTCCGTTCCCGAGGACAAGCGCCGGAGCGGCTTCGTCGCGTTCTCGTCGGGCAACCACGGCCAGGCGGTGGCGGCGGGCGCCAAGGCCGTCGGCGCGCCGTCCGTGATCGTGATGCCGAAGGACGCGCCGGCGATCAAGATCGAGAGCTGCCGCTGGTGGGGCGCCGAGGTGGTCCTGTTCGACCGCCAGAGCGACGACCGCGAGGCGATCGGCCGCCGGATCGAGACCGAGCGCGGCATGACCCTGGTGCGCCCCTTCGACGACCCGGAGGTGATGAGCGGGCAGGGCACCATGGGGCTCGAGATCGTCGAGCAGCTCCGCGAGGTGGGAGCGGTTCCGGACGCGCTCCTCGTCAATTGCAGCGGCGGCGGCCTTGCGGCCGGCGTCACGACGGCGGTGCGCGACGCCTTCCCGGAGACCGCGTTCTACACGGTCGAGCCAGCGGGTTTCGACAAGATGGCGCGCTCGCTTGCCTCCGGCGAGCCGCAGAGGAACGAGCGCCTCACGGGCTCGATTATGGACGCCCTCATGGCCCAGGTCCCAGGCCGGCTGACCCTCGCGCAGCTGCGGGCGAACGGCGCGAAGGGCTTGTCCGCCACCGACGACGAGGCGCTTGCCGCCATGGCGGCGGCGTTCCGCACCCTGAAGCTCGTGGTCGAGCCGGGCGGCGCCGCGGCCCTCGGCGCGCTGCTTGCCGGCAAGGCCGACCTGAGGGGCGGGACCGTCGTGGTCGTGGCATCCGGCGGCAACGTCGACCCGGCGATGTTCTCGCGCGCCTTGGAGCGGCGGCCCGGCGAGGCCGCCCGGGCCGCTTAAGCGGAACAGGACTGTCCCGGGGACGTTGTCCAAGGCTGGCGCAAGCGGGCCCCCGCGTGGGCGCCCGTTCCCTCCCCCAGAACACAAGGACCCGGATGGCGACGCGAACCAGCAGGACGGACGGCTTCGGCCGCGCCGCGGCGGCCGGCCTCCCGAGGCCCGGCGCGACCGGGCGGCCCACCCTCGATCCGGACACCCGCGACCACATCGGGGCGGAGTTGCGAGCCATGTACGCGGCGCTCGCGAGCGAGCCCGTCCCGGACCGCTTCGTCGCCTTCCTGGAGCAGCTCGGCCCGATCGGCCGCACGGACGTCCCGAAGGTCCCGCGATGAGCGAGCCGCCCGCCCATTCCGCCACCGTCGAGCCGGCCATGCGCGACGCGCTCCTCGCCGCCGTGCCGAATCTCCGCGCCTTCGCGATCTCGCTCACGAACAACGTCGACCGGGCCGACGACCTCGTCCAGGACACGCTCGTGCGCGCGATCGCCCACATCGGGCGCTTCGAGCGCGGCACGAACCTCAACGCCTGGCTGTTCACCATCCTGAGGAACCTCTTCCATTCCGAGTACCGCAAGCGCCGCCGCGAGGTCGAGGATCCGGAAGGCTCCTACGCGTCGCGCCTCGCGAGCGCGCCCGAGCAGGGCGCGAAGCTCGACCTCGCCGACATGCGCGCGGCATTGACGAAGCTGCCGCCGGACCAGCGCGAGGCGCTCCTCCTCGTCGGCGCCGCGGGCCTGCCCTACGAGGACGTCGCGACGATCATGGGCTGCGCCGTCGGCACGGTGAAGAGC
This sequence comes from Beijerinckiaceae bacterium, assembly GCA_036389455.1. GTDB lineage: Bacteria > Pseudomonadota > Alphaproteobacteria > Rhizobiales > Beijerinckiaceae > JAJKJG01. Next base: position 20,055 of record DASVPW010000064.1, read on the forward strand.
CGGGTCAACCGCGCCCGCCTGCGCCTCGCCGTGCTCCTCGGCTTCGACGGCGTCGAGGACATCGGGCCGGACCGCCTGACCCGAGCCGCGATCCGTCCCGCCGCCTGACCGCCTCTTCCATCCCCGGCGCTCCTGACGTATGGGCCTCCCCCATGTGGCAGCGTGCGCCGGACCGGCAGCCTTGACGATGCGAACCGGATCGCCGCCGCGCGGTCTCTCCCTCGAGACCGTGCTCGAGAGCACGACCGACAGCGTCTTCGTCCTCGACCGGGACTGGCGCTTCGCCTACCTCAACGGGCGCGCCAGGGGGCAGATCGCCCGCGGCCGCGACCTTGCCGGCGCGGTGATCTGGGACGCCTTCCCGGAGGCGCGGGCGACCCCCTTCTGGGCGGCCTACCACAAGGCCATGGACGAGGGCGTGCCGGCGTCGTGCGAGGCGTTCTTCCGCCCGCTCCAGGGCTGGTTCGAGGCGAACGCCTACCCGATCGAGGACGGCGTCGCGGTGTTCTTCCGCGACATCTCCGAGCGCAAGCGCGCCGAGGAAGAGCGCGAGACCCTCCTCGCCCGGCTCGAGTACGAGCACACGCTCCTCGACGCGATCGTGCGGCAGCTGCCGGTCGGGGTCCTGGTCGCCGAGGCGCCGGGCGGCCGCATCCTCCTCCACAACGACGCCGCGGCCGAGCTCCTCGGCCACCCGGTCGGGCCGGTCGAGGATCTCGCGGGCTACAGCCGGTTCTCCGCGGTGCATCCGGACGGCTCTCCCTACGCCCCGGAGGAGTTCCCAATCGTGCGGGCGCTGACCGCCGGCGAGGAGGTCGACCGCGAGCCGATGCTGTACCGGCGCGAGGACGGCGGGCTCGCCCACCTCAGCGCGAGCGCGCGCCCGGTGCGGGAGGGCGGGCGCATCGTCGCGGCGGTCGGCGCCTTCGACGACGTGACCGAGCTGTGGGAGGCGATCGAGCGCCACCGCCTCGCCCTCACGGCCGCCAACATGGGCGACTGGAGCTGGGACGCCGCGACCGACCTCATGAGCTTCTCGGACCGGGCGCTCGAGATCTTCGGCTTCAACGCCGGCGAGGAGGTGACGCGCACGCGGCTGCGCACCTACTGCGACCCCGGCGACCTCGCCCGGGCCGAGGCGACGATCGAGGACGCCGCCCATCGCCGCACCCGCTACCGCGTCGAGTACCGCTACAGGCGTCCCTACGACGGCGTCGAGCGCTGGCTCCTCACCATGGGCCACGCGACCTCGCGGCCGGACGGCACGCTCGCCGGCATCACCGGCGTGGTGCTCGACGTGACCGCGCGCAAGCGCGCCGAGGAGCAGCAGGAGCTCCTCGTCCGCGAGCTCCACCACCGGGTCAAGAACACGCTCGCGACCGTGCAGGCGATCGTCGGCGCGACCGCGCGCTCGGCGCCGTCGCCCGAGCACTTCGCCGCCGCCTTCACGGGCCGGGTGATCTCGCTCGCCAAGACCCACGACCTCCTGACCGAAGGCGCGTGGCAGACGGCGAGCCTGCGCGAGATGCTGTCCCGCGAGCTCCATCCTTACGAGGACCACGGGCGCTCGCGCGTCGCCCTCGACGGCCCCCCGGTCGAGCTCGCGACCGAGGAGGCGGTGCCGCTCGGCATGGCGATCCACGAGCTGACCACGAACGCCGCGAAGTACGGCGCGCTGTCGCGCTCCGGCGGACGGCTGTCCGTGACCTGGTCCCTCGACGGTCCGGAGGCGCCCGGCGGCGGGCCGACCCTGCGCCTGTCCTGGGTCGAGCGCGGCGGGCCGCCCGTGGCGGAGCCGAAGAAGCTCGGGTTCGGCTCGCGGCTTCTGAACCGGGTTCTGACCGCCCAGCTCCAGGCCGACGTCGAGACCCGCTTCCCGCCGGAGGGGTTCGAGCTGTCCCTCGCGGCGCCGGTGCGCGGGCGCGCCGCCGCGCTCCCGGTCCCCGGCGCCTAAGGCTTCTCGCCGATCAGGGCTGCGGTCCAGCGCGTCCCGGCGCCGACGACGGCCGGCTTCTCGGAGCCGCAGTCGAAGGCCGGCCCGAGGCGGTCGGCGGCGTCGCGGGCGAGCCGGTTCGGCTCCCTGTTGGCCCGCGCGTCGACGTAGGCGATGACGCAGGCCTCGGCCTCGCGCGGGTCGACGCGCATGACCGCGAGCACCTCTCCGTCCGCGACCGGCCCGGGCTTGCCGGCCTCGTGGTCCTTCATCAAAAGGCGCACGATCGCGGCGTAGGGCTCGAACCCCTTCCTGGCCTTGATGCCGCGCCACTCGACGGTCCTGCCGGCGCTCCAGGCCGAGACCACGTTCTCGGCCCGCTGCCGCGCCGAGAAGCGGTAGCCGATGGAAAGCCGGGTGTGGCTCGAAAGGGTCTCGACCTCGGCGCCGCCGTGGCCGGGGCAGCGCTTGACGGCGTCCTCGCCCGTCTCACGGTCGGCGGAGACGAACCGGCAGCGCCCGCCGGCGAGCTCGGTGTAGCGCGATTCCGGCGCCTGACCGAGGGCGGGCGCCGCGGCGACGATCAGGGCGGCGGCGAGGGGCAGGCGCATGGCGGGTCCGGGCGAGGCGGCGCGCCTTCGCTTCTACCCGTCTTCGCGGCGCCTGAGCGAGTCGCGCCCCTCACATGCCCTTGTGCCCCTTGAGCCGGTCGTAGGAGAACACGAAGTCCTGCTTGTCGAGCGGCTTGTGGCACTGGAAGCAGGCCGTCAGGTTCGCCTTGTCGTTGACCGCCCGGGCCGGGGTGAAGGCCTGGTACTCCCACTCGCCGTTTCGGATGGAGTCCGGATACTCCGCGCCCCAGCCGGCGCGCTTCTCCATCACCGTGTAGCCGACGATCTCGCCCTTCGAGAACCGCCCCTCGGCGTTCTTCGTCGGGTTGCCGTCCGCGTCGAGCACGGCCCGGTACTGGACGAGGGTGAGCACCGTGCCGTGCGGCAGCGGCTCGCCCTTCCTGGCCGCCTCGATCGCGGCAGCCGGCGAGACGTAGAGCTCCCGGTACTGCTTGTTGTCGGCCCGGTCGACGGTCGTGTAGAGCACGCCCTTCTGGTAGTCCGCCGGGAAGGCGATCTTGTCGCCGCCGGCGAGCCCCGGGGCGGCCGCGACGGCGGCGGCGAATGCGGCGGCGAGCGCCGCGGTCCTGCGCGAGATCATGACGGTCCCCTCTGCTCAAGGCCTCTCCCGGGCCTTCCGCAACGGAATCTCGCCGCAAACCGCCTCGCTTGCAACGCACGATGCGGTGACGGAGGCGTGAACTGCCGGGACGGCGGCTCGCCTCTTCGACGTGGCGCGCCCCGTCACAGGACCGTGAGCGACACTCCGGCGAAGGTGCCCTCGCGCCAGCGCAGCCGCGCCCGCACGATCTGCTCCTTCGCGCCGATCACGAGGTCGAACTCCTGGGGCAGCCTAACGTCCTCGCCGACCTCGAGCCTCGCGCCGCCGTTCGAGACATCGCGCACGGCGCACCAGACCACCTCGCGCCCGACGAGAATCTTCCCCTGCAGCAGCACCCGCCGCCGCTCCTCCTTCCGGTCCTCGGCCGAGCCGAAGCGGGGGAGGAGCGGGGCGGGAGCTTTCGAGCGCTGGAGCATGGCGAGGTCTCGGCAGGCGACGAGGCCAGTGTGGCGGGCGCGGGTGGAGGGCGCGTGAAGGCGATCGGGAGAGTTTTGCGAGAATGCCGATGATTGCCGGCCGGTGCCGCACCCCGTCATGCCCGGCCTCGGACCGGGCACCACGCCTGTACCAGCCAGGGCATTAGGTGCCCGGCTTTCGTGATGCCGGCGCAGGCCCGCCCATTGCCGCCTCCACCCGCAAGCGCGATGATCGCGCCGCATCATCGGGAGACCATCATGGCCATGGCAGGGGCGCGGCCGTCACCGGGGCTTTCGCAGACCGACCCTCTCGACGAGGCGCTGGAAGAAACCTTCCCGGCGAGCGATCCCGTCGCGGTCGGGCATTCGGAGCATGCCGGCACGCCCGAGGGGCATGCCGGAACGCCGCCGGGACATGCCTTCGCGCCCGGCGGTGCCGGCGGCGCGGCAAAGAAGATCGAGTGGTTCGACGACCTCGCGCCCGGCATGCGCTTCCGCAGCGCCGAGGCGCGGGTCACGGCCGAGGACATCAAGCGGTTCGCTCGAGAATTCGACCCGCAGCCCTACCACCTCGACGAGGAGGCCGCGAAGGGCACGCCCTTGAGGGGGCTCGCCGCCTCGGGCTGGCACACCGCCGCGATCGCCATGCGGCTCATGACCGACGCGCGCCCGTTCGGGCCGCACCCGCTGCTGGGCCTCGGCGTCGACGGCCTGCGCTGGCTCGCGCCGGTGCGGCCGGGCGACACGCTCCACCTCGAGGGCGAGGTGATCGAGCTCCTGCCCTCGGCCACGAAGCCGCAGGGAATCGCGAAGGTGAAGTGGACCGCCGTCAACCAGCGCGGCGAGCCGGTCTACACCGTCACGCCGCTCGCGATCGTGCCGCGCCGGCCGGGGTGAGTGCCTCTCCCTCGGGAGAGGTGGTGCTACCGGCTGCGTTTCTTGTACTTCGGCCTCTGCCCGGCGAAGCCCTGGGTCGAGCGGCCGCGGGGGCGCTCGCCGGTGAAGAGGGGGATCTCGCGGTCGGTGCCGGGGCCCATGGCGTCGATGTCGGGGGCGGCGATGCGCGTTGGCGGTGGGCTTCCCCCCTCTCCCGCTCGGCTCCTCGAGCCGAGTCGGCCTCCCCCTCCGGGGGGGAGGCGGGGAGCGCGGGCGCCGAACTTGCCCGCCTCGCGCTCGACCTCGCCCTGGCTCGCCATCGGGTCGCCGGCGACGAGGAGCTCCGTCGCTTGCAGGCGCTTGAGCTCGTCGCGAAGCCGCGCGGCCTCCTCGAAGTCGAGGTCGGCGGCGGCGGCGCGCATGCGCTTCTCGAGGTCGGCCATCACGGCCTTGAGGTTGTGGCCCATGGTGACGTCGGCGCGGGCGAGGCCGGTGTCGACGCGGACGTGGTCGCGCTCGTAGACCGAGTCGAGGATGTCGGCGATGCCGCGCTTGATCGATTCCGGCGTGATGCCGTTGGCGGCGTTCCAGGCCATCTGCTTCTCGCGCCGCCGGGTCGTCTCGGCGATGGCGCGCTGCATCGAGCCCGTGACCTGGTCGGCGTAGAGGATGACCCTTCCCTCGACGTTGCGGGCGGCGCGCCCGATGGTCTGGACGAGCGAGGTCTCGCTGCGCAAAAAACCTTCCTTGTCGGCGTCGAGGATGGCGACGAGGGCGCATTCCGGGATGTCGAGGCCCTCGCGCAGGAGGTTGATGCCGACGAGCACGTCGAAGGCGCCGAGGCGGAGATCCCGGATGATCTCGATGCGCTCGATGGTGTCGATGTCCGAGTGCATGTAGCGCACCCTGACGCCGTTCTCGTGCAGGTACTCGGTGAGGTCCTCGGCCATGCGCTTCGTCAGCACGGTCACGAGAGTGCGGTAGCCGGCGCGGGCGACCTCCTTGATCTCGCCCAGCACGTCGTCGACCTGGCTGCGCGCCGGGCGCACCTCCACCGGCGGGTCGACGAGGCCGGTCGGGCGGATGACCTGCTCGACGAACACCCCCTGGGTGCGGTCCATCTCCCACGGCCCCGGCGTCGCCGAGACGTGGACGGACTGCGGCCGCATGGCGTCCCATTCCTCGAAGCGCAGCGGGCGGTTGTCCATGCAGGAGGGCAGGCGGAAGCCGTACTCGGCGAGCGTCGCCTTGCGGCGGAAGTCGCCCCGATACATGCCGCCGATCTGCGGCACGGTGACGTGGCTCTCGTCGGTGAAGACGATGGCGTTGTCCGGCAGGTACTCGAACAACGTCGGCGGCGGCTCGCCGGGCTTCCGCCCGGTGAGGTAGCGCGAGTAGTTCTCGATGCCGTTGCACGAGCCCGTCGCCTCGATCATCTCGAGGTCGAAGGTGGTGCGCTGCTCGAGCCGCTGCGCCTCCAGGAGCCGGCCCATGCGGGTCAGCTCCTGCACGCGCCAGCGCAGCTCCTCCTTGATGCCCTTGACGGCCTGCTGCAGCGTCGGGCGCGGCGTCACGTAGTGCGAGTTGGCGTAGACCTTGACGAACTTGAGGTCGCTCACCTTCTGCCCGGTGAGCGGGTCGAACTCGACGATCGACTCGATCTCGTCGCCGAACAGGCCGATGCGCCAGCCGCGATCCTCGAGGTGGGCCGGCCACAGCTCGATCGAGTCGCCGCGCACCCGGAAGGTGCCGCGGGCGAAGTCCGACTGGATGCGCTTGTACTGCAGCGCCACGAGGTCGCCGATGAGCTGGCGCTGCTCGATCCGCTCGCCGACCGAGACCGTAAACGACATCGCCGTGTAGGTCTCGACCGAGCCGATGCCGTAGATGCACGACACCGAGGCCACGATGATGACGTCGTCGCGCTCCAAGAGGGCGCGGGTCGCGGCGTGGCGCATGCGGTCGATCTGCTCGTTGATCGACGATTCCTTCTCGATGTAGGTGTCCGAGCGCGGAACGTAGGCCTCGGGCTGGTAGTAGTCGTAATAGGAGACGAAGTACTCGACCGCGTTGTCCGGGAAGAAGCTCTTGAACTCGCCGTAGAGCTGGGCCGCGAGCGTCTTGTTCGGGGCGAGGATGAGGGCCGGGCGCTGCGTCTCCTCGATCACCTTCGCCATGGTGAAGGTCTTGCCCGAGCCGGTGACGCCAAGGAGCACCTGGTCGCGCTCCTGCCGGCGCACCCCGTCGACGAGCTCGGCGATGGCCCCCGGCTGGTCGCCGGCAGGCTGGAACTCGGACTTGATCCGGAATGCGATGCCGCCTTCCGACTTCTCGGGCCGGGGCGGCCGGTGCGGCGTCCACAGCTTGCCGTCCTTGAAGAGCGGGTTGCCCTCGGTGAGGAGCCGCGTCAGCGACGCGACCGTCGCCGAGACGCCGTCCGCGGCGAGCGAGCCGCCCTCCGCGTCGGGCGCGAGGTCGCCGAGCTCCGCCGCCGTGTCCGGCCCGTCCTCCGGACCCTTGAGCCCGAGCTTCCTGGCCAGCGCCGGATCGACGTCGGTCACGTCGCCGTGGGCGTAGGTGTCCTGCGGCCGCTCGGAAAAGCCCGCGGCGGCCTCACGCTCCCGGTTGATCGCCGGGTTGAGGAGGTCGGCAAGGTAGGTGTCGAGCGGCTTCAGCTCGGGCTTCGTCGCCTTGCCGGTCGACAGCTTTGGCTTTCTGGGGGCTTTCGGCATCGGGGGAATATGGGTCGAGTCTGCGGCCGTGAGAAGGCGGCGAAAGCGCCCTCCGAACGTTCATTGGTCGATGACGAGGGAGCCGGATTGTGCCACCTCCAGGTCTTGGGGCACGCCTACATGGCCGACTACGTCACTGCCAGGCGCGCCGCGTGCTCGCCGACGATCTCGGCCCGGCGCCGCCGCGCTGCGCCAAGCTGCCCGCGGCGCCGCCCTGACGCTTCCGGGCGGCACGCGCGACGGGACGCGCCCGCGGTGCCGGTGACGCGGGAACCCGAGCTTGACCGATCCGGTTATGATCGTGACAACGTCCGCGGCGGGCAGGCCTTGCCCCCAAGTCCCGATCCCGAAGCGCAGCCATGAACGACGCCAATCCCGCCGTGCAAGGAACCATGCAGAGGACGGCGCCGGCCCGCGCCTCGACCGGCATCGCCGGGCTCGACGACGTGCTGCACGGCGGCTTCCTCGCCGACCGGGTGTATCTCGTCGAGGGCGCCCCCGGCGCCGGCAAGACCACGCTCGCCCTGCAGTTCCTGCTCGAGGGGCGCGAGCGCGGCGAGGCCGGGCTCTACGTCACCCTGTCGGAGTCCGAGGAGGAGCTGCGCGCCGTCGCGGCGAGCCACGGCTGGTCGCTCGAGGGCATCTCGCTGTTCGAGTTCGCCTCCGCCGAGACGGCCCTCTCCCTCGAGCAGGAGCAGACCCTGCTGCATCCCTGGGAGGTCGAGCTCGGCGAGACCATGAAGGCGATCCTCGACACCGTGAAGGCGGTCGAGCCGCGGCGGGTGGTGTTCGACAGCCTGTCCGAGATGCGCCTCCTCGCCCAGGAGCCCCTGCGCTACCGGCGCCAGATCCTGGCCCTGAAGCAGTACTTCACCGGCCGCCAGTGCACCGTGCTGCTGCTCGACGACCTGACCGGCGGCGGCAACGACCTCCAGCTCCACAGCATCTGCCACGGGGTCGTGGCGCTCGAGCGCCTGACCATGGATTTCGGCGCCGCGCGGCGCCGGATCGAGGTGCAGAAGATGCGCGGCTCGGCCTTCCTCGAAGGCTGGCACGATTACGTCATCCGCCCCGGCGGCCTCGACGTCTACCCGCGGCTCGTCGCCGCCAAGCATCACCGCGAGTTCCTGACGGAGCAGATCGCGAGCGGCGTGCCCGCGATGGACGCGCTGTTCGAGGGCGGGCCCCTGCGCGGCACGAGCACGCTGATCCTCGGGCCCGCCGGCATCGGCAAGACCACGATCGCCCTGCAGTACGTGCTGGCCGCGGCCGAGCGCGGCGAGCGCAGCGCCGTCTACGAGTTCGACGAGCGCGCCGCGACGATGATCACGCGCTCGAAGAAGCTCGGGATGGACCTCGAGCCCCACATCAGGGCCGGCACCGTCTCCTTGCGCCAGCTCGACCCGGCCGAGCTCGCGCCGGGCGAGTTCGCCTGGATGGTGCGCCAGGAGGTCGAGACGCAGGGAGCGCGCGTCATCGTCATCGACAGCCTGACCGGCTACATGGCGGCGATGCCCGAGGAGAAGCAGCTCCTGCTGCAGATGCACGAGCTCCTGTCCTACCTGTGCCAGCTCGGCATCGCGACCTTCCTGATCAGCCCACAGGTCGGACTCGTTGGCCACATGCAGACGACCCTCAACATCAGCTACATCGCCGACACGGTGGTGCTGATGCGCTTCTTCGAGGCCGGCGGGCGCATCCGCAAGGCGCTCTCGGTGATCAAGAACCGCGGCGGCGCCCACGAGGACACCATCCGCGAGTTCCGGATGGGCCCGGGCGGTGTCTCGGTCGGCGAGCCGCTCACCGACTTCGAGGCGATCCTGACCGGGACGCCGCGCTACGTCGGCGGCGCGGAGCCGCTGCTCGAAGAGCCTCCGGCCGGCCGGAGCCCGCCGTGAGGGGCAAGACCGAGGTCGGGCCGGTCGTCGTCCTGGCGCCGACCGGCCGCGACGCCGAGAGCGCATCCCGCCTCCTCAAGGAGGCGGACATCGACTGCCGCGTCTGCGCGACCTACCAGTCCTTCTGCGAGAGCATCGGCGACGGCATCGGCGCGGCGCTCGTCGCCGAGGAGGCGCTCGCCCGCGTGGACCTGACCGGCCTCAAGCGCCACCTCGACAGGCGCCCGCCCTGGTCCGACCCGCCCTTCATCGTCCTGACCCGGGAGGCGAGCGTGGTGCGCAAGGGCCTGCCGCACCTCCACCTCGCCGAGGCCCTCGGCAACGTCATGTTCCTGGAACGGCCCCTGCACGGACTCACCCTCGTCAGCGCCGTCCAGTCGGCGCTCAGGGCGCGGCGGCGCCAGCTCCAGGTCCGCGACTACCTCGTCCAGCAGGACCGGGCGGCGGCGGCGCTCGCCGAGAGCGAGGCGCGGCTTCGCGTCGCCATGGAGGCGGGCCACTTCGGCGCCTGGGAGTACGACGTCGCCTCGGGCGAGCTGACCGCGTCCGAGACCGCCAAGGCGAACTTCGGGCGCGAGCCCGACGAGCCATTCTCCTACCGGGACCTCGTCGCCGCGATCCATCCGGACGACCGGGCGCGGCAGCGGGCGGTGGTGGAGGACGCGATTGCCGCCCGCTCGAGCTTCGACATCGATTTCCGGGTGATCTGGCCGGACGGCAGCGTGCGCTGGGTGCAGGTGCGCGGACGGGTGCTCGACTCGGGCGACGCCTCCGCGCGGCTCGTCGGCGTGTCGCAGGACGTGACCGACCGCAAGACCGCCGAGCAGCGCCGCGACCTCCTCCTCAACGAACTCAACCACCGGGTCAAGAACACGCTCGCGACGGTGCAGTCGATCGCGGCCCAGACGGCGCGGGGCGCGGGCTCCGTGCCCGAGTTCCGCAAGGCCTTCGAGGCACGCCTGCTCGCGATCTCGAAGACCCACAACCTCCTGACCGAGAGCGAATGGCAGGGCGCCGAGTTGCGGCAAATCCTCGCCGACGAGGCCGCCGCCTACCGCAACGGCGACGGCGCGACCCGCGTGCGCCTGAAGGGCGAGCCCGTCATGCTGCCGGCCGAGACCGCCCTCGTCGCCGGCATGGTGTTCCACGAGATGCTGACCAACGCCGCGAAGTACGGCGCGCTCTCGACCTCGTCGGGCCATGTCGACGTCGGCTGGCGGGTGGACCGGGGCGCGAACGGCGGCGAGGTCCGCCTGACTTGGGTCGAGAGCGGCGGCCCGCGCGTTCGGCCGCGCAAGGAGAGGGGCTTCGGCTCGCGCCTGATCGAGCGCGGCCTCGAGCAGGAGGCCGGCGGCGCCGTCGCCTTCGACTTCCGCCCCGAGGGCCTGCGTTGCGAGATGCGCATCCCGCTGAAAGGTCATTGAGGCGAGTGGCGAATGGGAGGTGGCGTACCTAATCTTCCATTCGCCATTCGCCATTCGCGGCTACTTCACGAACTGGTCGAAGATGCGCTGGAACTCGCCGCTCGCCTTGGCGAGATGGAGCCACTGGTCGACGAAGGCCTTGAAGACCACGTCGCCGCGCGGGAGGAGATAGCCCATCTCGCCGTATTGCAGCGGCTGGTCCGGGTTGATGGCGCACAGGCCCGGGCGCAGTTTCTCCTGGACCTTGGTCTCGATCGACTCGGCCACCATCAGGTCGGCCTTGCCCTGCAGCACTTGGTCGAAGATCGTCACGTTGTCGGGATAGACCTCGATCCTCGCCTGCTTGAGGTTCTGCCGCACGAAACGCTCGTTGGTGCCGCCGGGGTTGACGATCACCGTCACCTCCGGCCGGTCGATGTCGGCGACGGTCTGGAACTTCCCTTTGTCGGCACAGCGGGCGATCGGCGCCTTGCCGTTGACGAGGTAGGGGGCGCTGAAGAAGGCGCGCTTCTGGCGGTCGAGGGTGACCGAGATGCCGCCCATGGCGACGTCGCATTTCCCGCCCGTGAAGTCGGCCATCAGGTCCGCCCATTTGGTCTGGACGAATTTCGCCTCGACGCCGAGCGCCTTGGCGAGGGACTTCGCAAGCTCGATGTCGATGCCCTCGTAAGCGTCCGGGCCGGCCTTGAAGGTGAAGGGCTTGTAGTCGCCGGTCGTGCAGACGGCGAGGACGCCGCGCTGCTGCACGGCGTCGAGCTGGCTCCCGCCGGCGGTCTGCGCCTGCGCCGACGCCGCCGCGAGCGCGAGGGCGGCGGCGAGGGCGGCGAGGCCGGGCCGGTGCGGGAGCGGGCGGCGGGTCATGATGGGCCTCCGGTTTAAGACGGGCCGCGACACTCGCAAAACTCAGGCGCCCCGGCAACTTGGCCGGAAGCCCGTCAGCGGCGCGCCCGGTCCTTCGGCGCACGATCCTTTGATGCCTCGGGGCGCGCCGGCCGCATTGACTTCGCGGGCCCGGCATCCTTCCGTGCGAGGACCTCAGCTCGCAGGAGAAGCGCCCATGACGCCGCTGCTTCGCTCCGCCTTCCTGGCCGCGTTCGTCGGCGCCGTGCCGGCCGCCTCCGCCCTCGCCCAGCAGGTGCAGGTCTACCAGCTCCCGGCCGGCGCCTATCCGCACGACGTCGCGCCGGCGCCGGACGGCAAGGTCTGGTACGCGGCGCAGAAGCACGGCGCCGTCGGCATCTTCGACCCGAAGACGGGCGAGGCGCGCGAGGTGAAGCTCGGGCCGAAGTCGGCGCCGCACGGGGTCATCACGGGGCCGGACGGGGCTGCCTGGCTCACCGACGGCGGCCAGAACGCGATCGTGCGCTTCGACCCCAAGACCGAGGAGATCAAGGCCTGGCGGCTGCCCGAGGACACCGGCTACACGAACCTCAACACCGCGGCCTTCGACCGGGACGGCATCGCCTGGTTCACGGGCCAGAACGGCATCTACGGCCGGCTCGACCCGAAGTCGGGCGAGGTCAAGGTGTGGAAGGCCCCGAAGGGCAGGGGCCCCTACGGCATTGCGGCGACGCCGGACGGCGAGGTCTACTACGTTTCCCTCGCCGGCAGCTTCCTGGGAAAAATCGACCGCGCCACCGGCGAGACGACGGTGATCGAGCCGCCGACGCCGAACCAGGGCGCGCGCCGCGTGTGGTCGGACTCGAAAGGGCGCCTGTGGGTTTCGGAGTGGAACTCCGGCAACCTCTCCATGCACGACCCGAAGGACGGCTCCTGGAAGGTCTGGCGGCTCCCCGGCGAGAAGCCGCGCAACTACGCCGTCTACGTCGACGAGCGCGACGTCGTCTGGATGACCGACTGGGGCGCCGACGCGGTGCTGTCGTTCGATCCGAAGACGGAAAAGTTCGCGAGCTACCCGATGTCCCAGAAGGGCGCGAACGTGCGCCAGATCCTCGGGCGCCCGGGCGAGGTGTGGTTCCCCGAGTCCGCCACCGACCGGCTCATGGTGATCCGTACGGGAGCGACGCAGTAGGCTTTGGGTTTGCGCCCTCATGCCCGGCCTCGGGCCGGGCATCCACGACTTTCACGCCGGCGTGGGGCAAAGGCGTGGATGGCCGGCCCAAGGCCGGCCATGACGGCGTTGGCCGTCGTTGCCGCCTGCCTGACGAGTGGCGCACGCGCCGCCGGCGACCCCGCCCGCGGGGAGCGGGTGTTCCAATACTGCTATTCCTGCCACACGGTCGACCCGAGCGAGACCGCGACGCTGCAGGGCCCGAGCCTCGTTGGGATCGTAGGAAGGAAGATCGCGGCGCAGACCGGCTTCGACTACTCGCCGGCGCTGCGCGCCTTCGCGGGGAGGCACGGCGCCTGGAGCGAGGAGCTTCTCGACCGCTACGTCGCGGACCCCGAGAAGATCGTGCCGAAGACAACGATGGCCTTCCGCGGCGTTGAGGAGGCGGACGAGCGGGCGGACCTCATGGCGTTCCTCAAGGCGCAGCCGAAGCCCTGAACCTACGCGCAGCTCCGTCCCATGGCGGCGAGCCCCTCGTCGAGGAGGTCGGCGAGGTTCGGGATGCCGAGGAGCCAGTCGGAGGTCGAGAGGCTCGCGGCGTCCTCGCGCTCGCGGGCGAGGCGCACCGCGTCGCTCCACTCCTCGGGCTCGAAATCGCCGCGCCCGACGTAGACGAGGGCGATGAGGTCGTGGCGCTCGTCCTCGTTGAGGCCGGCGATGACGTCGCGGATCTCGGCCTCGGTCATATCGTCCGGCGCGTCGGTCAGCACGTCGGTGGCGCCGTCGTCGATCGGGTTCGAGCCCGACGCCGGGTCCGTCGTGCCTTCCTTCACGTCGACCGCCCGCGCCCGCACGATGAGGTCGCAGACCTTGTCCAAGGCGATGTCCATGGGTTTCTCCAGGCTTCCAGGCATAACGGCCTTGGGCGCCCGCGGGTTCGGCTGCGTGCCATAAGGAAAGGGCCACCGGGGGCGCCCGCCGTTCGCCTTGCAGGGATGCTTCGGCGCGCGTCGAGCGCCTCAATGCAGCATGCGCGCGGTGCAGTGGACCGTGCGGACGCGCCGCTCCCGGGCGCTGAAGGCGGGGAACAGGTTCAGGCCCGTGTGGGCCTCGACGGTCTCCACGGGAACCCGGAACTTGTCGAGGTATTCGAGAGGCTTCGTGGTCTTCTTCAGGGGGTTGTGATTGATGTTCGGCAGGATGTAGGCGTTGGTGCGCTGCATCTTGGGATCGTAGAGGACCTTGAACAGGGCCGAGGGGACCGCGACTCCGTTCTCGCATTTGGTGTCCTTGCCGCAGATCGAGGCCCGCTTGGGCGCCGGCAGGTCGATCGCGTTGCCGCAGGGGTTCGAGTCCTGCGTGATCGCGCTTGCTTCCGTCTCGTCGTCGGGCGGGTAGATCGGCCCGGTGATGACGTAGAGCTCGCCCCGCTCGACCACGAGGTTGCGGACGAGGTCCTCGAGGGCCGCCCAGATGTGGCGGTTGAAGCCGATGCCCTGCTGGGGGACGGCGTTCGAGAGGAGGAAGCTCTCCCGCATGAGCTCCTCGGAGACGCTGAAGTCGGCCGAGGGCGCCTGATGGCCGCGGTCGAACTTGCTGCCCGTGTAGTCCTTGTCGACCGCCCGGCGCCCTTCCGGAAGGGCCGGGTCCTCCCGGAACGGCTGGTCGGGACGGTTGAAGTCGCCCGACACCTGCCTCTGGACCAGATGCTCGAGGACGTACACCGGCGTCTTGCGGTTGTTGTCGTGGAGCAGCACGTAAGCCTCGTGGCAGACGAAGGTGTAGTCCTCCGTCTGCAGAAGGCTGGCTTTGAGGCCCGGCAGGCCGGTGCCTTCCCAGAGCCGCTTGCACGGCGCCGCGTCCTTCGGGTTCGCGGCCTCGGCGGCGCTTCCCAGGATGCAGGTTAGGAGGGCTCCGGCGAAGAGCGCCCTGTGCCGACGAGGTCTCATCGGAATTCTCCCGGCGAAGCGCGTCAGGGGTTCTCCGGGTTCCGCCCGGTAATGGTGGACGGGTGCGGCGCGGCCTTCTCCTGGATGTCCTGCACGGCGGGGGTCGAGGAGGAGGGCGTGCCGATGGCCTTCGAGACGACGAAGCTGCCGCCGCTGATCCCGAGCAGGCCGAGGACGTTCGTCGGGATGTCGATGAAGGTGCCAGCCTCGATGCAGAGCAGGAGGTAGAGGCCCGCGATCACGAAGGTGAAGACGAGGAACTGGAACCGGGACAGGCTCGCCTTGGGCGGCGCGCCCACGACCCCGGGAACGACCGGCTCCGACACCAGGAAGCTGAGGTCGATCCGGTCGGTGATAACCTTCCAGAGGACGACGAAGCCGAACCCGAGCAGGATGATCATGATGCCCAGGAAGCCCCAGACGGCGAGCTTGGTCGAAGTCATTGAACCCTCCACCGCGTGTGCGCGTCGTTGTTCAGCATCTCAGTGAGGTCTGTTCGGTTGGTCGGGCGCCGGCCGGCCAGCGGCGTTCGAAGCAGGCGGGCTTGCGGGCCCTGCGGCCGGGAGCCTCGCGTCGATCGTCTTCTTGATGAGATAGATGCCGTTGCTTCCGGCCAGCAGCATCATGAGGGTCGGCGATGCGTCCGGCAGCGAAGGATTGTCCGGATCGAGCGGCGTCCGCAAGGCGTTCAGCGCGTACGCGCCGAGGACGAACGCAAAGGCCGCGACATTCTGGACGCGCTCGCTGCGCACTTCAGCCGTGGGACTAGCGCGCAGGATGCCGGTGATCGAGGACTGGGCCTTCCACAGCTTGTACCACGTCACCAGGAACAGAGCGGCCAGCCAGGCCAGCATCAAATTCGCAAAGAGCTTGGCATATATCGCCATTTGAGTTCTCCTGCGATCGACTATGCTAATTCAACATTTTGATTTTGGTCAATAGGCAGCTATAGAAACAAGTACACAAATGTGGTCCGATTCGTCCCGAATGCATCTGCCGCAAGCTGTTCAACGATATCCGTCACTTTGGTTCGTCTGCGGCCTGAACCGCCTGATCGGGTTCGCCCTCATCGCGGCGGGCGCCTTCATCTCCCGTGACCCGTTCGGCTGAAGCCGCCGATGGATCTCCCCGTCGTCTCCGGCCACCCTGCCGTCGACCGCTATCTCGCCGACGGCTTCGAGCGGGTGCCCGGCATGTCGTCGCGCTTCGCGGCGGCGATCGCGTGCCATCTCGTGCGGCGGCAGACGGAGCTCGGCGTCACCGGCCCGGTCGCCGAGATCGGGACCTTCGAGGGCCGCTTCCTCATCGCGCTCGCGTTGGCGCTCGAGGACGGCGAGCGCGCCTTCGGCCTCGACACCTTTGCTTGGCCGGACGACGGGCTCGAGGCGCGCTTCCTCGCCAACTGCCGTGCGCACGGCGTCGCGGAGCGGGTGAGGGCGCTGCGATGCGACAGCCGCTCGTTGAGCCCGCTCGAGCTCAAGGCGCTCGTCGGGGAGGTGCGGCTCTTTCACGTTGACGGCGACCACAACCGCGACAGCCTCGCGCACGACCTCGCGCTCGTCCACGCAGTGCTGCACCCGCAAGGGGTGATCTGCGTCGACGACATGCTGCACCCGGAGTTCCCGTTCCTCGTCGTCGCGGTGCACGACTACCTGCGGGCGAACCCCGAGATGCGCCTCCTCGCCGTGATCGACCGCGAGGACATCGTCGCGGCGGCGAAGTTCCTGATCTGCCGCGCCGACGCCGTCGCCCTCTACGAGGACGACCTCATGGCGAGCTTCCGCGCGGTGCAATACACCCTCGGCGGCGACGCGCTCGGGCACCTCTGCGTCGTGCTCACCCCGAAGCCGCGGATCTTCGCTCTCGGATGACGCGGCGGTTGGACGGACGGCGCCGGACCGGTACACTCGGGCCCGGCCACGAAGGATCGATCCCATGACGCGCTCACTTCGACCCGTCCTCGCGGCGGCACTGGGCTTCGCGCTCGCGACGGGCACCCCCGCGCTTGCGCAGGAAAAGGTCTACCGCAGCGCCGACGCGGTCTCGGGCAAGTCCGTGCGTCTCAGCGTCCACGGCAACGTCTCGAAGGACTGCAAGGCCGGGCCGCTGCCGGAGATCAAGATCGTGACCCCGCCGAAGCACGGCGCGCTCGCGGTGAGGCAGGGCAAGGTCGAGGCCGGCCGGCTGAAGCGCTGCCCAAAGCTCGAGGTGCCGGTGGAAGGCGTATTCTATCAGGCGAACGCCAACTACACCGGCGAGGACGAGGTCGCCTACGAGGTCAGGCGTGCCGGCGCGCCGGTCCAGGCGCTGACCGTGAAGATTACCGTCGGGGCGCAGGCAAAGCCCGGCACCGGCGCGAAGGAGACAACCGACCTCTGAAAAGGACGATCAGCTCCGCCCGTCCGCCGGACGCAGGCGCAGGATGCGCCCCTGCGGCGAATCGGTGAGGAGATAGACAAGGCCGTCCGGCCCCTGGCGCACGTCGCGGATGCGCTCGCGCAGCTCCTTGAGGATGCGCTCCTCGCGCACGACCTTGTCGCCGTCGAGCTCGAGCCGCGCCACGAGCGAGCCTGCGAGCGCGCCGACCAACACGCTGCCGCGCCACCCGGCGAACTTGTCGCCGGTGTAGAACGCCATGCCGGACGGCGCGATCGAGGGATCCCAGTAGAACACCGGCTGCTCCATCCCTTCCTTGCGCGTGCCGACGCCGATCTTCGCCCCCGAGTAGTCGACCCCGTAGGTGATCACCGGCCAGCCGTAGTTGAGCCCTTTGCGCGGGATGTTGATCTCGTCGCCGCCGCGCGCGCCGTGCTCGGCGGTCCACAGCTCGCCGGTCGCGGGGTTCAGCGCCGCCCCTTGCACGTTGCGGTGGCCGATCGACCACACCTCCGGGGCCCATCCGGGCTTCTTGGGGTTGTCGTCCGGGGCGCCGCCCTCGCGCCTGATGCGGGTGATTTTCCCCAGGTGGTTTCCCGGGTTCTGGGCCTCGTCGCGCAGGTCGTAGCGGTCGCCGACGGTGACGAAGAGCGCGCCCGCGCGGTCGAGGACGAGGCGGGAGCCGAAGTGGTTGCCGCCCGTGTGCGCCGGCTCCTGACGGAAGATCACCTCGACGCCCTCGAGGCCGGTGCCGTCCGCGTTGAGCCGCGCCCGCGCGACCGAGGTGCCGGCGCGGCCGTTGCCGCGGTTCTCGGCGAAGCTGAGGTAGAGGGTGCGGTTCTCGGAAAAGCCCGGGTCGAGGAGCACGTCGAGGAGGCCGCCCTGGCCGCGCGCGGCGATGCGCGGAAGACCCGCGAGCGGCGGCGACAGCTCGCCCGAAGCCGAGACGATCCGCAGCCGCCCCGGCCGCTCGGTCGCGAGCATGCGCCCGTCGGGCAGGAAGGCGAGGCCCCACGGGTGCTCGAGCCCGCGCGCGACGGTCTCGACCACGAGATCCGCCTTCTCGGTCTTCGCGCGCAGGGGCTGCTGGGCGAGAGCCGGGCCGGCGAGAATGGCGAGAGCAAGGACGAGCGTGGAACGGAGCATGCGGGACCTCCTAGGCTGGGCGGGAGGTGGGGGCGGCGTTCCGCGCCGGCAACGCGAAGGCGATCACCAAAGCGAGAGGCGCGTCCCCCTCTCCCCACTTTGCGGGGTGAGCGACTGTCTTTTTGGTCAAGCGGTTTTGGGCTGCCATGGCTGTTGATCGCGGACGATGGCGTTGAGGATGGTAAGGAGCTTTCGGGCTGTGGCCACGAGGGCGACGAGCTTGGGCTTTCCGGCTGCAACGAG
>DASVPW010000065.1:0-29273 GCA_036389455.1 Beijerinckiaceae bacterium
CTCGGCGAGGTGCCGTACCCGGTCCAGATGGAGCCGAACCTCGTGATCGAGTTCTACTCGCGCTGATCCCCCGGACAGCGCCGCACGAGACCCAAGGCCGCCTCCGGGCGGCTTTTTCTTTGCGCCCAGGTCCGGAAAGGAAAGAGGAGGGGCGAGGAGATCCCTTCGTCGGAGCGTGGGACACCGTCGCGGCCTACGGCGGACTTTCGCGGAGCTGCCGCGCGGCCTCTTATGCTGGCTAATTTTCAGCCGAGATAAGCTTAGCTGACGGCCAGGACAAGCAATGGGAGGACAGCGCCGACAGCCAAGCCGAAAAGGAAAGCTGTTCCCGGTTCGGGCGCGTCGTCCAGACGTCTATGATTGTTGATCGAAAGCATCGTACTTGCGACGGTAGCCTCTCTTCTGCCCGGAAAACGCTTCCCGCCTGGAGCGGTTCCTTGAAACGTTCATTTGGAAGAGATGCCAAGCCCCGGAACTTCGGCTTTGGACCCGCGTTGAAGCGACAAGTGCGCGCGGGCTGTCGATCGGCTCAGGGCGCAAGCGAGCCCGGGCGGAGAAAAGGACGCGCCGGGCTCTTTCTTTGTCGCGCTCCCAAATCGGCCGCCGCCGTTTGCGCCCGCCTCGCGCCAGCGGGCGCGCGCCCAAATTGGGTTGCCACGCTGACCTTTTGAATGCAAAAGACCGGCGCCCGAAGAGAGCCGCGCGCCTCCTTCATGCAGGCTTGACAGGAGAGCGCCGGGCCACGCCCGCGAGCCCTCGACGGCCCGGCCGACCAGCACCCGCCTCGAGGAAGCCGATGACCGCGACCGCCACCGCCGCCACTGCCGCTCCCGCCGTCGAGACGGATCTCCTGTACGAGGTCCGGGACGGGATCGCCCGCATCACCTTCAACCGGCCCCAGGCCCGCAACGCGCTCACCTTCGCCATGTACGAGCGCCTGGCCGAGATCTGCCGGGCGGCGAACGACGACCCCTCGATCAAGGCGATGATCCTCACCGGGGTGGGCGACAAGGCCTTCGCCTCGGGCACCGACATCTCGCAGTTCCGCGCCTTCAAGACCCCGCAGGACGCCCTTGAATACGAGTCGCGGATCGACCGCGTGCTCGGCGACCTCGAGCAATGCCGGGTGCCGACGATCGCGGCGATCGCGGGCGCCTGCGCCGGCGGCGGCGCCGGGATCGCGGCCTGCTGCGACCTGCGCATCGGCACCAGGACGGCGAAGTTCGGTTTCCCGATCGCCCGCACCCTCGGCAACTGCCTGTCGATGTCGAACATCAGCCGCCTCACCGCGCTGATCGGCCCGGCCCGGGTCAAGGACATCATCTTCACGGCGCGGCTCGTCGAGGCGCCGGAGGCGCTCGCGCTCGGGCTCCTGACCGAAGTCGTCGACGACGCCGAGGCGCTGCGCGCCCGCGCCGACGCGGTCGCCCGCACCATCGCGGGCCACGCGCCGCTGACCCTTCGCGCCACCAAGGAGGCGGTCCGCCGCCTGACCAAGCGCCTGTCGCGGGAGGAGGGCGAGGACCTGATCCTGATGTGCTACATGAGCCGGGATTTCAGGGAAGGCATGGAGGCGTTCCTCAACAAGCGCCAGCCCGAGTGGCGCGGGGAGTAAGCTCGCCTGCCTAAGGCAAAGACCAAGAAAACAGCGAGGAAACGATGGGTCCCTTGAGCGGCTTGAAGGTCGTCGACCTCACCCACGTCATGGCGGGCCCGACCTGCACCATGATGCTCGCCGACATGGGCGCCGACGTGATCAAGATCGAGCGCAACCCGGGCGGCGACGACACCCGCCGCAGCGTGCCGCCGACGATCCGCGGCGAATCCGCCGCCTTCATGATGATGAACCGCAACAAGCGCGGCCTCGTCCTTGATCTCAAGACTCCCGGCGGCGCCGAGGTCATGCGACGCCTCGCGAAGCGCGCCGACGTCATCGTCGAGAACTTCGGCCCCGGCGTCATGGAACGCCTCGGCTTCGGCTACGAGGACCTCAGCAAGGAGAACCCCGGCCTCATCTACTGCTCGCTCTCGGGCTTCGGGCGCACCGGTCCCTACAAGGACCGGCGCGGCTTCGATCTCGTCGCCCAGGCGATGAGTGGCATCATGAGCGTCACGGGCGATGGGCCGGACAGCCCGCCGGCGAAATGCGCGCCGCCGCTCTCCGACATCACCGCTGGCATCGTCGCCGCCATGGGGGTGCTCGCGGCCTACGCCCACCGCCTGAAGACCGGCAAGGGACAGTGGCTCGAGACCTCGCTGTTCGAGGCGGCGCTTGTCCAGACTTACTGGCAGTCGGCGATCGCGCTCGCGACCGGCGTCGCGCCCCGCGCCATGGGCTCGGCCCATCCCTTGAACGCGCCCTATCAGGCCTTCGAGGTGTCGGACGGCTGGATTGTGATCGGCGGCGCGAACCAGCGCAACTGGCTCAAGATCGTCGACGCGCTCGGCGCCCCGGAGCTTGCGAGCGATCCGCGCTTCGTCGACAACCCGGGCCGCATGGCGCACCTGAAGGAGCTCGAGGCCGAGCTCGGCAAGCGCTTCCGCCTGAAGCCCGCGTCCCACTGGCTCACGGTGCTCGACGAGCTCGGCGTGCCGGCAGGTCCCGTCAACGACATGCTGCAGGCCCTGTCCGATCCGCAGACGCTCGCCCGCGAGATGGTGGTCGAGCTCGACCATCCGACCGCGGGCCGGGTGAAGGCGATCGGCTTCCCGGTGAAGTTCTCGGACACGCCGGGCAAGGTGCGCAAGGCCGCCCCGGTCTACGGCGAGGACACGCGCGAGATCCTCGCCGAAAACGGCTTTTCCACCGACGAGATCGCCGCCCTCGAGAAGGAAGGCGCCGTCGTCTCGGCCGAGCACGCCGCCCCCGGCCGCAAGGTGGCTTGACCCGCACCCGCTCCATCAAGAAACGAAGAACCCCTCGGGAGAGAAACATGACGTTCAAGACAACGACAGCCGCCCTTATCGGCAGCGCCGCCCTCCTCGCCGCGCAGCCTGCGCTTGCCGAGTGGAAGCCGACGAAGCCGATCGAGTTCGTCGCGACGGCGGGGCCGGGCGGCGGGACCGACAACCTCGCCCGCACGGTCCAGAGCATCATCACGAAGCACAAGCTCGTGGACCAGCCGGTGGTGGTCGTCAACAAGCCCGGCGGCTCTGGCGCCGAGGGCTATATTTACGGCAAGAGCCAGGTCGGCGACCCCCACAAGGTGATCTTCGGCACTTCGAACGCCTGGTCGCAGCCGATGACCTCGAAGCTCGCCTACAAGCACACGGACCTGACCCCCGTGGCCGCCATGGCCCAGGACGAGTTCCTGCTGTGGGTGAAGCAGGACTCGCCGATCCAGACCGCCAAGGACTATATCGAGGAGGGCAAGAAGCGGGAATTCAAGATGGGCGGCGCCCAGTCCAAGGACACGGACGAGCTCCTGACCCGTATGATCGCCAAGGAGACCGGGCTCAAGATCACCTACATCCCGTTCAAGAGCGGCGCCGAGGCCGCGGTGCAGCTCGCCGGCGGCCACATCGACTCGCACGTCAACAACCCGAGCGAGAGCATCGGCCAGTGGAAGGGCTCGACGCAGCGCCCGATCTGCGCCTTCAGCCCGCAGCGCCTGCCGGCCGGCGCCAAGGTCACGGCGACGCAGGGGTGGGGCGACATCCCGACCTGCGTCGAGCAGGGCCTCAACATCCCGCAGTTCCAGCAGCCCCGCACCGTCTGGCTGCCCGGCAAGGTCACGCCCGACCAGGTCGCGTTCTACGTCGACCTCATGAAGAAGGTGCAAGCGGCGCCCGAGTGGAAGGAATACATCGAGCGCACCTCGCAGACCGACACCTTCCTGACCGGAGCCGATTTCCAGAAGTTCATCGACGAGGACATCGAGCGGGTCCGCAAGGTCGCGGCCGAGGAAGGCTGGCTCGTCGCCAACTGAACCGGCGCGTTCCATGATCTCCCGCCGAGGCCTCGAGACCGCGACGGCGGCGCTGACCGGCGCCTTTGGCGTCGCGGTCGCGGTGTCGAGCCTCGAGAACGGCATCGGCTGGTCGAGCGCCGGCGTCGACTCCGGGACCTTCCCGTTCGTCACCGGGCTCATCGTCATTGCGGCGAGCGTCTACAACCTCGCGACCGCGGGGCTGATGCGCGGCAGCCGCGCCCGGGTGATCGGCTGGGGCGACCTCAAGAAGCTTGCGGCGCTGTT
Organism: Beijerinckiaceae bacterium; assembly: GCA_036389455.1. Lineage (GTDB taxonomy): Bacteria > Pseudomonadota > Alphaproteobacteria > Rhizobiales > Beijerinckiaceae > JAJKJG01. The sequence goes on from DASVPW010000065.1 coordinate 4,197, forward strand.
CCTGCCGGCCGTCGTCTTCGTCGCCGCGATCCCGCTGCTCGGGATGCATGCGGCATCGGCGATCTACATCTTTGCGGTTCTCGTGCCGCAGCACCATGTCTCGGTGACGCGGGCGCTCGTGATCTCGGCCGTCACGGCGGTCTCTCTCTACGTGCTGTTCGATTGGGCGTTCCAGGTCGCCCTGCCGCGCGGGGTGCTCGGCGCCGCGCTCGGCTTCTAGGAGGGCCCGGGTGGAAAACCTCGAAGCCCTCCTGCACGGCTTCTCCATCGCGCTGAGCTGGCACCACGTCGCCCTGATGGTGATCGGCGTGCTGCTCGGCATTCTCGTCGGCGTGCTGCCGGGTCTCGGCGCGCCGAACGGCGTCTCGCTGCTGCTGCCGCTCACCTTCGGCATGACGCCGGTCTCGGCCATCATCCTCCTGTCCAGCATGTACTGGGGCGCGCTGTTCGGCGGCTCGGTGACCTCGATCCTGTTCAACATCCCGGGCGAGCCGTCCTCCGTCGCGACGACCTTCGACGGCTATCCGATGGCGCGCGACGGCAGACCCAGCACGGCGCTCGCGACGGCCTTCGGCTCCGCCGCCTTCGGCGCCCTCGTCGGGGTCGTGCTGATCACGGTGCTCGCCTCGTGGGTCGCCGAGGCGGCGCTCGCCTTCGGCCCGCCGGAGTATTTCGCTGTCTACTTCCTCGCCTTCGCGAGCTTCATCGGCATGGGCGGCGCGCCGCCGGTGAAGACCCTGGTGTCGCTCGCGATCGGCTTCGCCGTCGCGGCGATCGGCATCGACACGGTATCCGGCAGCGTGCGCCTCACCTTCGGCGTCGACGAGCTCGTCAAGGGCGTGAGCTTCGTCGTCGCGGTCATGGGGCTGTTCGGCATCGGCGAGCTTCTCCTCGCGGTCGAGGAGGAGATCCATGCGAAGGCCGTGTCCTCGAAGGTCGAGTGGGGCGAGGTGTTCCGCACCGTCGCGCGCCTGCCGCGGCACTGGGTGACGCTGCTCCGCAGCGCCGCCGTCGGCTGCTGGATGGGGATCACGCCCGGCGGGCCGACGGCGGCCTCGTTCATGAGCTACGGCCTAGCCAAGCGCTTCTCGCGAAGGCGCGAGAACTTCGGCAGGGGCGAGCCCGACGGCATCATCGCGCCCGAGACCGCCGACCACGCGGCCGGCACGAGCGCGCTCCTGCCGATGCTGTCGCTCGGCATCCCGGGCTCGGCCACCGCCGCCGTGATGATGGGCGGGCTGATGATCTGGGGCCTCAACCCCGGGCCAACCCTCTTCGTCGAGCAGAAGGACTTCGTCTGGGGCCTCATCGCCTCGATGTACCTCGGCAACATCGTCGCCGTGGTACTGGTGCTCTTGACGGTGCCGATCTTCGCCGCGCTGATGCGGGTGCCGTTCTTCATCATCGCACCCTTGATCTTCATCATCTGCGTCGTCGGCGCCTACTCGGTCTCGAACTCCTACCTCGACGTGGTCCTGATGATGGGCTTCGGCGTCGTCGGCTACCTGTTCAAGAAGCTCGACTATCCGATCGCGCCGCTCGTGCTCGCGATCGTGATCGGCGACAAGGCGGAGGACGCGTTCCGCCAGTCGATGCTGATGTCGAAGGGCACGCTCGGCATCTTCTTCGCCAACCGGCTCGTCACGACCCTCGTGCTGCTCGGGATCGCGCTCCTCGTCCTGCCGCTCGTCATGGGGCTCGCGGGCCGGCGCGCGCGAAAAGCCGTGCCGGTCGAATGACGGAGGACCCCGGCTGGCACGGCGTCTTCCCCTACCTCGTCTCGCCCGTGGACGAGGCGGGCCGGGTGAAGCGCGACGTGCTCGCGGCCCTCGTCGAGCGCCTGATCGGGGCCGGCGTGCACGGGCTCACCCCGCTCGGCAGCACCGGCGAGTTCGCCTACCTCGACACGGAGCAGCGGCTCGACATCGTCGACACCGTCGTGAAGGCGGCGCGCGGAAGAGTGCCGGTCGTCGCCGGCGTCGCCGCGACGACGACCCGGGGCGCGGTGGAGCTCGCCCGCGAGGTCGTGCGGCTCGGCGCCGACGGGGTGCTCGCGATTCTCGAGGCCTACTTCCCCATCGCCGACGCCGGCGTCGAGGCCTACTTCCGCGCGATCGCCGAGGCCGTGCCCTGTCCGGTCGTGCTCTATACCAATCCGCAGTTCCAGCGCTCGGACCTGTCGCTCCCCGTCATCCGGCGGCTCTCGGAAGTGCCGAACGTCCGCTACATCAAGGACGCCTCGACCAACACCGGCCGCCTCCTCTCGATCCTCAACGAGACGGAGGGGCGGATGAAGGTCTTCGCGGCCTCGGCCCACATCCCGGCCTGCGTCATGCTCATCGGCGGCGTCGGCTGGATGGCGGGGCCGGCCTGCGTCATCCCCGAAGAGAGCGTCGCGCTCTACGATCTTTCCCGTGCCGGGCGCTGGGAGGAGGCGATGGCGCTCCAGCGCCGGCTCTGGGCCGTCAACCAGGCCTTCGCCAAGTACGCGCTCGCCCCCTGCATCAAGGCGGCGCTCGAGATGCAGGGCTTTCCCGTCGGCCCGCCGATCCCGCCGCAGGCAACCCTCGGCGAGGAGGCGAGGGCGGATCTGCGCCGCATCCTCGAGGCGGTGGGCGCGCTCTAGAGCATGTTCGCCGTCGTCCTCTCGGTCGTGCTCCCGGTGGTCCTGCCGGTCGTCATCACCGTCGCGGTCGGGTTCCTGTGGACCCGCTTCGGCTATCCGCTGAACTCGAAGGAGCTGACGGCGCTCATCGCCGACGTCGCGACCCCCTGCCTCATCGTCTCGACCTTCCAGTCGAGCAAGCTGTCCTTCGACGCCTTCGCCGCGATGGCGAGCGCGACGGCCGCCGCGATCGCGCTCTTCGCGGCCCTGGGCGCGCTCGTGCTCCGGGCGGCGTCCTTGCGCATCCGCACCTTCCTGCCCTCGATCGCCTTCCCGAACGCCGGCAACCTCGGCCTGCCGCTCTCGCTCTACGCCTTCGGGCCCGAGGGCCTCGGCTACGCGATCGCGTTCTTCTCGATCTCGTCGGTCGCGAACTACACCCTCGGCCAGATGATCGCGGCCGGCCGGGCGAACTGGCGCGGCCTTGCGCGCCTGCCGATCCTCTACGCGGTCGCGCTCGGCATCGCGCTGTCGTTCTGGCAGGTCGAGCTGCCCGAGTGGGCCGGCAAGACGGTCGCGCTCATCGGCAACGTCACCGTGCCGCTGATGCTCCTGATGCTCGGCTCGTCGCTCAGCCAGCTCAGGGTCGCCTCGTCTGGCCGCGCGCTGTTCGTGTCGCTCGTGCGGATCGGCCTCGGCGCGGCGGTCGGCGTCGCGGTCGCGGCGGCGTTCGGGCTGACGGGCTCCTTGCGCGCGGTGCTGATCCTGCAATGCGCGAACCCGGTCGCGGTCTACAACTACCTGTTCGCGCAACGCTGGGACAACGAGCCGGCGGAGGTCGCCGGCGTCGTCGTGCTGTCGACGCTCGTCTCCATCGTGACGATCCCGCTCGTCCTGACCTGGCTCATGAATCCCGGCTGAGGCCAAGGTAAGGTGCGCAATTGTTCACAAGTTCCGGTGCAAGCCGGCGCGAATCAAGTTGCGATTAAGAAATCGGGTGCAATCATCTTGACGCTCCAGAATCAGTGGAGCGTTCGAGGACCCACGATATGGCTACCAGTGCAAAGAAGTCCGGCGGCTCGAAAGGCGGCTCGAAGGGCGGCTCGAAGGGCGGCTCGAAGGGCGGCTCGAAGGGCGGCAAGTCCGGAAAGAAGTAATCCGGTCCAAGACCGGTTCTTCTCGAAGCCCTGGAGTCGGGATGGACTCCAGGGCTTTCGCTTTTCCGGCATGCTTCTTTCGATCGAGGATTTCATCGCGCGCACTCCCTTTTGCGCAGGCCAAACGTTAGGGTCGCAGCCCCTCCGGCAAAGGCCCAAAGGCCGCGATGACGTCCGAGCCAGCCTCCGCGCCAGCCTCCGACCGCTCGGTGCGCCGCATGATCCTCATCCTCGCGGTGAGCGGCTTCGCCTCGACCTCGGCCGGGCGCTCGGTCGAGCCGCTGATCGGGGTCATCGCCCGCGACCTTGCGAGCGACCCACACACCGTCGCGCTCCTCGCGACCGCCTTCGCGCTCCCTTACGCCTTCATCCAGCCGATCCTCGGGCCCGTCGCCGACGCCCTCGGCAAGGAGCGCATCTTCCCGGTCTGCCTCGGCACGCTCGCCGTCGCCATGGCGCTCTGCGCGGCCGCGCCGACGATCGAGATCCTCTTTGCCCTGCGGGTGCTCGCCGGCATGGCGGCGGGCGGCGTCATCCCGATGTCGCTCGGCATGATCGGCGACCGCGTCGCCATGGCGAGCCGGCAGGTCGCGATCAGCCGCTTCCTTGCGGCCGTGATCCTCGGCCAGCTCGCGGGCTCGTCCGTCTCGGGGCTGCTCGCCGCCTGGATCGGCTGGCGCGGCGTCTTCGCGCTCGCCGCGACGCTGACCTTGAGCGCGGCGGTCGGGGCGGTGTTCGGATTCGATAGGAAGGGCCAGCGCCCGCCCGAGCGGCTGAGCCTTGCCGAGGCGCTCGCGCGTTACCGCCGCGTGCTGACCAATCGGCGGGCGCGCTTTCTCTACGCCTTCGTCTTCATCGACGGCATGGCCTTCTTCGCGCTCCTGCCCTACGTCGCGCCCAACCTCGAGGCGCGCGGCGACGGCGGCCCGTTCGAGGCGGGGCTCGTGCTCGCCGGCTTCGCCCTCGGCGGGCTCCTCTACTCCGCGCTCGTGACCTGGCTCCTGCGCGTGTTGGGGCTCGGCCGCATGTTCGTGAGCGGCGGCTTCGTGGCGGGGCTCGCCTTCGTCGGCCTCTCCCTCGGCCTCGGCTGGATCGCCGACGCCATGCTGATGGTCGCGCTCGGCCTCGCCTTCTACATGATCCACAACTCCTACCAGACGCAGGTGACCGAGGTCGTGCCCGACGCGCGCGCTTCGGCGATCGCCTTCCACGCCTTCTCCTTCTTCATCGGCCAGGCGCTGGGCGTCGCGCTTTTCGGCGCGGGCATCGGAGCGATGGGCTGGACCGCGAGCCTTCTCGTCGCGGCGCTCGCCGCGATGATCCTCGGCCTCGTCTCGGCCTTCGTGCTGGTGTGGGGGCCTCAGCCCCGCCCGCGGTAGGGGGGGACGCCCGGGTCGGGCAGCCACACCGCCTTCGGCGGCTCGCCGGTCTGCCAGAACACGTCGATCGGCATGCCGCCGCGGGGGTACCAATAGCCGCCGATGCGGAGATACCGGGGCTCGAGGAGCTCGGCGAGGCGCTTGCCGATCGCGACGGTGCAGTCCTCGTGGAAAGCGCCGTGGTTGCGGAAGCTCGCGAGGTAGAGCTTCAGGGACTTCGACTCCACGACCCAGCGGTCGGGCACGTAGTCGATGACGAGGATCGCGAAGTCGGGCTGGCCGGTGACGGGGCAGAGCGAGGTGAACTCCGGCGCCGTGAAGCGGGCGACGTAGTCCGTGTCCGGATGCGGGTTCGCTACCCGGTCGAGCTGCGCCTCGTCGGGGGAGGCGGGGATCGCCGAGGGTCGGCCGAGGTGGAGGGTGTCGTTCATGACAGCCATATAGGCGCGTTCCCTTGCCCCTGGAAACGTTTCGGCCGATAAGCCGCGCCGTCTCATTGCCCAGCTCCGGAGCCCCCGCGCATGACCGCGATTGTCGACATCGTCGCCCGCCAGATCCTCGACAGCCGGGGCAACCCGACGGTCGAGGTCGACGTGGTGCTCGAGGACGGGTCGATGGGCCGCGCCGCCGTCCCCTCCGGCGCCTCGACGGGTGCCCACGAGGCGGTCGAGCTGCGCGACGGCGACAAGGGAAGGTATCTCGGCAAGGGCGTCTTGAAGGCCGTCGCGGCGGTCAACGGCGAGATCCTCGAAGCCGTCGGCGGGATGGAGGCCGAGGACCAGGCCGCGATCGACGAGGCCATGATCGCGCTCGACGGCACGCCGAACAAGGCGCGGCTCGGGGCGAACGCCATCCTCGGCGTCTCGCTTGGCGTCGCGAAGGCGGCGGCCGAGGCGGCCTCGCTCCCGGTCTACCGCTACGTCGGCGGCGTCTCGGCGCGGGTGCTGCCGATTCCGATGATGAACATCGTCAACGGCGGCGCGCACGCCGACAACCCCATCGACTTCCAGGAGTTCATGATCATGCCGGTCGGCGCGCCGACCTTCGCCGACGCCGTGCGCATGGGCTCGGAGGTGTTCCACACCCTAAAAGGGGCGCTGAAGGAGGCCGGCCACAACACCAACGTCGGCGACGAGGGGGGCTTTGCCCCGAACCTCTCTTCCGCCGAGGCGGCCCTCGACTTCATCATGCAGTCCATCGGCAAGGCCGGCTACGAGCCCGGCCAGGATGTGGCGATCGCCCTCGACTGCGCCGCGACCGAGTTTTTTTGGGACGGCGCCTACCGTTATGAGGGCGAAGGCAAGACCCGCAGTCCGCAGGAGCAGGCCGAATACCTCGGAAAGCTCGTCTCGCAGTACCCCATCGTCTCGATCGAGGACGGCATGGCCGAGGACGATTGGGACGGCTGGGCGGCGCTGACCGGGCTCGTCGGGCAAAGATGCCAGCTCGTCGGCGACGACCTTTTCGTCACGAACGTCAGGCGCTTGGCGGAAGGTATTGAGAAGAAGGTTGCGAACTCCATCCTCGTCAAGGTGAACCAGATTGGCACCCTGACCGAGACGCTCGCCGCCGTCGCCATGGCGCACCGCGCCGGCTACACGGCGGTGATGTCGCACCGGTCCGGCGAGACCGAGGACGCGACCATCGCCGACCTCGCGGTCGCGACGAACTGCGGTCAGATCAAGACCGGATCGCTCGCCCGCTCCGACCGCACGGCGAAGTACAACCAGCTCATCCGCATCGAGGAGGAGCTGGGGGCGCAGGCCCGGTATGCAGGCAGAAGCGCGCTGAAGGCGTGACGGGACGCGGGCTCCGTCAGCCTCGTTCTACTTCTTGAGGCCGTCGACGAAGTCCTTGAGCTGGTCCTCGTAGACGTCGAAGTAGGCCCGTATGTTGCCCTTGGTGACGCCGTCGCGGAACAGGAAGTCGTACTCGATGTTCACGTCGTTGTCCTTGTCGATGTAGACCTTGGTGAACCGCTTTTCCCGGTTCCACTCGTTGGCCCATTGGGCGCTGCGTTTCTTCTCGTTTTCGAAGAAGCTTCTTACGCCGATGCTCTTGCAGTTCTCCTTGTCGTCGCAGGAGTAGAAGTTGAGGGTGACGTTCCAGCCGCCGATGCGGGTCCTGATGCGGCGCTTGCCTTCGTTGTTCTTCAGGATCTCGGCCCGGTAGCCGATGTCCTGGAGAATCTTCGCCATCTCGTCGGGCGTCACGCTGAGGATCACCTCCTGCTGCGTAGTCTGCGCGTGCGCCGTCGCGGATGCCGCTAGATACGCCAACGAGACAAGTGCGAGTCGAACGCGGTTCATCGGGGAATTCTCCTGTGAGGCCGTGGACGGCGAGGATGATGTGCAAAAGCCGGGGGCGTGGCAAGGACGCGCGATGAATAGGGGGAGGCTGACCCTCACCCCGCGGCTTTGCCGCGACTCGACCTCTCCCGTTTCACGGGGAGAGGTGACATGAACCGCCGTCTCGGCGTCCTCGCCATGCTCGGCGCCGTCGCGATCTACGGCGCGAACTTCGCGATCAGCCGGCACGCGCTGACGAACGGGCTCACCCCGGACGACCTCGTCGCCATGCGCTACGGCATCGCCGGCACGCTGCTCCTGCCGGTGTTCCTCATGCGCGGCGCCGCGACCTGCGCCGGCGTCGGCTGGCCGCGCGGCATCCTGCTCGGCGTCATGAGCGGCGTGCCGATGGCGCTCCTCATGAACACCGGGCTCTCCCTCGCGCCGGCCTCGCACGGGGCCGCGATCGGGCCCGGCACCGTGACCGTGATCGGCGCCGTGGGCGGCGCGGTCATGTTCGGCGTGAGACTCTCGCGCTCGGTGCTCTTCGGCATCGCGGTCGTGCTCTTGGGGCTTGCCTCGATCGGAATCGCAGGCTCCCGCGGCGGCGGCCCCTCGACCCTTGCCGGCGACGCCTTCTTCCTCGCGACGGGCCTGCTCTGGGGCCTCTATCCGCTCCTCCTGCAGAAGTGGAACGTCGGCGCCATGACCTCGACCGCCATCGTGTCGGTGCTCTCCCTCGCCTATGTCCCGGTCTACGCGCTCGCCCTCGAGCCGCAGATCTTCGCCGTCGACCCGTGGGTCGCGACCTTCCACGCCGTCAACCAGGGCCTCCTCAACGTGATCCTGGGCCTGTGGCTCTGGGGCTACGCCGTGCGGGTCCTCGGCGCGGCGGAAGCGCAGCGCTTCCCGCCGCTCATCCCGGTCTTCGGCACGCTTCTCGCCATCCCGATCCTCGGCGAATGGCCGCCGCCGCTGCAGACCCTCGGAGTCGCGCTCATCGTCGCGGGACTGGGCATCGCCGCCTTCGCGAACCGGCGGCGGGCGGCCAATCCCTAACCCCTCCTTAACCACGCCGTGCCACCCTCCCGCCATGGTCGTGAAGCGCCGCCTGCGCCGGTTCCTGATGCCGCTCGCGCTCTACTGCGCCTCGGGCGCGGTCGTCGCCTATTTCGTGCACCACGCCAACAACGGCCATCGCGGACTCGAGGCGAAGCGCGCGCTCAAGATCCAGGCCTACGAGCTCAACCGGGACCTCGAGGCCGCGAAGGTCGAGCGGCAGGAATGGGAGCGCCGCATCGCGCTCCTGCGCTCGGACCAGATCGACCGCGACCTCCTGGAAGAGCAGGCCCGGATCATGCTGGGCCGGGTGCACCGGAACGACCTCGTCATCATCACGGGTCCTTGAGCGGCTCGCAATCCCCCTTAACTGAAACCGAGTTGATCCCGAATCCTCCAAAAAACTTAAGTACTTAAGTTCGGCCCGTACCGCGCCGCGCGGCTCTCGCTTTCGCCGCCTCCCTGCGCTAGAAGGGCATCCAAGAACCCTTCGGAGGAAAGCGATGGGCCGCAGTGCAGGCCGCGCCGCACGAGGCGCCCCCAAGGACCAGGGCAAGCGGTCCGAGCAGGCCAGGAAATCCGCTCCGGACGCGCCGCAGTTCTCGAAGGACGAGGAGCTCCACGCCTATCGCGAGATGCTCCTGATCCGCCGCTTCGAGGAGAAGGCCGGCCAGATGTACGGCATGGGCCTGATCGGCGGCTTCTGCCACCTCTACATCGGCCAGGAGGCCGTCGTCGTCGGCATGCAGATGGCCGCGAAGGACGGGGATCAGGTGATCACGGGATACCGGGATCACGGGCACATGCTGGTCTGCGGCATGGACCCGAAGGGGGTGATGGCCGAGCTCACGGGGCGCCGCGGCGGCTACTCCAAGGGCAAGGGCGGCTCGATGCACATGTTCTCCAAGGAGAAGGCCTTCTACGGCGGCCACGGCATCGTGGGCGCGCAGGTCTCCTTGGGCACCGGCCTCGGCTTCGCCAACTGGTACCGGGAGGACGGGCGGGTCTCGATGACCTACTTCGGCGACGGGGCCGCGAACCAGGGCCAGGTCTACGAGAGCTTCAACATGGCGGAGCTGTGGAAGCTGCCCGTGGTCTACGTCATCGAGAACAACCGCTACGCCATGGGCACCTCGGTCTCCCGCGCCTCGGCCCAGACCGACTTCTCGAAGCGCGGCGTCTCCTTCAACATCCCGGGCGAGCAGGTCGACGGCATGGACGTGCGCGCCGTGCGCGACGCCGGGGCGCGGGCGATCGAGCACTGCCGCTCCGGCCAGGGCCCCTACATCCTCGAGATGCAGACCTACCGCTACCGCGGCCACTCCATGTCGGACCCGGCGAAGTACCGCACCAAGGACGAGGTCACTCGCATGCGCGAGGAGCACGACCCGATCGAGCAGGTCCGCCGCCGCCTCCTCGACCAGTGGGGCCTCTCCGAGCACGAGCTCAAGAAGATCGACGGCAAGGTCCGCGAAATCGTCAACGAGGCGGCCGAGTTCGCGACCCACGACCCGGAGCCGGACCCGTCCGAGCTCTGGACCGACATCTTGGTCGAGGCGCGCGCTTGACCCGCCGCCGCCTCGGGAGAAGGACCATGCGGCCAGTCGCATTGTCCTGGGCTGCCGGCATCGCGATCCTCTCCGCGACCGTCGCCGAGGCCCAGCACCAGCCCTACGCGGGTCTCGAAGGCCGGGCGATCAAGGCGCTCTCGGAACAGCAGGTCGCGGACCTCAAGGCCGGGCGGGGCATGGGGCTGGCGCTCGCGGCGGAGCTGAACGGCTACCCCGGGCCGATCCATGTCCTCGAGCTGGCGGAGCCGCTCGGCCTCACCGAAGCGCAGCGCGCCCGGATGCAAGGCCTCTACGAGGCGATGAAGGCCGAGGCCGTCTCCCTGGGCGAGAGGCTGATCGCGCAGGAGGCCGACCTCGAACGGCAGTTCCGGGAGCGCAGCGTCAGCCCGGCCAGCCTCTCCCGGGCGACCGAGGCGATCGGCGCCACCCAGGCTGCGTTGCGCGCGGCCCACCTGAAGCACCACCTCTCGACCGTGGAGGCGTTGAGCCCCGACCAGGTCAGGCACTACACGGAACTGCGAGGATATGGCGGCGGCACGCATCGGCCGCCTCACGGACATCGCTAGTCGCCCACGACGGCAACACGAACCACGAGCATCCCATGCCGACCGACATCCTGATGCCCGCCCTCTCGCCCACGATGGAGCAGGGCAAGCTCGCGAAATGGCTCAAGAAGGAGGGCGACCCGGTGAAGCCGGGCGACGTCCTCGCCGAGATCGAGACCGACAAGGCGACCATGGAGGTCGAGGCGATCGACGAGGGCATCCTCGCCAAGATCCTCGTCCCCGACGACACCGACAACGTCGCCGTGAACACGCCGATCGGGATCCTCGCCGGCGAGGGGGAGGACGTCTCCGCCGCCGCGGCCAAGGCGCCGGCTCCCCAGGCCCCCGCAGCCCCGAAGCCGAACGGCGGCGGGGTCGACGGCGGCGGCCAGCCGGCGCCGACGCCGGACATGCAGGCCGAAGGCCTCGCCGACAGGCCGGCGCCGACCGCACGGCCCGGCACGGACCAGACGCCGGTCTCGCCGGCGGTCCTCAAGGGGGCCGGCCACGACGCCGCGGCGGAGATCCCGGAAGGCACCGAGATGGTCAACATGACCGTCCGCGAGGCGCTGCGCGACGCCATGGCCGAGGAGATGCGCCGCGACCCCGACGTGTTCGTCATGGGCGAGGAGGTCGCCGAGTACCAGGGCGCCTACAAGGTCACGCAGGGGCTCCTGCAGGAGTTCGGGCCGAAGCGCGTCGTCGACACGCCGATCACCGAGCACGGCTTCGCCGGTCTCGGCGTCGGCGCGGCGCTCTCGGGCCTGAAGCCCATCGTTGAGTTCATGACCTTCAACTTCGCCATGCAGGCGATCGACCATCTCATCAACTCGGCGGCGAAGACGCTCTACATGTCCGGCGGCCAGATGGGCGCGCCGATCGTGTTCCGCGGCCCGAACGGCGCCGCGGCGCGGGTCGGCGCCCAGCATTCCCAGGACTACGCCGCCTGGTACTCGAACGTGCCGGGCCTGAAGGTCGTGATGCCCTACACGGCGTCGGACGCGAAGGGGCTCCTGAAGAGTGCCATCCGCGACCCGAACCCGGTGATCTTCCTGGAGAACGAGATCCTCTACGGCCAGACCTTCCCGGTGCCGAAGCTCGACGACTTCACGGTGCCGATCGGCAAGGCGCGCATCCACCGCGCCGGCAAGGACGTGACGATCGTGAGCTGGGGCATAGGGATGACCTACGCTCTTAAAGCGGCGCTCGAACTGGAGAAAGAAGGCATCGACGCCGAGATCGTCGATCTTCGCACCATCCGCCCGATGGACGTCGCGACCGTCGTCGCCTCGGTCCAGAAGACCAACCGCTGCGTCGTCGTCGAGGAGGGCTGGCCCCAATCCGGCGTCTCGGCCGAGGTCGGCATGAAGATCATGGAGGAGGCCTTCGACTGGCTCGACGCCCCCGTCGCCCGCGTCACCGGCAAGGACGTCCCCATGCCCTACGCCGCGAACCTCGAGAAGCTCGCCCTGCCGAACGTCGGCGAGGTGGTGCAGGCCGCGAAGGCGGTGACGTACCGGTGACGTGATGGCGCATCCCAAATTCGAAGCCCTCTCGGTCCCGCCCGACGCCCTCGAGAAGGGCGGGCATGAGGTGCTGCGGGCTTCCATCGTCGACGGCGGCGTGAGCGTAGCGCTCAGGCGCTCGTTCGACGACCCCTTCACCTGGGGCGTGCTCCTCGTCGATCTCGCCCGCCACGCGGCCCGCATCTACGCGCTGGAGACCGACCTCTCCGAGGAGGAAGCCCTGGAGCAGATCCGCGCCGGCATGCAGGCCGAGATCGAGCGCCCGACCGACCGCGGCTCGACGCAGGCCGTAAACTGAACACCGCAACGCTCAGGATCCCCCAAGATGCCCATCAACATCCTGATGCCCGCCCTGTCGCCCACCATGGAGAAGGGCAACCTTGCCAAGTGGCTGAAGAAGGAGGGCGACACGGTCAAGTCCGGCGACGTGATCGCCGAGATCGAGACCGACAAGGCGACCATGGAGGTCGAGGCGGTCGACGAGGGCGTGCTCGCCAAGATCGTGGTGCCGGAAGGCACCGCCGACGTGCCGGTGAACCAGCTCATCGGCCTCATCGCCGGGGAAGGCGAGGACCCGAAGAGCGTCACGGCGGGTGGCGGAGGGGCGGCTCCGGCGAAGGCCGAGGCGCCAGCCCCGCAGGGCCAAGCCGCTCCGGCTGCGGCGGCGCAGGGCGGTGGGAGCGGCGCTTCCGCGCAGAAGGCCGACACCCGCGTCGACCAGGCTCCGAAGGGGCCGGCGCAGCCCGCCGCACAGGCGGCTCCCAAGGCCAACGGGGCAGGGCGGGGGGGGCGCGTGTTCGCCTCGCCGCTGGCCAAGAGGATCGCCAAGGAGGCCGGGATCGAGATTTCGATGATCCAGGGCTCGGGCCCGCACGGCCGCATCGTCGAGAAGGACGTGCGCGCGGCGGTTGCCGGCGGCGGCGCGAGGCCCGCTGCCACGGCGGCGGCCGCCCCCGCCCAAGCCCCTTCGGCCGCCGCGAAGCCGCCCGCTCCCGCGCCTGCCGCGCCGTCCGACGCCCAGGTCAAGGCCCTGTTCGAGCCGGGCTCCTACGAGGAGATCCCGCACGACAACATGCGCCGCACGATCGCGCGCCGCCTCACCGAGGCGCGCCAGACGATCCCGCAGTTCTACCTCACCATGGAGTGCCAGATCGACGCCCTCCTGGCGCTCCGCGAGCAGGTCAACAAGGCGTCGCCGAAGGACAAGGACGGCAAGCCCGCCTGGAAGGTCTCGGTCAACGACATGGCGATCAAGGCGCTCGCCATGGCGCTGATGCGCGTGCCCGACGCCAACGTCACCTGGACGGAAGGCGCGATGCTGCGCCACAAGCATGCCGACGTCGGCGTCGCGGTGGCGCTCCCCGGCAACGGCCTCATCACCCCGATCATCCGCGCCGCCGAGACAAAGACGCTCTCCGCCATCGCGAACCAGATGAAGGACTTCGCCGCGCGGGCGAAGAACCGCAAGCTCAAGCCCGAGGAGTACCAGGGCGGCACAACCGCGGTCTCGAATCTCGGCATGTTCGGCATCAAGGAGTTCACGGCCGTCATCAACCCGCCGCACTCAACCATCCTCGCCGTCGGCACGGGCGAGAAGAGGGCGGTGGTGCGGGGGGCCGACATCGCCGTCGCGACAGTGATGAGCGTCACCCTGTCCTGTGATCACAGGGCGGTCGACGGGGCGCTCGGCGCCCAGCTCATCGCGGCGTTCAAGGAGCTGGTCGAGAACCCCATGGGGATGTTGGTGTAGCCGCGCCAGGACCGCTCCCTTGAAGCTCATCGTCTTCGACGTCGACGGCACCCTCGTCGACAGCCAGGACCTAATCGTCGCGGCACAGGCCGAGACGTTCCGGGCGCACGGCATGGTGCCGCCGGGCCGGGAGCGGTCGCTGTCGATTGTGGGATTGTCGCTCGTGCAGGCGTTCCGGGTGCTCGCGCCCGACGGCCCAGCCAAGAGCCTCGCCGAAGGCTACAAGGCGGCCTTTCAGAAGCTTCGCCGGAATCCCGCCTATCGCGAGCCGCTGTTCGCGGGCGCCGACGAGCTTCTGACGGAACTCTCGACACGGGACGACGTGGTGCTCGGCATCGCGACCGGAAAATCGCGCCGCGGCGTCGCCCATCTCCTCGAGCGGCACGGCTGGCAGGAGGTCTTCTCCACCATCCAGACCGCCGACGACGCCCCCTCGAAGCCGCATCCGGCGATGCTGGAGCAGGCGCTGGCCGAGACCGGGGCCAGCGCCGGGGCGAGCGCCATGATCGGCGACTCGACCTTCGACATGACGATGGCGCGCGCCGTCGGCATGGGAGCCATCGGCGTCTCATGGGGCTACCACCGCCCGCAGGCGCTGCGCGAGGCAGGGGCCGAGGTGATCGTGAGCTCCTATGCGGAGCTGCGGAGCTATCTGCACGAGACGCTGCTCGCGCCCTCCCTCGTCTAGGCGCCGCGGTCTTCCTATCTGTCGGCCATGACGGACGACCGCACCCGGGACTGGTTCCCGCCCGAGGGCGAGGCCGTAAATCCCATGAAGGCCGCACAGGCCGCGATGCGGCCGCCCCTTCCCAAGCGCTTCTACGAGACGGCCGCCGTCGAGGAGCGCGACGGCGCGTTCAGGCTCGTCCTCGATGGGCGCCCCGCCAGGACGCCGGCGAAGAACCCGCTCGGCGTGCCGACCCGCGCGCTTGCCGAGGCGCTCGCGGCGGAATGGCAGGGGCAGGGAGCCGCGATTAACCCCGCCGCCATGCCCCTGACCCGAATCGTCAACTCCGCCATCGACGGGGTCGCCCGCGAGCGCGACGCGGTGATCGCCGACATTGCGAAGTACGCCGGCTCCGACCTCGTCTGCTACCGCGCCGGCGAGCCTCAAAAGCTCGTCGCGGAGCAGGCCCGTGCCTGGGACCCGATCCTTGCCTGGGCGCGCGAGGCGCTCGGCGCGCGCTTCGTGCTGAGCGAGGGCGTCATGCATGTGGCCCAGCCGGAGATGGCGGTCGCGGCCGTGCGGGCGCGCCTCGAGACGGTCGACTCGCCGTTCCGGCTCGCGGCGCTGCACGTCATGACGACGCTCACCGGCTCGGTGCTGATCACGCTCGCCCACGCGACAGGTCTCCTGGACGCCGGCGAGGCCTGGGCCGCCGCCCACGTCGACGAGCGCTACCAGGAGAGCCGATGGGGCGAGGACGAGGAGGCACTCGCCCGCCGCGCCGCCCGCGAGGCGGATTTCCTGGCCGCCGCCAGGGTGTACGCACTCGCGGGGTGAGCCGAACTCCTCTCCTCGTTTTGGGAGATCGGCCGCCGGCCTCGCCTCACCCTACCGATCCTTGCTCTTCTCTCGGGTCTTTGCGCGATATCCCATTGCTCTTCCCAGAAGGAGAGGAGCGTAACGAGTCAAAAGAGGTTCAGCTGCCCCGCGCCTTCTTGCTTCGGCGGAACGAAGAGATCGGTGCGGAGCGGCCGGCGGACGCGGTTGAAGCCGAAGCGCTGGCAGGCCTGCTCGAAGCGGCGGCCGATCATCCAAGCGTAGGGACCGACGCCGGTCTGGCGCTTGCCCCAGGTTGAATCGTAGAGCTTGCCGCCGCGCGTGTCGCCGACGAGGGCGAACACGTGCTTGAGCTTGTCCGGATAATTCTCGGTGAGCCAGTCGCGCATGATCTCCTTGAGCTCGTGCGGCAGGCGCAGGAGCACGTAGCCGGCCCCGCGGGCGCCGGCCGCGTAGGCCGCCTGGAGGACGTCCTCGATCTCGTGATCGTTCACGCCGGGGATGATTGGCGCGACCATCACGGACACCGGGATGCCGGCTTCGCTGAGCTGGCGGACGGCGTCGAGCCGTTTCGCCGGGGTCGCGGCGCGGGGCTCCATTCGCCGCGCGAGGCGCGGGTCGAGCGTCGTGACCGAGAGCGCGACCTTGGCGAGGCCGCGGTCCGCCATCGGAGCCAGGATATCGATGTCGCGGGTGACGAGGGCCGACTTCGTGACGATCCCGACCGGGTGGTTCGTCCGCGCCAGCACCTCGAGCACGGAGCGCGTGATGCGGAACTTCTTCTCGATCGGCTGGTAAGGGTCGGTGTTCGTCCCGATCGCCATGGTCTTCGCCTCGTAGCCGGGCTTCGCCAGCTCCTTTTCCAAAAGCTCGGCGGCGTTGGGCTTGGCGAAGAGCTTGGTCTCGAAATCGAGCCCCGGCGAGAGCCCCTGGTAGGCGTGAGTCGGCCGCGCGAAGCAGTAGACGCAGCCGTGCTCGCAGCCGCGGTAGGGATTGATCGAGCGGTCGAAGCCGATGTCGGGCGAGTCGTTCCGGGTGATGATGGCCCGCGGCTTCTCGATCGTGACCTCGGTTTTTATGGGCGCCGGCTCCTCGGCGAGATCCCAGCCGTCGTCGAAGCGCTCGCGCTCGACCGGCTCGAAGCGGGCGTGCGGGTTCGAGACCGCGCCGCGCCCGCGCCGGGTCTCGACCTCCGCGACCGGGCCGGTGGTCAGGAGGAAGCGGCGCCGCGCAGCCTCGGCGGTCTCGACCGGGCCACGCGATGCGGGCGCGCTGAGGACGGGGTCGGGGGCGGCTTTTCTGGCGCGGACGGTCATGGCCGGCTCTTCACGAATCGGGAGGTCCTGGATCGATGAAGAGAACATATAGGGAACAAACAATCAAGTCCAGTAGGAAAAGTTGGGCAGGCGTGCGGCCGCGGGCCGCGCTACAAGGGCCGCGTGATCACGGCTCTCATCCTGACCGACGGGCAGCTCGAGCCGCTGGGTGTGACGCTCGCGGCGCTCGTGCCCGGCGCCGCCGCGGGGCTCGTGGTGAACGCCGCAGTGCTGTTGCTCGGAGACGATCCCGCGGTCGCGACGGTGGCGGACGAGGTCGGCGCCGCTCATGTCCGGGTCGGCCCTGGGCCGAGCGCATGGGCCGCCGGCGCCGCCGTCGCACGACGCGACTGGCTGTTCTGCCTCGAAGCCGGGGACGTGCCGCAGGACGGTTGGATCAGGGCCGTCGAAGCGTTCCTGGCCGAGGCTCCCGGGCCAGGCCTCGGGCGCGCGGGGCGGGACGGCTCGCTCATCGTCCGGCCTTCGCTTTGGCTCGACCGGCTGCTGGGCACGGTGGAAGTCCGGGCCGGCGATCTCGTCCATCGCTCGCTCCTGGCCGGGCAGGGGCTTTCGAGACGGGTCAGGCCGGCGCGGATCGATGCGCGCATCCGATCGCGGCGCTGAGCGGGACGCCTCTCTTCACAAGCAGGAAGGAGGCGGTCACCCTGCCCCCGCCTTCACGGCCCAGCTCCAGGCGGCGGCGGCGAGCGGGCGGACCTCGTTCGCCATGGCGGCGGCGTTCTCGTTCGAGGCGGTGCCGTCGCGCACGCGGCCGACGATTCCTTGCAAGATGGCGGCGAGGCGGAAGAAATTGTAAGCGAGAAGCGTCTCGAAGTGCGGGATCTCGGCGAGATTCATGCGCCGGGCGTAAGATGCGGCATACTCCTCGAGCGTCGGGATGCCGAGCCTGCCGAGATCGAGGCCGAGGAGCGTGCCGGTGCCGCCGCCCTTCTCGGCCGGCATGAGCCAGGTCATGAGGTGGTAGATGAAGTCGGCGTTGGGGTCGCCGAGCGTCGCGAGCTCCCAGTCGAGGACCGCGAGCACCCGCGGCTCCGCCGGATGCATGATGAGATTGTCGAGCCGGTAGTCGCCGTGAACGAGGGCGGCGCGGGAGGTCGGCGGCACGTGGTCCGGGAGCCAGGCCATGAGCCGGTTCATCTCCGGGATCTCCTGGGTCTCGCTCGCCCGATACTGCTCGGACCAGCGCTTGACCTGACGGGCGACATAGCCTTCCGGGCGGCCGAAGTCGCCAAGGCCGATCGCCGCCGGGTCGAAGGCGTGCAGACGCGCGAAGGTCGCGTTCATGGCGTCGTAGAGGCCGGCGCGCTCGGACGGCGTCGAGTCCGGCAGCGCCGGCACCCAGAACACCCGGCCCTCCACGTGCGCCATGACATAGAAGGCGGTGCCGACGACGCTGTCGTCATCGCAGTAGGCCAGGGGCTCGGCGACCGGGAAGCCTTGACGGTGCAGGGCCGAGAGCACGCGGAACTCGCGGTCGACGGCGTGCGCCGAGGCGAGGAGCTTCCCCGGCGGCTTGCGGCGCAGCACGTAGCGGCGCTGCGGCGTCGACAGGAGATAGGTCGGGTTCGACTGTCCGCCCTTGAACATGCGCGCCTCGAGGGGCCCCTCGAAGCCGTCGATGCGGGGCTTCAGCCATGCCGCGAGCCTGCCTGTGTCGAAGGCGAGGTTCTGCGGCACGTCCTTGGTGCCCGAATAGGTCGCCTGGCGGTCGGTGGCGGCGCTCACGGGCGCGGTGCTCCGAGGAAGGAGGTCATGGCCGAGAGGGTTGCGTCGGGCGCCTCCTCGGCGACGAAGTGGCCCGACGCGACCTCGGCCCCGGAGGCGCCGGGCGCGAAGCTCTTGCACCACACGTCGAGGGGCGAGTCGCTCGCCGCCGTCGCGCCGCGAGTGAGGTAGAAGCTGCTCCACATCACGAAGATCGGGCAGGCGATGGTGCGCCCGGCCGCAAGGTCGGCCTCGTCGTGCTCGCGGTCGCGGGTCGCGCCGGCGCGGTAGTCCTCGCAGAACGCATGGATGCGGTTCGGCTCGTTCCAGTTCTGGCGATAGGCCGCAAGGGCGCGCGGATCGAAGACGTCGAGGGTACCGTCCTTCGACCAGCCCTTGAGGAGCCCTTCGTAGTAGGGCAGCGGGTCGCGGCCGATCTCCTCCTCGGGCTCGGCGTGGGGCCGGGCGAGGAACGCCCAATGGCCTGCGGGCGCCGCGCCCGCCTCGATCCGCCGCCACACCGCGAAGGTCGGCAGGATATCGAGGAGGACGAGCCGCTCGACGCGGCCCGGCTCGTCGAGGGCGAGGCGATAGGCGACGCGGGCGCCGCGGTCGTGGCCGGCGAGGGCGAAGCGGACGTGCCCGAGCTTCTCCATGACAGTGACGACGTCCCGGCCCATGGCGCGCTTCGAGTAGGTCTCGTGCGCGGGGTCGCCCTTCGGCGCCGACGACCAGCCGTAGCCGCGCAGGTCCGGGCACACGACCGTGTGCGTCCGGGCGAGCGCCGGCGCGATACGGTGGAAGCAGGCGTGCGTCTCCGGGAACCCGTGCACCAGCACGAGCGGCGGCCCGCTCCCGCCCGAGCGCACGAAGATGCGCCCGGCCTCAGTGTCAATCCAATGCGACGCGAAGCCGGGGAAGAGGTCGTCGGTCATGCGTGATATTGGCCAGCAGCCCTGAACGCAGTCCATACCAGTGAAGCGTGCAGCCGGTCTATTCCCGCTCCACCGCCCGCCGGCCGATGTCGCGGCGGCAGAAGCCTTCCGGCCAGTCGATCCTCTCCGCCGCCGCGTAGGCGCGCTTTTGCGCTTCCGCGATTGTACGCCCGGTCGCCGTGACATTCAGGACGCGCCCGCCGTCGGAGAGGAGGCGGGAGCCGTCGCGCTTCGTGCCGGCGTGGAAGACGAGCACGCCGTCCATGGCCTCGGCCTGGGCTAGGCCGCGGATTTCCGAGCCGCGGGCGTAGGCGCCGGGATAGCCCTTCGCGGCCAGCACGACGGCGAGCGCGGCTTCGTCCGACCAGCTCAATGAGAAGCCCTTCAAGGCGCCGTCGCAGGCGGCAAGCAGCGCCGGGACGAGGTCGCTCTTCAGGCGCGGCATCAGCACCTGGGCCTCGGGGTCGCCGAAGCGGACGTTGTACTCGATGAGCTTCGGCCCCTCGGCCGTGAGCATCAGCCCGGCGTAGAGCACGCCCGTGAACGGTGCGCCGCGCCCCGCCATGGCCTTGAGCGTCGGGGCGACGATCTCGCGCATGACCCGGGCCTCGAGGTCCGGCGTCAGCGCCGGGGCCGGCGAGTAGGCGCCCATGCCGCCGGTGTTCGGCCCTTCGTCGCCGTCGAAGGCGCGCTTGTGGTCCTGGGCCGTGCCGAGGGGGACCGCCGTCGCGCCGTCGCTGAGGGCGAAGAAGCTCGCCTCCTCGCCGAAAAGGCACTCCTCGATCACCACTTCGGCGCTGGCGCCGCCGAGAGCGCCTCCCAGCATGTCGTCGACGGCGCGCTCCGCCTCCACGAAGGTCGCGGCAACGACCACGCCCTTGCCGGCCGCGAGGCCATCCGCCTTGACGACGATCGGGGCGCCCTCGGCTCGCACATAAGCCTTCGCAGCCACCGGATCGGTAAAGCGGCGATATCTTGCGGTCGGAATCCCGGCCTCGTCGCAGAGCTCCTTGGTGAAGGCCTTTGAGCCTTCGAGGCGCGCCGCCGCGCGGGTCGGTCCGAAGGCCTTGATCCCGGCCGCCTGAAGGTCGTCCACGATCCCGACGACGAGCGGCGTCTCCGGGCCGACCACCACGAAATCGATGTTCTGGCCTCGGCAGGCCGCCACGACGGCGGCGTGGTCGGAGGGGTCGACGGCGAGGTTCGTTCCGCATTGCGCCGTGCCGGGGTTGCCGGGCGCGGCGAACAGGCGGTCGCAGAGCGGGCTCGCCGCAAGCTTCCAGGCGAGCGCGTGCTCGCGCCCGCCCGAGCCGATCAGAAGGATGTTCATGGGTCGAGAAAGGTCCTGCCCGTCGGCCCTGTCTAGGGGCTGCCCGCGGCCGCTTCAACCGCGCGTCCGGGCTTTGACGGTGAACGAAAAACGCGCTTTATCGCGCCCAACCCGCGCCGCCGTTCGCGGCTGGGTCGATCCATGGGAGAAAAACGCCAATGAAGCGTCGTCAATTCCTTCAAGCCGCCGGGGTCGGGGCCGCCGCGACCGCGGTCGCCATGCCGGCCATCGCCCAATCCGCGCCGGAAATCCGCTGGCGCCTGTCCTCGACCTTCCCGAAGTCCCTCGACACCCTCTACGGCGCGGCCGAGAACTTCTGCAAGTACGTGTCCGAGGCGACCGACGGCAAGTTCCAGATCCAGCCCTTCGCGGCGGGCGAGATCGTCGGCACCTTTCAGGCCTTCGACGCGGTCTCGAACGGCACCGTCGAGATGATCCAGGGCCCGGGCTACTACTACTACGGTAAGGACCCGACCTTCGCGGTTTTCGCCGATATCCCGTTCGGCCTCAACGCCCGCCAGAAGAACTCCTGGCTCATGCACGGCGGCGGCAACGAGCTCGTGAACGAGTTCCTTTCGAAGTACAACGTCCACGCCATCCCGGGCGGCAACACCGGCACGCAGATGGGCGGCTGGTTCCGCAAGGAGATCAAGACCACCCAGGACCTGCAGGGCCTGAAGTTCCGCATCGCCGGCATCGCCGGCCAGGTGCTGCAGAAGCTCGGCGTCGTGCCGCAGCAGATCGCCGGCGGCGACATCTATCCGGCGCTGGAGCGCGGCACCATCGACGCCGCCGAGTGGGTCGGCCCCTACGACGACGAGAAACTCGGCTTCAACAAGGTCGCGCCGTTCTACTACTACCCGGGCTTCTGGGAGGGCGGGCCGACGGTCCACCTGTGGTTCTCGAAGCCGAAGTGGGACGAGCTGCCGAAGGCCTACAAGGCGATCGTCGAGAGCGCGGCCGTGCACGGCTCGATGGACATGACGGCGAAGTACGACGCCAAGAACCCGGCGTCGCTGCGCCGCCTCGTCGGCGCCGGCGCGCAGCTGCGCCCCTTCCCGCAAGACGTGATGGAGGCCTCGTTGAAGGCCGCGAACGAGGTCTACGACGAGGTCTCGGGCAAGAACGCGGACTTCAAGAAGATGTACGAGAGCCTGCGCGCCTTCCGCAACGAGGAGTACCTCTGGTGGCAGGTGGCCGAGTACACCTTCGACAACTTCATGATCCGGACGCGGGCAAGAGGGTAACGCGAATAGCGATGAGCGAATGGCGAATGGGATGGTGATGAGCGGATAGCTATTCACCATTCGCTATTCGCCATTTGCCTCCGGCGCGCTACATGTCCCGAATGCTCGCCGAGACAGCCGCGCCGACAGCCGTCACCAATGCTCCGGAATGGTCGGTCTCTGACCTCGCCCAGGCGCTCCGCCGCACCCTGGAGGACGCCTTCGGCCACGTGCGGCTGCGGGGCGAGGTCTCGGGCTACCGCGGCCCGCACGGGTCGGGGCACGCCTATTTCAGCCTCAAGGACGCCGACGCCTGCATCGACGCGGTGATCTGGCGAAGCTCTTTCGCGCGGCTGCGCTTCAAGCCGCAGGAGGGGCTCGAGGTGATCGCGACCGGCAAGGTCACGACCTTCGCCGGCAAGTCCAAGTACCAGATCGTCATCGAGTCCCTCGAGCCCGCCGGCGTCGGGGCGCTGATGGCGCTCCTCGACGAGCGCCGCCGCAAGCTCGGGGCGGAAGGGTTGTTCGACGCCGCCCGCAAGAAGCCGCTGCCGTTCATCCCGCGGGTGATCGGGGTCGTGACCTCCCCGACCGGCGCCGTCATCCGCGACATCCTGCACCGCCTCGCCGACCGCTTCCCGCGGCACGTGCTGGTCTGGCCCGTGCGGGTGCAGGGCGAGACGTCGGCGGAAGAAGTCGCGGCCGCGATCCGCGGCTTTAACGCCCTTGCCGAGGGCGGCCCGGTCCCACGGCCGGACGTGCTGATCGTTGCCCGCGGCGGCGGCTCGCTCGAGGACCTGTGGGGCTTCAACGAGGAGATCGTGGTGCGGGCGGCGGCCGAGAGCGCGATCCCGCTCGTCGCGGCGGTCGGGCACGAGACCGACACCACGCTCATCGACCACGCGGCCGACCGGCGCGCCCCGACGCCGACAGCCGCCGCCGAGATGGTGGTGCCGGTCTGGGCCGACCTCCTGCGCAACATCAACGAACTCGGGGCTCGGCAGCGCGCCTGCGCCCTCAAGGGTCTGGAGCACCGGCGCACGGCGTTGCGCTCGGCCTCCCGCGCCCTGCCGAGCCCCGATGCCCTCCTCGGCCCGCAACGCCAGCGCCTGGACCTCGCAACCGCGCGTCTCAAGCCCGCCCTCGCGCGCCTCGCCCGTATCGAGGAGAACAAGCTGGCAAACCTGAGGCAGGCCCTCGAGCGGCATTCCCCCCGGGCGATGCTGCGCGAGGCCGCGGCGCGCCTTGGGGCCCTCCGCGACCGCCCCGAGGCGGCGCTGCGCCGCCAGCTCCGTCTGAGGGCCGAGCGCCTGCCGCTGCTAGCCGACCGCCTTCAGCGGACGATCAGGCTTTGTCTCGAGCGGCGGCAGGAGAGGCTTTTGGGCGCGGGCCAGCTCCTTGCGAGCTACAGCTACAAGTCCGTGCTGGAGCGGGGCTTCGCCCTGGTCCGCGACGAGGACGGCAAGCCCATCCGCTGCGCCGCCGCCGTCACCCCTGGGGACGCGCTCGCCATCGAGTTCGCCGACGGCATCGCCCGCGCGACCGCCGACGGCGGCGCCGGTGGGGCCGAGGCCAAGTCCGCGCGGCGCAAGGCGCCCACGCCGCGGCAAGGTACGCTGTTCGACCCTTGAGACGCAGCCTTGAATATTCAATTTCGTAGCTACACTAACCCGTGAAGATCACCTTCGATCCGGCGAAGCGCGAGGCGACGCTGCGGGAGCGCAATCTCGACTTCTTCGACGCTGTGGAGGTATTCGCGGACGGAAGTTCGAGTTCCCTGACAACCGGTTCGACTATGGTGAAGTTCGGATCGTCACGATCGGCTTCCTGCTCGGCCGCATGGTGATCGTGGTCTGGACGGAACGCGGCGAAGCGCGCCATATCATCTCGATGAGGAAGCCAATGATCGAGAGAAAGCGTACTTTGGGCAGCGACTTGGAGAAAGTTGACGCTCACGTCATCACCCCGGAGGAATACGAGGAAATTCCCGAGCTGACAGAGGAGTGGTTCCAGCAGGCTGATTATTATGAGGGCGATAAGCTCATCCGGAAGGGCCGCCCCTCTTCGGACAATGCCAAGAAGCTCGTGAGTCTCCGTCTCTCGCCCGAGGTGATCGACCACTTCAAGGCGGCGGGGCCGGGCTGGCAGACGCGGATCAACGACACGCTCCTGAGGAGCGTCCGGGCAAAGCGGGCGCGGTAATCCCGACGCGGTCGCGGCCCGAAAGGTTGAACCGGGGCGGCGGCGTGCACTATGACGGATTCCCACGCAGAAGGAGCGGCCATCCGCGGTCGCGCATGCCAGTGCTGAACCGGTTCGAACGCGGCGGCGGCGAGGCCGTCGTCGAATACCTCGACAGCAACCTCAAGGTGATCCGCCCGGGCTCGTTCGTCCGCTGCGCCGTCACCGGCGAGCCGATCCCCCTCGACCAGCTCCGCTACTGGAGCGTCGAGCGCCAGGAGGCCTACGCCTCGCCGGAAGCCGTGCTCAGGCGGCTCGGCGTCAAGCCGAAGGGGACGTGATGTACCAGCCGGCGCACCACCGGGAGGATCGCCTCGACGTCCAGCACGCGCTGATCCGCGCCTTCCCCCTCGGCATCCTCGTGACCACGGGTCCTTCGGGGCTCGTCGCGAACCATGTGCCGTTCCTGATCGACCCCGAGGTCTCGCGACTCGGCACGCTGAGGGCGCACGTCGCCCGCGCCAACCCACTGTGGAAGGAGGCGGCGGACCAGGAGGTCCTCGTCGTCTTCCAGGGGGCAGAGCGCTACGTCACGCCGTCCTGGTACGCGATGAAGCGCGAGACCGGGAAGGTGGTGCCGACCTGGAACTACGCCGTCGTCCACGCCTACGGGCGGATGACCGTCATCCAAGACGAGGTGTGGCTCAAGACGCAGATCGAAGACCTCACTCGCTTCAACGAAGCGGCGCGCTCCGAACCATGGGCCGTGACCGACGCGCCCGCGCCGTTCGTCGATGCCATGGTGCGCGGCATCGTCGGCCTCTCGATCGAGATCGCCCGCATCGAGGGCAAGTGGAAGGTGAGCCAGAACCGGCCCGCGGCCGATCGCGAAGGCGTCGTCGAGGGCCTGCGCGCCGAAGCGGACGAGCGCGCCGATGCCATGGCGGAGCTCGTCGAGGCGTTCGGCGCGAAGGGATAAG
>DASVPW010000066.1:0-7733 GCA_036389455.1 Beijerinckiaceae bacterium
GAGACCCGCGGGCGCATCCATCCGATCTCGCAGGTGATGGACGAGCTCACCGCGATCTTCGCCGACATGGGCTTCTCGGTCGCCGAGGGGCCCGACATCGAGACCGACTTCTACAACTTCACGGCCCTGAACTTCCCCCCCGGCCACCCGGCCCGGGAGATGCACGACACGTTCTTCCTTGAGCCCGACCGCAAGGGCGAGCGCAAGGTGCTGCGCACCCACACCTCGCCGGTGCAGATCCGCACCATGCTCGCGAAGGCGCCGCCGATCCGGGTGATCTGCCCCGGCCGCACCTACCGCCACGACTCGGACCAGACCCACACGCCGATGTTCCACCAGGTCGAGGGCCTCGTCATCGACCGGCAGGCCAACATCGCGCACATGAAGTGGATCCTGGAGGAGTTCTGCAAGGCGTTCTTCGAGGTCGAGAGCGTGAAGATGCGCTTTCGCCCGTCGTTCTTCCCCTTCACCGAGCCCTCGGCCGAGGTCGACATCCAGTGCTCGCGCCAGGGCGGCGAGATCCGCTTCGGCGAGGGCGACGACTGGCTCGAGATCCTCGGCTGCGGCATGGTCCACCCGAACGTGCTCAGGAACTGCAATCTCGACCCCGACGTCTACCAGGGCTTCGCCTGGGGCATGGGGATCGACCGCATCGCCATGCTGAAATACGGCATGCCGGATCTTCGGCCGTTCTTCGAGGCCGACGTGCGCTGGCTCGAGCACTACGGCTTCAGGCCCCTCGATCTGCCGAGCCTCGTCGGCGGACTGACCAGTTGAGGAAAAACATGCGCGCCGTTGCTCTATATGCATCGATCGGCTGGCTGGGGCTGACGCCGGTTTTCGCGCAGCCGTCGCCGCGTATCGATGCGCCGATCGTTATCGGAGGAGAAGCCGACTACGACGCCTGTGCCTCCACGGGGCAAGTCGTCGGCCTCAATCCGAGGGGCGATGGGTTTCTTTCGGTGCGGAGCGGGCCGGGTGGGCGGCCGTATCGGGAGATCGACCGCCTCTTCAATGGCAACCAAGTCTACATCTGCGGCGAGACGGGACCCTGGCTCGCGGTTGTATATCCGGCCGGACGTGATTGCGGCGTCAGCACCCCCTGGCCTGTTCGCCAGCCCTACACCGGGCCATGCCGATACGGATGGATCCACTCGCGGTATGTCCGCGTCATCGCCGGGTGAGCCGACGGACGCACGAGCAAGCCAAATGAAGTTCACCCTCTCCTGGCTGAAGGACCACCTCGATACCGAGGCGCCGCTCGATGCGATCGTCGAGACGCTGACGCGGATCGGGCTCGAAGTCGAGGCCGTGTCGGACAAGGCCAAGGCCTTCTCCGGCTTCACCGTCGCGCGGGTGATCGAGGCGCGCCAGCACCCGAACGCCGATCGCCTCAGGGTCTGCATCGTCGACACCGGCGCGGGCGAGCCGGTGCAGGTCGTGTGCGGGGCGCCGAACGCCCGCACGGGCATGCGCAGCGTCTTCGCGCCGCCGGGGTCGTACATCCCGGGCAAGGACATGACCCTCGGCATCGGCACGATCCGCGGCGTCGAGAGCCGGGGCATGCTGGTGTCCGAGATGGAGCTTCAGCTCTCCGAGAACCACGAGGGCATCATCGACCTGCCCGAGGATGCGCCCGTCGGCCAGCCTTACGCGGCCTACGCCGGCCTCGACGATCCGGTGATCGAGATCAACCTCACGCCGAACCGGCCCGACTGCACCTCGGTCCACGGCATCGCCCGCGACCTCGCGGCGGCGGGCCTCGGCAAGCTCAAGAGCGACGCCGTCGCGCCGGTGAAGGGAACGGGCCCGTGCCCCGTCTCGGTCACGCTCGCCTTCGAGGAGGGCGAAGAGCACCTGTGCCCGATGTTCGCGCTCCGCCTCGTCCGCGGCGTGAGGAACGGCCCGTCGCCGCCGTGGATGCAGCGGCGCCTTGCGGCCATCGGCCTGCGCCCGATCAATGCCCTCGTCGACATCACGAACTACGTCACCTACGACCGCGGCCGCCCGCTCCACGTCTTCGACGCCGCGAAGGTGAAGGGCCACCTCACGGTGCGCCGGGCGCGGGCCGGCGAGGAGATCGTGGCCCTCGACGGGCGCACCTACGCCCTCGACGACGGCACCGTCGTCATCGCCGACGAGAGCGGCCCCGAATCGATCGCCGGCATCATGGGCGGCGAGCACTCGGGCTGCGACGAGGGCACGACCGACGTGCTGATCGAGTCGGCGCTCTGGGATCCGCTCAACATCGCGCAGTCGGGCCGCCGCCTCGGCATCCAGACCGACGCGCGCTACCGCTTCGAGCGCGGCGTCGATCCGGCCTTCACGGTGCCGGGCCTCGACCTCGCGGCTCGCATGGTCATGGAGCTCTGCGGTGGCGAGCCGTCCGAGACGGCGGTCGCCGGCGGCCTGCCGGACACGGACCGCATCATCGACTTCCCCTGGACCGAGGTGCGCCGCCTCTCGGGCCTCGACGTGCCGCGCCCCGAGTCGCGGGTGATCCTCGAGAGCCTCGGCTTCCACGTCGCCGGCACGGGCGACCGGGTCAAGGTGCTGCCGCCGTCGTGGCGCCCGGACGTCGAGGGCAAGGCCGACCTCGTCGAGGAGGTGATCCGCATCGTCGGCCTCGACCGCATCGTGCCGCAAGCCTTCCGGCGCGAGGAGGACACGGTCGTCCGCCCGATCCTCACGCTGATCCAGAAGCGCACGCGGCTCGCGAAGCGCCTGCTTGCCGCCCGCGGCCTCGTCGAGGCCGTGACGTGGTCGTTCATCGGCCACGAGGAGGCGAAGCTCTTCGGCGGCGGCGGCCGGGGCCTCATGCTCGCGAACCCCATCGCCTCCGATCTCTCGGACATGCGCCCAAGCCTCCTGCCGGGGCTCCTGAAAAGCGCGCAGCGCAACGCCGACCGCTCGCTCGGCGACGTCGCCCTGTTCGAGGTCGGCCAGTGCTTCGCCTCGGACGAGCCCGAGGGCCAGACGATCAAGGCGGCGGCGGTCCGGCGCGGCACGGCCCGGGCCGAGGGCGTCGGCCGGCACTGGGACGGCGGCGCCGTCGCCGTCGACGCCTTCGACGCCAAGGCCGACGCCATGGCGCTCCTCACCGCCCTGAACGTGCCGACGGCCGGCGTGCAGGTCGTGCCCGGCGGGCCCGCCTGGTTCCACCCCGGCCGCTCGGCGACGCTCCAGCTCGGCCCGAAGAACGTCTTGGGAGCCTTCGGCGAGGTCCACCCCAAGGTCCTGCGCGGCCTCGACCTCAAAGGGCCTCTCGTCGCCTTCGAGATCACGCTGGATAGCCTGCCGGCGCCGAAATATCGGCCGACCAAGATCAAGCCGAAGCTCGTCCTGTCCGAGCTCCAGCCGGTCTCCCGTGACTTCGCCTTCGTGGTCGGGCGCGACGTGGCGGCCGCCGACATCCTGCGGGCCGCGCAGGGAGCCGAGCGCCAGCTCGTCGCCGGCGTCGACGTGTTCGACGTCTACGAAGGCCAGGGCATCGACCCCGGCAAGAAGTCCGTTGCCGTCGCGGTGACGCTCCAGCCGACGGGCAAGACCCTGACGGATGCCGAGATCGAGGCGGTGTCCCAGAAGATCGTGGCCGAGGTCGCGAAGAAGACCGGCGCGGTGCTGCGGTCGTGAAAGAGTCGTCATCCCGGGCGCGCGTAGCGCGACCCGGGATCGTCATCAGAATAGGACGCCTTCGTCGGACGATCCCGGCTCTCCGCTTCGCTCCGGCCGGGATGACGTGTTCCCCATTCCGCTCAACGGGTTCCCCTCGTCCCACCCGTACCGCATCGTCTCGAACCGCATCCCCCGCACGTCGACCATGAGGAGCCGCCCGACGAGCCCTTCGCCGAAGCCGACGATCTCGCGGATCACCTCCATGGCCATGAGGCTCCCCATCACGCCGGCGAGCGCGCCGAGCACGCCGGCCTCGGCGCAGGTCGGGACGGCGCCCGGCGGGGGCGGGGCCGGGAAGAGGCAGCGGTAGGTCGGGTTCGGCCGCCCGTCCGGTCCGGTCTCGTGCGCCCGGATCGTGGTGAGCGAGGCGTCGAACTGGCCGAGCGCCGCCGTGACGAGCGGCTTCTTCTCGAAAAAGCAGGCGTCCGAGACCGCGTAGCGGGTGTCGAAGTTGTCCGAGCCGTCCGCCACCACGTCGTAATCGCGCACGAGCGCGCGGGCGTTCCCTGTCGTGATCCGCGTCGGATGGACGGCGACGGCGACGTGCGGGTTGAGCCGGCGGATCGCGGCCTCGGCGCTCGCCACTTTCGGCCGGCCGACGTCATCGGTCCCGTGGATCACCTGCCGCTGCAGGTTCGAGAGAGACACCGCGTCGTCGTCGACGATGCCGAGCGTCCCGACGCCCGCCGCCGCGAGATATTGCAGGAGCGGCGCGCCGAGGCCCCCGGCGCCGATCGCGAGCACGCGCGCGCGCTTGAGCTTTCCCTGCCCCGGCCCGCCGATCTCCTTCAGGACGAGGTGGCGGGCGTAGCGCTCGATTTCTTCCGGGGCGAGGGACATGGCCATCACCCTTGCCCGTCGGGCCGGGGCTTGTCACGCCCCTTCACCTCGCCCGCCCTCCGTGCCATCGTCCGGGCAAACGGGGGCACAGGAGGCTCTTGCCATGACACTCGCTCGGCTCGCCGCCGTCACCGCCGTCGCTGCCGCCCTTGCGGCAGGGGCCGCTCTCGCCCAAGGCACGCCCGCCCAGCAGGGGGCATCCGCCCCCTTGCGGCCCGCGATCGTCTACGACCTCGGCGGCAAGTTCGACAAATCCTTCAACGAGGGGGTCTACAACGGCGCCGAGCAGGCCAGGAAGGAGACCGGCGTCGAGTACCGCGACTTCGAGCCCCAGAACGAGGCCCAGAAGGAGCAGGCCCTGCGCCGCTTCGCCCGCGAAGGCTTCTCGCCGATCGTCGCGGTCGGATTCAGCCAGCAGGCGGCGCTGGAGAAGATCGCGCCCGAGTTCCCGAACATCCGCTTCGCCGTGATCGACGCCGTGGTCGACCGTCCGAACGTGCGCTCGATCACCTTCAAGGAGCACGAGGGCTCCTACCTCGTCGGGCTCCTCGCCGCCATGGCGTCGAAGACCGGCAAGGTCGGCTTCGTCGGCGGCATGGACATCCCGCTGATCCGCAAGTTCGCCTGCGGCTACGTCCAGGGCGTCAAGGCGGCGAACAAGGACGCGCAGGTGTTCCAGAACATGACCGGCACCACGGGCGCGGCCTGGAACGATCCCGTCAAGGGCGGCGAGCTCGCCCGCAGCCAGATCGACCGCGGCGCGGACGTCGTCTACCACGCCGCCGGCGGCACCGGCATCGGCGTGCTGCGCGCCGTCGCCGACGCCGGCAAGCTCGGCATCGGCGTCGACTCGAACCAGAACATGCTGCACCCCGGCCGCGTGCTGACCTCCATGGTGAAGCGCGTCGACACCGCGACCCGCACCGCCTTCGCGCAAGGCCGCGACCAGGACTGGGGCGGCCATCGCGCCCTCGGCCTCAAGGAGGGCGGCATCGACTGGGCCGACGACGAGCACAACAGGGCGCTGATCACGCCGCAGATGCGCACCGCCGTCGAGACGGCGGCCGCCGACATCAAGGACGGCAAGGTGCAGGTCCACGACTACATGGCGGACGGAAAGTGCCCGATGTGAATACTAGGCATGTTGCACTCGACAACAGAACTGTCAGCAAGCGCGAGCAGATTAGCCTAAAGATCGTCATTGCGCTGGACTGGTGGCCTTGGATCGGAACGTCGGCCAAGACCAATCAAGAGCTGGCGATCAAGCTGCTGGAAGGGCGAACTGTGAACTTGCCATTCTTTGGCAGGACGGTCGGACGCGCTCACATTACTGTGCGGCAGTTAGCCGAAGTGAAAAGAGCAATGACCCTTCTAAAAGGGAGAGGGATTCATGTCGAGGAGACCTGTGCAACGCTGATTTTTGAACTTGAAAAAGACGACGTGAATAACATAATAGATGAATATTGTCGTGAATTTTCCCTGACTAGAATTGATCGGTTCTCCGGGCGTACGCGACAATCGCTTTTATGGGATGTTTCGGACGAGTTTCGATACGCAACCAGCATGTTTCTAATGGCCGCTAACGTCGCAATGCCAGGCTGCGCAGAAGCAAAAACACCTGTCATCTTCATAAACGGACAGGGCTCGCTTGCGAGCCAAACTTATTTTGCAGGCATATCTTCCGATCTGCATGACACATTACAAAAAGGGAACTTCGGTGTGTCCACGTCCGATCCCATCGAATTTTGGGAATGGTATAGAATACAGGGTGGCGTCATGCGTGGTATTAGCACCACTTCAGTGGCTCGGGCTTGCTGCATCGTTACAAGGCTTTATCACTCAAATCTTGAGGAAGACCATGCAATCGGGTTGTTCTGGTCTATGGCTGGAATCGAGGCTCTCCTGGCGGACGGAGAGCGTGGGATTGTTAGACAAATGATTGAAAAGATGAGTGCATTGAGAGTGATTTCTTGCGATAATTCCAAAGAAATTGATCGTCTTTTTAGAGATGCATACAAAATCCGATCAGGGTTGATACACGGATCACGTAATATGACAAACAAGTTCCAACCTAATATCGATCCTGGTTATAGCGATGCCTATTGGAAAGAGCTCGCTACAGTCAGTTTTGCCATCAAGATCTTTTTCGCTCTTATCCGGCGCGCATTCGAACTGAAGGCGAGCCAGTTCGACTTCGGCTATCAGTTACTCGCACAAGAATAGATAATGCCCCCTGCCGTCGAGCTCCGCCACATCCAAAAACGCTTCGGCCCGGTCCACGCCAACAAGGACGTGAGCCTCGCGGTCGAGCGCGGCACGATCCACGGCATCGTCGGCGAGAACGGGGCCGGGAAATCGACCCTGATGTCGATCCTCTACGGCTTCTACGAAGCCGACGCGGGGGAAATCCGGGTCGGCGGCGAGCCCCGAAGAATAAGATCGCCGGCCGACGCGATCCGGGCCGGGATCGGGATGGTGCACCAGCACTTCATGCTGGTCGAGCCGCTGACCGTGATCGAGAACGTGATCCTCGGCGCGGAAGGCGGGGCGCTCGTCGCCGGCGGCGCCGCGGCGGCGCGGGCCGAGATGGCGCGGCTTTCGCGGGACTACGGCCTTTCCGTCGACCCGGACGCGGTCGTCGGCGAGCTGCCGGTCGGCCTGCAGCAGCGGATCGAGATCGTGAAGGCGCTCGTGCGCGGCGCCGATGTCCTCATCCTCGACGAACCGACGGCGGTGCTGACCCCCGCGGAAGCCGACGGGCTGTTCGGGCTCCTCGCCTCGCTGAAGGCGCGGGGCAAGACCGTGATCCTCATCACCCACAAGCTGCGCGAGGTCATGGCCGCGACCGACCGCGTGTCGGTGATGCGCCGCGGCGAGATGGTCGCGACCCTCGACACGAAAAAGACCTCCCCGCCGGAGCTCGCCGAGCTGATGGTCGGCCGCCGCGTCCTGCTGCGGGTCGAGAAGGCTTTTAGGGCGCCGGGCCCGCCGGTGCTCCAGGTCGAGGACCTCTCGGTGGTGGACGCCCGCGGCGTGCTGCGCGTCGCGAAGGTCTCGTTTAACGTGCGCGCCGGCGAGATCGTCGGCCTCGCCGGCGTCGCCGGCAACGGCCAGAGCGAGCTCTTGGAAACGCTCGCCGGGATGCGCCGCCCGCTGCTCGGAGCGATCAGGCTCGACGGCCGCCCGCTCGATCCCCGCGGCGACGGCCCGCGCGAGCG
>DASVPW010000067.1:0-9427 GCA_036389455.1 Beijerinckiaceae bacterium
CCGCGGCGCCCTCGTCGCCGGCGTCGACGACAAGGGACCGGCGAAGCCCGCCGGCATCGAGGTCGGCGACGTGATCGTGAAGTTCGACGGCCAGGACGTCAGGCAGAGCCGGGATCTCCCGCGCATCGTCGCCAACACGCCGGTCGGCAAGGCCGTCGACGTGACGGTCGTGCGCAAGGGCAAGGAGGTGACGAAGAGCGTCACCCTGGGCCGTCTCGAGGACAACGAGCGTCAGGCGAGCCTCACGCAGCCGCCGACGGACGTTCCGACCGCGGCCCGCCGGGCCCTCGGCCTGGAATTGTCCGGCATCACGGACGAGCTGCGCCGCCGCTATAGCATCAAGGACACCGTCAAGGGCGTCGTCGTCACGCGCGTCGACCCGAACTCGGCCGCCGCCGACAAGCGCATTCAGGCCGGCGAGGTGATCGGCATCAACACCGCGATCCTGTCGCCGACCGGCGGCTCGGTCGGGATCGGCTTCGCGGTGCCGGCGGCGAGCGCCGTGCCGGTGATCCAGCAGCTGCGCGAGTTCGGCGAGACCCGCCGCGGCTGGCTCGGCGTGCGCATCCAGAACGTCGACGACCCGACCGCCGAGGCGCTGGGCCTTGGGACCGCCCGCGGCGCGCTCGTCGCCGGCGTCGACGACAAGGGCCCGGCGAAGCCCGCCGGGCTCGAGGTCGGCGACGTGATCGTGAAGTTCGACGGCCAGGAGGTGAAGCAGAGCCGCGACCTGCCGCGCATCGTCGCCAACACGCCGGTCGGCAAGGCCGTCGACGTGACCGTCGTGCGCAAGGGCAAGGAGGTCGTGAAGTCGGTTACCCTCGGGCGGCTCGAGGACAACGACCGCCAGCAGCAGGCCTCCCTCAACCAGCCGCCCGTCGACGTTCCGAGCGCGACCCGCCGGGTCCTTGGCCTCGAGCTGTCCGGGGTCACGGACGAGGTGCGCAAGCGCTTCAACATCAAGGACAACGTCAAGGGCGTGGTCGTGACCCGGGTCGACCCGAACTCGGCCGCGGCCGACAAGCGCATCCAGCCGGGCGAGGTCATCGTCGAGGTCGGCCAGGAGGCGGTCGCGTCGCCCGCCGACGTCACCCGCCGGGTCGAGGCCCTGAAGAAGGAAGGCAAGAAATCGGCCCTCCTCCTCGTCGCCAACGCCCAAGGCGAGGTGCGCTTCGTCGCCGTCTCGATCGAGTGATCGGCCGAAGACGGCCGCCAGACCGTCCGATCGGGCGGCGATCCGGCTAACCCGCTGCGGGACAAGGAAAGATTCGCTTGCAGCGGGCGCGCGTCGGCGGACGACAACCGCTATACCATGACGAAGGGGAAAAGCCCGGCGCCGCCGGGCTTTTTCGAATCCGAGGAGGGAGCCATGGATTCGCATCCGGAGGGGAGGCCCGCGGAGCGCTACGCCACGCCCGAAGAGGTGATCGCCTTCTGGCGGGACGCCGGGCCCGACAAGTGGTTCTCGAAGGACGAGGCGTTCGATGCGGCCTGCCGCGAGCGCTTCCTCGTCACCCACGAGGCGGCGGCGGCCGGCGACCTCAACGAATGGGAGCTGTCGGCGGAGGGCGCGCTCGCCCTCTGCCTGCTCTTGGACCAGTTCCCGCGCAACATGTTCCGCGGCACGCGCCGCGCCTGGCGCACCGACCCGGTCGCCGTCGACGTCGCCGACCGGGCGATCGAGCGCGGGCACGACAAGGCCGTCGACCCGGCGCTCCGCCGCTTCTTCTACCTGCCCTTCATGCACGC
The DNA here is from genome assembly GCA_036389455.1 of Beijerinckiaceae bacterium. GTDB lineage: Bacteria > Pseudomonadota > Alphaproteobacteria > Rhizobiales > Beijerinckiaceae > JAJKJG01. The sequence continues at coordinate 1,750 of DASVPW010000067.1, forward strand.
CGAGGATTCGTCCGACCAGGAGCGTTCGGTCGCGCTCTGCGAGGCCATGGGCGATCCGGACACGGCGAAGTGGGCCCGCCACCATCGCGACATCGTGGCGAGGTTCGGCCGTTTTCCCCACCGCAACACCGTCCTGGGGCGGGAGAGCACGCCGGAGGAGGCGGCGTTCCTGGCCGAGGAGGGGGCGTTCAGGGGCTAGGAGTTTTCGAAAATCTCTTCTCTAGAGTCTGAGCCAGCTTTACCATCTGACTTTTCAGGGGTTCTATGAAGGTCATTCGATCAACTTCTCCGTTCGCCTCCAGTAGTTGCTGTGCCAGAGATTGTGACGACCAGTTCCGCTCGTCTACATATCGCCACCAAGCCCACCAATCCTTAGGCTGCCCTTCGGCAACATGTTGCAAGGCCATATCAACGTCTGTACGAGCTTTACAAACGAGATCGCTCCAGGATTTTGCCTCTTTGCTCTTCGGGTCGAGTGCGTAAACACCGAATCCCACTTCTCGATAGCCTGAGACTTGCGCCTCTATTCCGAGAAAACAATTTTTTGGCCACGTTGCAGATCTTAGCAGCCAAGGTTCCCATCTACTAGGGAGAGCTTCCGATAGAGTGTTGTGCCATTTATATTCTAATCCACCTTGAATACAATTTTCTATAGATTGCTTTATATTGCTCCCTATATGATTTTAATACTTACATGAAGCGCCTCATGCGCCAACATAGTAGCTGCGATAGTTTTTCGGTTTTTTGAACTAACCTCAAATAGCTCTTCGACTGCTCTAATATAAGGGTTTGTTATTGCATTTGGCATTGTATTATCCCCGAATTCAGTAGAAATCCATAACATAAACTCTTCAACAAATGTTCTTACCTTTTGAGCCTTAATTCTAGGTAATGTCCTTATAAGGCTGCTGTAGACCGAAGGAGCATCTTCATCGCTGAAATAAGGAATTCTTGTGATTTCCCCTATAGCAGATTTTTCTTGTTGAGAAGAAATAAAAATTAGATAAGCTTTCCGGTTAGCGGAGCGCCGTTTAAGGTCGCTAAGGTACGCTCCAAGTTGGTTCCTTTGTTGAGTTGCCCAGGGCTTGTTCTCAATTCCGATAATCATCTTTTTTGTTTCTATTACAAGATCTATACGTCTTCCTTCGGCGGTAGGGAATTCGCGATTAATGTGGACGATCTCTCGCTTTCGAGGAACGCTGATTCCAACGGTCTCTAACACACTATAAAGAAAAAGATTTCCTTGTCCGTGAGTCCCTTTCGGATTGAGCAGATTGGAGACTAACCGGCTGAGACGCAATTCATCTGGATTAAGGGCGTCAAAAAAAGAGAATCGCGGGGCGCCAAACAGCTCTGACCCTGCTCGTTCGGCATCACAAAACGGGAGTTCATGCTCTAGGTCGGAAAGGTAAGACAGAAGCTCCGAGCGATAGTCTTTAGTTCCGATCTGTGTAGTTCTGCGTCCGACCACTCTTGGCTCTCCTCAAGCCGGCAGTTCCAGCCCCTCGCGCTCGAACGCGCGCCTGACCGCCGGCCGCTCGCCCATGCGCCGCGCGTGCGCGGTCCAGTTCGGGAAATCCTTCGCCATGTCGAAGCCGAGCGTCGGGCCGCGGCCCCAGGTCCAGAACACGAGGAGGTAGGGATCGGCGACGGAGTAGCGCTCGCCGACGGCCCAAGGGCTGCCGGCGCCGCCGGCGCCGAGCTTGCGGTCGACCTGGCCCCAGATGTCGCGGCAGCTCTCGCGGCCCTTGGCGACCACGTCCTCGATGGCCTTCGGGTCGGCGGCGTAGCGCTCGGGCCGGCGCACGTGGGCGTAGGCGACGTGGACCGTCGAGGCGATCCAGCCGATCCACTCGGCCGCCCGCGCGGCCTCGCGCGGGTCCGCCGGCCACAAGGCGGCCTCAGGAAAGCGCTGGGCGACGTAGGGCAGGATCGCGGCGTTCTCGGTCAGCACGAAGCCGTCCTCGGCGAGCACGGGCACCCGGCCCTTCGGGTTGATGGCGAGGTACTCGGGCGTCCGCTGCTCGCCCTTCGCCAGCGCCACCTTCACCGGCTCGTACGGAACACCGACCTCCTCCAGCGCGACGTGCGGGGCGAGCGAGCAGGCGCCGGGGGAGTAGTAGAGCTTGAGCATCGTCACCCTTCCTGTCTTCCGGTTGCGGAAAATTCCATTCCGAGGAGGGCCGCCAGGACCTCCCTAACGTCGCGAGGAGGTTCAGCGGCGCCCTTTCGATCAGCTCGAAGAGACGAGACGGCCGGTGGATCGTCCTGATCTGGTCCACCATGACGACGCCCTCCGTGTCCATCCCGGCTGGAAGCGGGATGTCGAAGGGCCACTCCCTTGCGGTCTTCGAGATCGGGCAGACGATCGCGCGGCTGGAGACTTGGTGATAAAGCGCGTCCGAGAGCACCAGGGCCGGGCGCCGCCCGGCCTGCTCGGTGCCCTTCACCGGGTCGAGCTCGACCCAGGCGATGTCACCCGCGTCGAGCACGCTTGCCCGGGAGGTTGGCCGGGGTGATCTCGCCGCGCGAGTAGGCATCCTCCGGGATGATCTCGGAACCGCGGTCCGGGCCCCAGTCGACCGTCTCGGATTCGCATGCAGGTCCGAGCCGCCGCGCTTCGGCGACCAACTCTTCCAGGAGCTGCCGCGACGAGCGGCAGGCAGGGGTCAGCCTGATCTGCCTCCCCTCAACCACGAGATCGAGGGGATCGCCAGGGACGATGCCGAGCTGCTCGGTGACGGCCTTCGGAAGCGCATTCCCGTGCTGTTGCCCCACTTCGCCGCATAAACCTTCATGGATCGATCCTTGTCACCGGCCTTTGGAGGCACGTCCACTCAGGATGTCGTCGAGCGTGATCTCGCCGCGCGAGTATTCATCGTCGATAATTTCCGCCCCGACGTCCGGCCCCCAATCCACGAGCTCGGGCTCGTTCTCCGGGCCGAGCCGCTTCATCTCGGCCACAAGTTCCTCCATCGTGTAGACAGGAACGCCGTTCCGCGTCGGCCGCTCGGTCTTGATCTCGAGCTTCGACTTCTTGGCCTTCGTGCCGGCCTCCATCGACGGATATCCAATGTATATCCATCGGGCGGAAATTACATCCCCTCCCTGCCCCGGCTCATGGCGGCGATGCCGGTGCGGGAGACCTCGGAGAGGCCGACGGCGGTCATGAGGGCGATGAAGCGCTCGATCTCGTCCGTCGTGCCGGTGAGCTCGAACACGAAGGAGGAGAGGGTGGCGTCGAGGGTGCGGGCGCCGAAGGCCCCCGCGAGGCGAAGCGCCTCGACCCGGTGGTCGCCGTCGCCCACCACCTTGACGAGGCACAGCTCGCGCTCGATCGCCTCGCCCTGGACGGTGAGGTCGACGACCCGGTGCACGGGCACGAGGCGCTCGAGCTGGCTCTTGATCTGCTCGATCACCGCGTTCGTGCCGGTCGTCACGATGGTGATGCGCGAGATGTGCTTCTCGTGCTCGGTCTCCGAGACGGTCAGGCTCTCGATGTTGTAGCCGCGCCCCGAGAACATCCCGGCGATGCGGGCGAGCACGCCCGGCTCGTTGTCGACGACGACCGCGAGCGTGTGCCGGTTCACCGGCTCGATGCGGGTCGGATCGGGGTAGTGCGTGTTCATGGCGTTCATGGGAACCCCGCTGTCCCTCCGGCAAGGAAGGATTGGTGGAGCGTCGGGCGGACGCTCCTGTTTCTTAGCTCACCTACGGCGGGCGGAGTTGCCCGTCGATTGCATGGAAGCTTCGTGTTTCGGCGGGAGGAGCCTGTCAAGGAGGGGCCGGAAGGTCCGCCGCCGCCGTGGCCGTGTCTCAGCCAATGTGGCAGCCGTCTTGCTAAGATACGCGGACCGGAGGGGAAGTCCCCACCGGCATCATCTCGTAAGGCGGCTTCCAGCCCGGCAGCGCGGCGACGCGCCGCCGCCAGGCATCGATGGCCGGAAACTGTGCCGCGATATCGAATCCGGTCTCTGCGGCAGGGTAATAGACATAACCCGCCATTGAGAAATCCACGATGGTCGCCCTCTCGCTCAGCACGAAGGGACGATCCGCCAGGTGCTTGTCGGCGATCGTGAACGTGCTTTCGACGCGCGACCTCAAGAACGCCGGAACAGCGGGATCGACGGCCCGAGGCGTCAAGCAATTTTGGAATCGATGCATCGCGTAGTTGTTGGTGAATCTGTGGTTGTCGAAGAAAAGCCAGCGCAGAGCCTCGAAGCGCTCATCATCGGTCGGAGCGAACTTGCCGGTCGTTTCGGCGAGCCAAAGCAATATCGCGCCTGACTGAGACATTCGCTGGCCGGCGACCTCGAGCACCGGCACCTCGCCCATGACGTTCATATCGACGCGCCAATTCGCATCGCGTGTCGCGCCGCCGGCGAAATCGACCCCGGCCGGCTCCCAATCGAGCCCGGCGCAATTCAGGTAGAGCGCGACCTTGTAGGAGTTTCCCGAGGTGCCGTTGCAATGGAGCTTGTATCGGGTCATCTCTCGATCTCGACGCTCGCGGGCTCACGACGGCTGCAGAGCCCGACGATTTCCGTCGTGCGACGGCCGCTCGACAGCACGGTCACGCCGCCTTCCGAAAGTTCTCGATCGGCTCCTCGTCGACCTCGTCCTCGGGAACGATCCAGGTCTCGGCGAGGGCCGCCTTGCGCCACTCCTGGAACGCCGCCGTGCCGAGGACCGCGTCCATGTAGGCGCGGGTGCCGGGCTCGGCCGGGATCGCGTAGGTGGCAAAGCGCGTCACCATCGGGGCGTACATGGCGTCCGCGGCCGAGAAGGCGCCGAACAGGAACGGGCCGCCCGCCCCGAAGCGCTCCCGCGCGGTGCGCCAGATCTCCTGCACCCGCGCCGCGTCCTTGGCGACGGCCGGGCCGCGGTCGCGCTCGGCGAAGCGCTTGCCGAGGTTCATCGGGCAGGCGCCGCGGATCGCCGAGAAGCCGGCGTGCATCTCGGAGGCGATCGAGCGCGCCATGGCCCGCGCGGCCCGGTCCTTCGGCCAGATCGCGTGCTCCGGGTGCGTCTCGGCGAGGTACTCCATGATGGCGAGCGACTCCCAGACCGCGACGTTGCCGTCGACGAGGGCCGGCACCTTGCCGGCGGGCGTGTACTTGCCGACCTCGGCCTTCCACTCCGGCGAGTCGATCGGGTCCGCGAACGGGATCAGCACCTCCTTGAACGGGATGCCGAAGTGCCGCATCAGGATCCAGGGCCTGAGCGACCAGGACGAGTGGCACTTGTTGCCGATGACGAGGGTGAGCATGGAGGTCTTTGTCCTGTCGGGTTGCCTGCGCGGGGAGGGTGCGCGAACGCCGCAGTGTCCGGCGTGAGCGCGCGAAATTCCAATCACGAACCGTGACGACCGCCATCACGGCCGTCAATGGGCCGTTCCTTCGGAGAAAGAGGCTATAGTCCGGCCATGCTCCGACGACTGGCTCTCCTCGTCCCGCCCCTGCGCCGGCTATACTGCGCCCGCAACGCGCTCGCGGCCGAGCGGGACGCGGTCCGCGCCGAGCGCGACGCCGCCCTCGCCGAGGCGGCGGAGCTGCGGTCGGCGCGCGCCGAGCGCCGCATGATCGTGACGGAGTACGCCTACCATCCCCGCCGCCGGCCGATCGAGGAAGCGGCCGGGGGGCTCAAGCTCGTCGCGCGCTTCCGGGCCGAGGAGGAGCGCTACGCCGCGGTCCTGCGGGGCGTCATGCGCCACCGCGACGCGCTCGCCGCGATCCCCTTCGCCGAGGCCGGGCCGGAGCGGCCGTTCTGGTCGAACGACTGGTTCCCGCCCTGGGACGGCGCGACCCTCTACGGCCTTATCGCCGAGCGGGCGCCGCGCCGCTACGTGGAGGTCGGCTCCGGCAACTCGACCCGCTTCGCGCGCCAGGCGATCCGGGACCTCGATCTTCCGACCCGGATCGTCTCCATCGACCCGCATCCGCACACCGCGACCACGGGCCTGTGCGACGAGACCCTTCAAAGCCGCATGGAGGACGTGCCGCAAAAATTCTGGGAGGGCATCGGGCCGGACGACATGCTCTTCTTGGACAACAGCCACCGCAGCTTCCAGAGCTCGGACGTGACCGTGTTCTTCGCCGAGGTGCTGCCGGCGCTGCCCTCCGGAACGGTCTGGGGCCTGCACGACATCTTCCTGCCCCTCGACTATCCCGAGGAATGGAAGGGGCGCTTCTACAACGAGCAGTACCTCCTCCTCGCCTACCTCCTCGGCGGCAGCGTCGAGGACGAGGTCCTGCTCCCGGTGTCATGGGCCTCCGGCGAGGCGCGCCTGCGCCAGATCCTCGAGCCCCTCTGGGCTAACGACCCGGCGCTCCGCCCCTGGTGGGCTCACGGCGGCTCTTTCTGGATGCGGCGGCGCTGATGAGGTCAGAACCCCTCTCCCGAATGGGAGAGGGGCAGGGGTGAGGGACCGGCGGGACTCGTTTCGCGCGAACGCGCCGCGAGCGCGATCCTCGCCAAAACACTGTCGAGATCGTTCAGGACGTCCCAATTCCTGAACCGGAGGACCGTGAGGCCCTGCGTCTCGATCTCTTCCGTGCGCCTGCGGTCGTATTCGTCGTAGATGTCGTGCTGCTTGCCGTCGATCTCGACAACCAGCTTCCGCTCGAAGCACAGGAAATCGACGGTGTAGGCCAGGATCGGAACCTGCCGCTTGAACTTGAGACCGTCGAGGCGGCGGGCCCGCAGCGCCTGCCAAAGCGCGTCCTCTGCCGGCGTCGCGGCTTTGCGTAGAGCGCGTGCGAACTGTCGCGGCTCTTCCGGCGCCGGCTGGCCCTCACCCCTGCCCCTCTCCCATTCGGGAGAGGGGTCTCATTAAACCAGCATCTTCCCCTTCTCGTCGATGACCGAGCCGATGTCGGCGCCGGTCTCGCCGAGGTAGTCGTTCAAGAGCATCTCGTTGTGGGCCTTGCCCGAGGGGATCATCGGGAAGCAGTTCTCGGCCTTGTCGACGACGCAGTCGAAGATGACCGGGCGGTCGACCGCGATCATCTCGGCGATGGCGGCGTCGAGGTCCGCCGGATCCTGGCAGCGGATGCCGACGCCGCCGTAGGCCTCGGCGAGCTTCACGAAGTCGGGCAGCGAGGCCGAGTAGCTCTCCGAATAGCGCCCGCCGTGCAGGAGCTCCTGCCACTGGCGCACCATGCCCATGTACTCGTTGTTGAGGATGAACACCTTGACGGGCAGGCGGTACTGCACCGCGGTCGACATCTCCTGCATGTTCATGAGGATCGAGGCCTCGCCGGCGATGTCGATCACGAGCTTGCCGGGATGGGCGAGCTGCACGCCGATGGCGGCGGGGAGGCCGTAGCCCATGGTGCCGAGGCCGCCCGAGGTCATCCAGCGGTTCGGCTCCTCGAACTTGTAGAACTGCGCCGCCCACATCTGGTGCTGGCCGACCTCGGTCGTGATGTAGGCGTCGCGGTCCTTGGTGAGGGCGTAGAGGCGCTCGACCGCGAGCTGCGGCTTGATCAGCTCCTTCGAGGGCCGGTAGGCGAGGCAGTTGCGGGCGCGCCAGCCGGCGACCTTGCCCCACCAGTCGGCGAGCGCGACCTTGTCGACCTGAGGCTTCGTCTCGCGCCAGACCTTCAGCATGTCCTCGAGGACGGCGCCGCAGTCGCCGACGATGCCGAGCTCGGCCTTGACGTTCTTGTTGATCGAG
>DASVPW010000068.1:0-8987 GCA_036389455.1 Beijerinckiaceae bacterium
ACGGCGCCTGGCGCCTGCCCCCCGACCTCGCCGGCGACGGCTTGAGCCGCGCCTGGGCTTTCGAGGACCTGCGCATCGGGCAGCTCCTCGTCACCACGGTCGCGCCGGCGACCGGGCGCACCGACCAGTTCTTCGCCGAGACCGTGCGGATCGAAGGCCAGACGCTCGCCGGCCCATGGCGGGTCGACGGCATGACAGCGGGGGTGCCGTTCCGTCTCTCGACCGGGGAACTCGCGCCCGACCGCACCGTGCCGGTGAAGCTCACGGGCGGCGGCGACATCCATCCGCGCTTCGACATCGACGCCAGGATCGCGCTCGCGGCGGGGGAGGGCGGCGCGACCCCCGGGGTCTCCGGCAGCGCCAAGATCCTCTTCGGTCCCCCGGCCCAGGTCGCGGCGGCCGGGATCCCGATCCCGGTCGCGATCCAGACCGGGTTCAAGACCGCCGGCGGGACGCTGGAGCTCGACGCCCTGTCCCTCGAGGCCGGAGAGGGCGGCGCAAGCTTGAGGCTTGCCGGCAGCGGATCGATCCGCATCGACGAGCCTGCCCTCGCGCTCAAGCTCGAGGGCAGGCGGCTCGACGTCGACAGCTTCCTCCTCTCGGCGAGCGGGCAGGAGTTCAAGGCCCGCATGGGCCGCTGGGGCCTGCCCCCGGTCGCGCTGCCGATCGACCTCGACCTGTCTCTGACGAGCATCGGCCTTGCCCAGGAGGAGCTGTCGGGCTTCGGGCTGCGGGCGGCCTTGAGGAAGGGCCGGGCCGAGGTCCGGCGGCTCGAGTTCACGGCCCCCGGCCAGACCAGGGTCGCGGCCGAAGGCGAGATCGGCCTGACGACCGAGGGCGGCGGCGCCGGCCGGGTGACGATCGCCTCCGAGGGCACCGACCGGCTGCTGCGCTATCTCGGCCGGCTCGACATCGCGCTGCCCTTCGCGGCCGCGATCGAGGGCCAGCCGCTCGAAGCTTCCGCCGACGTGGGCTTCGCACCCCCGGTCGCCTCCTTCCGCAACCTGCGCATGAGGATCGGCGACGCGACCGTGACCGGCAGCGCGCGCTTCACCGCGCCGGAGGGGAACGCCCGCGGCAAGCTTGACGCGCAGGTCGGGGTCCAGGGCCTCGACCTCGACCGCTTCCCGCAGCTCGGCAGCGTGTTCGAGGGCATCCGCAACCTCGACCTCGGCCTCATCCTCGATGCCCGCGGCGTGCGCCACGGCGGGCGCGAGGGGATCGGGCGGATCTCCGCTCGCATCCGCTCGGACGGGCCGGCGCTCGCCGTCGACGCGCTCGACATCGTCGATCTCGCCGGCGCGAACGCCCAGGTCAGCGGGCGCATCGAGCCCGACGGCTCGGGACGGATCGCCGGCAAAGTGGCGGCGAAGCGCGCGGCGCCCCTCGTCGACCTCCTCGGGCGAGTGTGGATCGGCGGAGTCTCCCGGCTCGTGCCCTATTTCCTGCGCGAGGGCGACCTCGACCTCGAGGTGACCGCGGAGCGCGCCGGGGCGGACCCCCGCTCGGCGGCGCCGCGCCTGCGCACAACGGCCAACGGCCGCGCCGCCGGCGGCCGGTTCGAGGCGACCGTGGTTTCCGCCGACGGCGTCACCGAGAGCCTCGGCATCCGGCTTGCGACCGAGAACACCGGCATCTGGGTCGACAAGCCCGCCGTGCCGGTGCTGCGGCGTCCGTCGGACATGGAGCTGAAGGGGGTCCGGGTCGCCGGGCTGTTCAACGTGACGGTCGAGGGCGAGGTCGGCGGGGTCAAGGTCCACACCACACGGCCTTTCGCGCTCGGCTCCGGCGACGACGTGGTGGATTCGGGCGAGGCGACCCTGTCGACCCCCGACGTGACGCCGTTCCTGGTTCTCCTCGGCGATGGCGCCGGGGTCGACCCGCCGGTGCCGGTCCAGATGCGGATCGGGCTCGGGCGCGAGCGCGATTCCTCGCGGATCGAGGCGACCGGGCGCATCGCCGACGGGAGCGTGCAGGCGCGGCTCGCCGCCCGCTCGCGCGCCGACGTGACCGGGACGATCGCCCTCGACCGCCTATCGCTGCCGTGGCTCGCGGCCTCGCTCGCCCTCAACCCGGCCCGCGAGACGCGCCCGGCCGCGCTGTGGTCGCCGGCGCGGTTCGGGGAGAGCGGGCGCCTGATCCAGGGCGGCCAGGTCGCGGTCCAGGCGAGGCTCGCCGAGCTCGGCCGCGGGCACCGGGCCGAGAACGCCGCCTTCACCTTCACGATCACGCCCGAGGGCGTGATCGTCCGCGATTTCGCGGCGGATTTCGCGCAGGGGCGCCTCACCGGCGGGCTCTCGATCACCCGCCAGGGCTCGCTCGCCTCCTTCATCGGGGAGGGCGCGGTCGAGAACGCATCGCTCGAAGCCGTGATCGGCCCGTCGCCCTTCGCCGGGCGCCTGTCGGGGACGCTGCGCTTCGGCGCCGCGGGGGAGAGCCTCGCCGGCGTCGTCGCGAACCTCGCCGGTGCCGGCGACGTCCGCCTCGCCGGCCTGAAGATCCCGAGCGCCGATCCCGGCGCCCTCGACCGCGCCTTGCCGCGCGCGCTCGCCGACGCCGACCCGCTCGGCGGCCGTCGGCTCGAGGGGATCGTCGCCGCCGAGCTCGCCAAGGGGCCGCTGCAGGCGACGGTTGCCGCGCCCGCCGCCATGGTGGGCGGGACCTTGCGCCTCTCACCCGTGACGGCGGATGCCGGTGCGGCGGCGTGGCAGGGCACGGTCGCCGTCGACGTGAAGACGCTGTCCCTCGACGCCCGCGGCACGCTCACGAGCCGCACGGTCCCCAAGGGCTGGACCGGCACGCCGCCCTATGTCGGGGTCGCCTGGCGCGGGCCGATGGCGGCCCCGGTGCGGGAGCTCGACGTCGGTCCGCTCACGAACGGCTTGGCCTCGATCGTGCTGCAACGCGAGCTCGAGCGCATCGAGGCCTTCGAGATGGAGGCGAACGAGCGCACGAGGCTGAACGGACGCCGGAGCATGGACCAGGCCCGCGAGCGCGACCGCCGCGCCGCCGAGGAGGCCGCCAAGGAAGCCGCAAGGGAAGCGGCCCGACAAGCGCAGCTTCAGGAGCAGGCCGCCGCCGAGGCCGCCCGCCTCGCCCGCCAGCGCGAGGAGGCCGAGCGCCAGGCGCGGCTTCGCGCCGCCGAGGAGGCGGAACGCCAGGCAAGGGTTCGCGCTCGAGAGGAGGCGGAGCGCCAGGCGCGGCTGCGCGAGCGGGAGGAAGCGGAGCGCCAGATCCGGCAGCGCCAGCAGCAGCAGGCCGACGGCGAAGGGCCGGGGATCGAGACGCCGGTTCGCTCCCCGCCCATGCGCCCGTCGATTGCGCCGCCCGTCTCGGCGCCGCTGGACATCCGCCCGCCCGCGGCGCTCGGCCGTCCGCCGGGCTAATCCGGGCCTGAGCTCCGCGCCTTCATGGCGGCGAGCACGAAGACGCGGATCGCGGAGGAGAGGTTCTGCCCCGCCCGTCCGGCATCGATCTCGGCGATGAGCGACTGGGCCGAGCGGCCCCGCTCCCGCGCGACCGCCTGGAGCTCGTCCCAGAACGGCGCTTCGAGCGACACGCTCGTGCGGTGCCCCGCGACCGCGACCGAGCGCTTGACGATCTTCGGGGCGCTTCCGACGGGGGGCCCCGGAGCGATCCTCCGGGCCGTCACCCGCCGTCGCCCTCGTCGTCGCGCCGATGCGCCTCGATGCGGCGCTCGGCGAGGCGCTCTTCTGCCTCCGCGCGCCGCTTCTCCGCCTTCGTGCGCCCGAACCTGACCCGGTTCTCCGCCGCCCGCGCGTCCTTTTCGGCCCGCGCCTTCTCCTTGCGGGCCCGGCGGAGACTTATGATGTCGGCCATGTCTGCGCCCTTCTCGGCAACGGCCGCTCACCCCGGCTTAAGCATCGTCTCCGGCCGCACCACGGAGTCGAACTCCTCCGCCGTGACGTGGCCCGAGCGCACCGCCTCCTCCTTGAGGGTGGTGCCGTTCTTGTGGGCGCTCTTCGCGATCGCGGCGGCGTTGTCGTAGCCGATCTTCGGGGCGAGCGCGGTCACGAGCATGAGGGAGCGGCCCAAAAGCTCGTCGAGGCGCTCGCGGTTCGGCTTGATGCCGACGACGCAGTGGTCGGTGAAGCTCAGCGCCGCGTCGGCGAGGAGGCGGATCGACTGCAAGACCGCGTTCGCGATCACCGGCTTGAATACGTTGAGCTCGAAATGGCCCTGGCTGCCCGCGAAGGCGACCGTCGTGGCGTTGCCGATCACCTGGGCGCAGACCATGGTCATGGCCTCGGCTTGGGTCGGGTTGACCTTGCCCGGCATGATCGAGGAGCCGGGCTCGTTCTCGGGCAGCGAGATCTCGCCGATGCCCGAGCGCGGGCCCGAGCCCATCAGCCGGATGTCGTTCGCGATCTTGAACAGCCCGGAGGCGAGGCTCGCGAGCGCCCCTTGCGCGAACACCAGGGCGTCGTGGGAGGCGAGCGCCTCGAACTTGTTCTCGGCCGAGGTGAAGGGCAGCCCCGTCAGCTCCGCGACCTTCGCGGCGAAGCGCTCGGCGAACTCCGGATGGGCGTTGAGCCCGGTGCCGACCGCGGTCCCGCCCTGGGCGAGGGCATGGAGGCCAGGGAGCGTCGCCTCGATGCGTCCGATCCCGAGCGCGACTTGAGCGGCATACCCGGAGAACTCCTGGCCGAGCGTCACCGGGGTCGCGTCCTGGAGGTGGGTGCGCCCGATCTTGACGAGGTCCGCGAACTCCCGGGCCTTATCATCGAGCGCCTTGTGGAGGTGGCGAAGCGCCGGCAGCAGCCGGCCCTCGATCTCCCGCGCCGCCGCGATGTGCATGGCGGTCGGGAATGAATCGTTCGAGGACTGGCCGCGGTTGACGTGGTCGTTCGGGTGCACCGGCGACTTGCCGCCGCGCTTGCCGCCGAGCGCCTCGTTGGCGAGCGCGGCGACGACCTCGTTCGCGTTCATGTTGGACTGGGTGCCGGAGCCGGTCTGCCATACGACGAGGGGGAACTCGTCGTCGTACTTGCCCTGCACGACCTCGGCGGCTGCGGCGGCGATCGCGTCGGCAAGGCGCGGCTCGACCTCGCCGAGGTCCTTGTTCACGAGGGCGGCGGCCTGCTTCACGAGGCCAAGCGCCCGCACCAGCGGCACCGGCATGCGCTCGCCGCCGATGCGGAAGTTCTGCAGCGAGCGCTGGGTCTGGGCGCCCCAGTAGCGCTCGGCCGGCACATCGATCGGCCCGAAGGTGTCGGATTCGGTGCGGGTCTTAGGGCGGGGCTCTTCGGCGACCTGTTGGCGGCTCGCGGGCACGGGCGACATCGTGGCCTCTTCTGAACGGGGCGCAGACCTTTAACTTAAGGCCCGCCTTAACTTAAGACGCGCAGGGACGCGCTTCGATCCCCGGCGGGGTTTTTCTCGTGATCGCTTCGCAGACGCCGTTCCGCCCGCCGGCGCCCGTCCCGCGCCGGACGGCGCCGGACATGTTCGGTTTCCTCAAGGCCCTGCGCGCGAACCCGCTCACCACCTGGACCGAGGACCATTTCGAGCACCTGATCCTCGCCGGGGACGGGGCGCTCGGCCGCGTCACCGTCGTACACGACCCGGCGGCGATCCGGCACGTCCTCGTCGACAACGCCGCGAACTACCGCAAGGACGACCTCCAGCGCCGGGTGCTGGCGCCGGGCCTCGGCAACGGGCTCCTCACCGCCGAGGGCGAGGAGTGGCGGCTCCAGCGGCGCACCCTTGCGCCGCTGTTCGCCCCCCGCACCGTCGCGGGCTTCGTGCCGCCGATGATCGCGGCGGCGGAGCGGCTCGTGCGGCGCTGGCGGCGGCGCGACGGGCGCGTCCTCGACGTCGCGCTCGAGATGACCCGCGTCACCCTCGACGTGCTCGAGCGGACGATCTTCACGAGCGGCCTCAAGCGCGACCCCGACGCCCTCGGGCGCGCCATCACCCGCTATTTCGAGGCGCTGGGGCCTATCGACCCCCTCGACCTCTTCGGCCTGCCCGACTGGCTGCCGCGGATCGGGCGCCTGCGCGCCCGCCCGGCGCTGCGCTTCTTCGAGGAAGTGGTGGGCGAGCTGATCGAGGCGCGGCGCGCCCTCCTCGCCGGGGGCGGGCCGGCCCCGGACGACATCCTGACGCTCCTCCTGCGCGCCGCCGACCCCGAGAGCGGGCGCGGCCTCACCGACGTGGAGGTGCGGGCCAACATCGTCACCTTCATCGGGGCTGGGCACGAGACCACGGCGAACGCGCTGACGTGGTCGCTGTACCTCCTGTCGCAGGATCGGGACGCCCGCGAGCGGGTCGAGGCCGAGGTGGATGCCGCGATGGGGGAGGGGCTCCTGACGACACAGGCGCTGCCCCGGCTCGCGTTTACGAAGGCCGTGGTCGAGGAGGCGATGCGGCTCTATCCGCCGGTACCCTACATGAGCCGGGCGGCGTTGGAAGAAGACCGGATCGGCAGCCTCAAGATCCCGAAGGGCTCGATCGTGACGATCGCCCCTTGGGTGCTCCACCGCCACCGGCGGCTTTGGGACGAGCCAGAAGCCTTCGTGCCGGAGCGCTTCCTGGCCGAGCGGCGCGACAGCATCGACCGCTTCGCCTACCTGCCCTTCGGGGCTGGCCCTCGGGTCTGCATCGGCGCGGCCTTCTCGTTGCAGGAGGCGATCGTGGTGCTGGCCACCGTCGTCCGCGCGTCCCGGCTCGAGCTCGCCGACGGCCACGCCGTCATGCCGGTGCACCGCGTTACGCTCAGGCCGGCGGGCGGACTGCTGATGATCGTGAGGTTGAGAACCTGAGCGCCTCGGCCCGCTCCGGATCTGGCGAGCGCCGTAGACGGCCGTCAATGCGTCACGCGAGGCTCCGGCATTGCGGGACGCTCGTCTGCCGGCGCGGGAGCGCTTCCGTTCCCGTCTCCAGCCCGCCCATGGGGTCGATGCTCCGGCACACCGGCGAGCCCCGGCCTTGCGGCGCCGGTCGAAGACAGCGCGAAGAGCGCGACGTCGCGTTCGATCTCTTCGAGGCGCTCGTTCACCCGACGATAAAGTGGATCGCCGACTTCCATCGGGCCGATGCTTCTGAGCATCTCTTGGAAGGGAGTGGCGCGGTCGGCGCGCTGGAAGAAGATCGGCGAGACCGCGGGCAGGCAGCGTCCCGGCAGGTCGGCCGAGCCTAGGACGACGCCGGACATGCAGCCGTCCGTCCGCATCCCACGGAGCATGATGAGGCGCACGGCCCCTTTTTCAATAGTGCAGAGATGCACCATGCTGGTATAGTTGCTGAAGTACAAATCGCCTTTTTGGGCGATAATCGTTCATTTTATCACAGAATTCAAATTGTGTATAGTCGCTGAATGTGATGCACTTCCGCTGTTCGGCCCAGGCCAGCTCGAAAATTGTCCTTAGTATCCGTTTCGGATCAATGTAGCTGCGTCGGTAGACGTAGAAATATCCTGCATAATCGCGGTACTGCGCGCGGAGATACGATCCGTGGGCCTCATCGGAAAGTTCCGGAATCTCGTTCGTGCGGTCGAGCTCCAGATCGAGCGCCCTGCAGATGCTAGCGATCGTATCATCCCGCGCGGGTCGACCCTTGAGCACGTTGCGAACGGTTTTCTCGTCGAGTAGGGCCTTCGTGGCGAGCTTACCCCGGGCGATGCCCTTCCGCCGCATCGCGGCCAGGATCTGTTCGACGATGCCGTTGGGACTTTGGGAATCGGGCTCGGGACCTGGCATTTCCGGGATTCTCCCAGGAACAACCGGGAACAAGCTTCCCACTTTTTCCGACAAATGACCAGAGGGAAGGGAAGGCGCCGGCGGTTTTTTTCTTTCCGGTATTTAGGCCGTGCAAATATCCGCTCGTTTTCCGCCTAATCAGTAGAGTTAGCCTGCTATCCGGACCAAGCGCAGCTTATGGTAAGGCCATGCTCCGAAGCATGGAATTTGCGAGAGCAAAGACCGACTCGGGGTCACTCTATAGAGCGGAGGGCGTCATGGTTGGTCTGATCTATGTCGTGCTCGCGTGCTGCTATATCGCGTTAGCGGTCCACCACGCCGGCTTGGTATGATCCGGACGTGAACGGCAAATCTAGAACGGATGGCGGCGAGCGCGGAGCCCCTCGGCTCCGCGCTAATTTTTTTTTCGGAACGCATCGAGGCTGACGACCTCGGCGCCGGTGGGATCGGCCTTGTCGGCGGATTTCTCGGGTTTCGCCTTCTCGACCTTCTCGGGACGCGCGGGCTTCTCGCCGTCGGCGGGGGGCTTCGCGGCGAGCTTCGGAGCGGCGCTCTTGCCGGTCACCGGCACGACCGGCTTCTTCGGCGGCGCCTCGGCAGGTTCCGAGCCGGCGCCCCGGGTCGGGCGGGCGGGGGTCGCGGCCGGCGTGGCCTCGGCTTCCCCGTTGAGCTCGAACTTCAGCCCGAACTGCACCGAGGGGTCGAAGAACCCGGTCACCGCGTCGAAAGGCACGAGGAGGCGCTCCGGAACGCCCGAGAACGAGAGCCCGACCTCGAAGGCGTGCTCGGTGACGCCGAGGTCCCAGTACTGATGCTGGAGGATGATGGTCATGTCCTGCGGGTACTTCTCGCGCAGGCGGTTCGACAGGCGCACGCCCGGGAAATCGGTGCGGAAGGAGATGTAGAAGTGGTGCTCGCCGGCGAGCCCGTCTCTCGCCGCGTCGCCTAAGACCTTGCGCACGACCCCTTTGAGCGCGTCCTGCACGAGGAGGTCGTAGCGGATCAGGTCTTTGGACATGCAGGCTTGGTCCAGGACGAAGAATGAAGTGGAGGCTTCTGTTGCCAGGTGCCTCCGAACCCCGCCTAACGGCTGCTAGACCGCCAGGACTTTAGCGTGGTCTTGGGGACCGCTTACGCGGCCACCGCAACCGGAGCATAGTTGTCGTTGGCAACTATTGCATTGGCCCGATAACGGCGGAACCATGCCGAGCGAAAGATCGTCCTTTACGCCCTCGTCGATCCTATTTCGCCCCCGCCAAAGCCCAG
>DASVPW010000069.1:0-10199 GCA_036389455.1 Beijerinckiaceae bacterium
GGCGGCCCAGAACTCGGGCGCGCCCTTGCCCTTGCCCATGCGCACCTCGGTCGGCTTCTGCGACACCGGCACGTCCGGGAAGATGCGGATCCAGACCCGGCCCTGGCGCTTCATCTGGCGGGTGATCGCGCGCCGCGCCGCCTCGATCTGGCGCGCGGTGACCCGCTCGGGCTCGAGCGCCTTCAATCCGAACTGGCCGAAGTTGAGCTCCGTGCCGCCCTTCGAGGGGCCGCGGATGCGGCCTTTGAAGGCCTTGCGGAACTTAGTTTTCTTGGGTTGCAGCATGGCGAACCTCTAAATCCTCTCGGGCGCGCTTTAAGCCGCCTGCTCGCGGTCGCGCTCGCGGCGTCCGCCCGAGCGGCCGCCTTCCTCGGTCAGACGCTTGTCCTGCGCCATCGGATCGTGCTCGAGGATCTCGCCCTTGAAGATCCACACCTTGATGCCGCAGGTGCCGTAGGTCGTGAACGCGGTCGCGGTGCCGTAGTCGACGTCGGCGCGCAACGTGTGCAGCGGGACGCGGCCCTCGCGGTACCACTCCATGCGGGCGATCTCGGCCCCGCCGAGGCGGCCCGAGCAGTTGATCCGGATGCCCTCGGCCCCGAGGCGCATCGCCGACTGCACGGCGCGCTTCATGGCGCGGCGGAAGGCGACCCGGCGCTCGAGCTGCTGGGCGATCGACTCGGCGACGAGCGTCGCGTCGACCTCGGGCTTGCGCACCTCGACGATGTTGATCGTCACGTCGGCGTCGGTCATCTTGCCGACGAGCCGGCGCAGCTTCTCGATGTCGGCGCCCTTCTTGCCGATGACGACGCCGGGGCGCGCCGAGTGGATTGTGACCCGGCACTTCTTGTGCGGACGCTCGATCACGATCTTCGAGACCGCGGCCTGCTTGAGCTGCTTCATCAGCGCCTCGCGGACCGCCATGTCCTCGTGCATCAGCTTCGCGTACTCGCCCTTGCGGGCGAACCAGCGCGAATCCCAGGTCCGGTTGATGCCGAGCCGAAGACCGACCGGGTTGACTTTCTGACCCATCAGATCACCTCACGCCTGCGCTTCGGCAGGGACTTCCCGAACCACGATGGTGAGGTTCGAGAACGGCTTGAGAATGCGCGCGCCGCGCCCGCGGGCGCGGGCGTGGAAGCGCTTGAGAACCAGCGCCTTGCCGACGAAGGCTTGGCTGACGACGAGATCGTCGACATCGAGATCGTGGTTGTTCTCGGCGTTCGCGATCGCGCTCTCGAGGCACTTGCGGACCTCGCGCGAGATGCGTTTCCTCGAGAACTCGAGGTCGGCGAGCGCAGTCGCGACCTTCTTGCCCCGGATGAGCTGCGCAACGAGGTTCAGCTTCTGCGGCGAGACGCGCAGCATGCGCGCGACCGCCTTGGCCTCGCTCTCGGGCAGCGCGCGGGGGGTGGCGGCCTTGCCCATGTTACTTCCTCTTCGCCTTCTTGTCCGCGGCGTGGCCGTGGAAGGTGCGGGTCGGCGAGAACTCGCCGAACTTGTGGCCGACCATCTCCTCGGTCACGTAGACGGGGATGTGCTTGTGGCCGTTGTAGACCCCGAAGGTGAGGCCCACGAACTGCGGCAGGATCGTGGAGCGGCGGCTCCAGATCTTGATCACCTCGTTGCGGGACGACGCCCGGGAGGCCTCCGCCTTCTTGAGAAGGTAGCCGTCGACGAACGGGCCCTTCCAGATCGAACGTGCCATGGCTTAAGCCTCTACTTCTTCTTGCGGTCGTGCCTGCTCGACACGATGAACTTGTCGGTCCGCTTGTTGGAGCGGGTCTTCTTGCCCTTGGTCGGGAAGCCCCACGGGGTCACCGGGTGGCGTCCGCCCGAGGTGCGGCCCTCGCCGCCGCCGTGCGGATGGTCGATCGGGTTCATGGCGACGCCGCGGTTGTGCGGGCGCTTGCCGAGCCAGCGGTTGCGGCCGGCCTTGCCGATCGAGATGTTCATATGGTCCGGGTTCGACACCGCGCCGACCGTGCCGAAGCACTGGCCGTGGACCTGGCGCTGCTCGCCCGAGTTCAGGCGCAGGGTGACGTAGCCCTGGTCGCGGGCGACGATCTGGGCGTAGGTCCCGGCCGAGCGGGCGAGCGCGCCACCCTTGCCGACCTTCAGCTCGACGTTGTGGACGATCGTGCCGACCGGCATGTTGCCGATCGGCATGGCGTTGCCGGGCTTGATGTCGACCTGGTCGCCGGCGACGACCGAGTCGCCGACCGCGAGGCGCTGCGGGGCGAGGATGTAGGACAGCTCCCCGTCCGGGTAGCGCACGAGCGCGATGAAGGCGGTGCGGTTCGGGTCGTACTCGATCCGGTCGACCGTCGCGGCCTCGCCCGGGCGCCCGCGGCGCTTGAAATCGACGTAGCGGTAGGCCTGCTTGTGGCCGCCGCCGCGGAAGCGCACGGTGACGCGGCCGAGGTTGTTGCGCCCGCCGGTGCCGATCTTGCCCTCGGTCAGCGCCTTGACCGGCTTGCCCTTGTAGAGCTCGCCGCGGTCGACGATCACGAGCTGCCGCAGGCTCGGCGTGACCGGTTTGAAGGTCTTCAAAGCCATGGTTTAACCCTCTGCCTGCTCTAGAGGCCCGTCGTGACGTCGATCGACTGGCCCTCGGCGAGGGTCACGACCGCCTTCTTCACGTCCGAGCGCTGGCCGCGCCGGCCACGGAACATCTTCACCTTGCCCTTGGTCACGAGCGTGTTGACGGCAACGACCTTCACGTCGAACAGCCGCTCGACCGCTTCCTTGATCTGCGGCTTCGTCGCGTCCTTGCGGACCCGGAAGACGACCTTGTTGTGCTCCGACAGCATCGTGGCCTTCTCGGTGATGACCGGGCTCACGATCACGTCGTAGTGGCGCGGATCGAGACTCATTTGAAGCGCGCCTCCAGCGCATCGACGGCGGCGCGCGTGAGAACGAGCTTCTCGCGGCGCAGAATGTCGTAGACGTTGATGCCCTGCACCGGCAGGACGTCGACGTTCGGGATGTTGCGGGCGGCCTTCTGGAAGCCGGCGTCGACCTCGGCGCCGCCGATGATGAGCGCGCTCGCGAGGCCGAGCCTGCCGAAGCGCTCCTTGAGCGCCTTGGTCTTGGCCTCCTCGAGCCGCACGTCGTCGACGACGATCAGCGCCGCGTCCTTCGCCTTGGCGGAAAGCGCGTGCCTGAGCGCGAGCGCCCGCACCTTCTTCGGCAGGTCGTGCGCGTGGCTGCGCGCCACCGGGCCGAAGGCGCGTCCGCCGCCCCGGAACTGGGGCGCGCTCGCGGCGCCGTGGCGGGCGTTGCCCGAGCCCTTCTGCTTGTACAGCTTCTTCTTCGTCCGGTTGATGTCGGAGCGACCCTTGGTGGCGTGCGTGCCGGCCTGGCGCTTGGCGAGCTGCCAGCGCACGCAGCGCTGCAGGAGGTCCGGGCGCGGCTCGAGGCCGAAGATCGCCTCGTCGAGCTCGACCGAGCCGGCGCTGCCGCCGTCGAGGGTGCTGATGTCGATCTTCATCACGCGTTCTCCTCAGGCGCGGCCGGAGTCGCCTCTTGGGCCGGAGCCTCCGCGGCAGCGGCCTCGTCGGCGGGACCGCGGAACCGGCCCGGCATCGGAACCTCGGCCGGGAGCTTGCGCTTGACCGCGTCGCGAACATGGATCCAGCCGCCGGCGACGCCGGGCACCGCGCCCTCGACCAGGATCAGCCCGCGCTCGACGTCGGTCTGCACGACGCGCAGGTTCTGCGTCGTCACGCGCTCGACGCCGAGGTGGCCCGGCATCTTCTTGTTCTTGAAGGTCTTGCCCGGGTCCTGGCGCCCGCCGGTCGAACCGATCGAGCGGTGCGAGACCGAGACGCCGTGCGAGGCGCGAAGGCCGCCGAAGTTCCAGCGCTTCATGCCGCCGGCGAAGCCCTTGCCCGTGGTGGTGCCCGTCACGTCGACGAACTGCCCCGCGACGAAGTGGTCGGCCGTGATCTCGGCGCCGACCGGAATGACGGCGTCCTCGGTCACGCGGAACTCGGCAAGCTTGCGCTTCGGCTCGACCTTGGCGATCGCGAAGCGGCCGCGCTCGGCGGCCGAGACGTTCTTCACCTTGGCCCGGCCGACGCCGACCTGCAGCGCCGTGTAGCCGTTCTTGTCCTTCGTCCGGTGGGCGACGACCTGGCAGTTGTCGACCTTCAGGACGGTCACCGGGACGTGCTCGCCCGCATCCGTGAAGACGCGAGTCATCCCGACCTTCTGTGCGATGACGCCTGAGCGCATGTGCGTATCCTCTGAGGCGCTTGTCCGACCGCTCCGAGCCTAAACGGCTCAGAGCTTGATCTCCACGTCCACGCCCGCGGCGAGGTCGAGCTTCATCAGCGCGTCCACGGTCTGCGGGGTGGGGTCCACGATGTCGAGCACCCGCTTGTGGGTGCGCATTTCGAACTGCTCGCGCGACTTCTTGTCGATGTGCGGCGAGCGGTTGACGGTGTAGCGCTCGATCCGCGTCGGCAGCGGGATCGGCCCACGGACCTGCGCTCCCGTCCGCTTCGCCGTCGAGACGATTTCGCGCGTCGAGGCGTCGAGGATGCGGTGATCAAACGCCTTGAGGCGGATGCGGATGTTCTGGCCGTTCATGGGTTGACCCGTTCACGAGAAAGGACGCGGCCGGCGGAGCCCGCCGCGCCGTCTCTTTGGATGTGCCTCATTCCACGATCGAGGCGACGACGCCGGCGCCGACGGTCCGGCCGCCCTCGCGGATGGCGAAGCGCAGCTTCTCCTCCATGGCGATCGGAACGATCAGCGTCACCTCCATGGTGACGTTGTCGCCCGGCATCACCATCTCGGTGCCCTCGGGCAGAGTGACGACGCCGGTCACGTCGGTCGTGCGGAAGTAGAACTGCGGCCGGTAGTTGGTGAAGAACGGCGTGTGGCGGCCGCCCTCCTCCTTGGTCAGGATGTAGGCCTCGGCCTTAAACTTCGTGTGCGGCTTCACCGAGCCCGGCTTGCACACCACCTGGCCGCGCTCGACGTCCTCGCGCTTCGTGCCGCGCAGCAGCACGCCGACGTTGTCGCCGGCCTGGCCCTGGTCGAGCAGCTTGCGGAACATCTCGACGCCGGTCACCGTCGTCTTCTGGGTGTCGCGCAGGCCGACGATCTCGACCTCCTCGCCGACCTTGACGACGCCGCGCTCGACGCGCCCCGTCACCACCGTGCCGCGGCCCGAGATCGAGAACACGTCCTCGATCGGCATCAGGAACGGCTGGTCGATCGGACGCTCCGGCTGCGGGATGTAGCGGTCGACCTCCGCCATCAGCTTCAGCACCGCCTCCTTGCCGATCTCCGGCGACTTGTCCTCGAGCGCCATCAGGGCCGAGCCCTTCACGATCGGGATGTCGTCGCCCGGGAAGTCGTACTTCGAGAGCAGCTCGCGCACCTCGAGCTCGACGAGGTCGAGGAGCTCCGGGTCATCGACCATGTCGACCTTGTTCATGAACACCACGAGCGCCGGCACGCCGACCTGGCGCGCGAGCAGGATGTGCTCGCGGGTCTGCGGCATCGGGCCGTCCGCCGCCGACACGACCAGGATCGCGCCGTCCATCTGGGCCGCGCCGGTGATCATGTTCTTGACGTAGTCGGCGTGCCCGGGGCAGTCGACGTGCGCGTAGTGCCGGTTCGTGGTCTCGTACTCGACGTGCGCCGTCGAGATCGTGATCCCGCGCGCCTTCTCCTCCGGCGCCTTGTCGATCTGGTCGTAGGCCGTGAACGTCGCACCGCCGGTCTCGGCCAGGACCTTCGTGATCGCCGCCGTCAGCGACGTCTTGCCGTGGTCGACGTGACCGATCGTCCCGATGTTGCAGTGCGGCTTCGTCCGCGCGAACTTCTCTTTGGCCATTGCCCAACTCCTTCGTGGGGTGTTCTACCGTTGTGTCTCTGCCGGTCGGCGAGGCGCGCCGCTTAGGCGTACTTCGCCATGACCTTGTCGGCCTCGCCGCGAGGAACCTCCTCGTAGTGGTCGAACTGCATCGTGTAGGTCGCGCGCCCCTGAGACATGGAGCGGAGCGTGTTGACGTAGCCGAACATGTTGGCGAGCGGCACCATCGCGTTGATGACGACCGCGTTGCCGCGCATGTCCTGGCCCTGGATGTGCCCGCGCCGCGAGTTGAGGTCGCCGATGACGGAGCCGGTATAGTCCTCCGGCGTCACCACCTCGACCTTCATGATCGGCTCGAGCAGGACCGAGTGGCCCTTCTGCAGCGCCTCGCGCAGCGCCGCCCGGGACGCGATCTCGAAGGCGAGCGCCGACGAGTCGACCTCGTGGTAGGCGCCGTCGACGAGCTGGACCTTGAGGTCGACCACTGGGAAGCCCGCGAGCACGCCCGCCCCGAGCACGCTCTCGAGGCCCTTCTCGACACCCGGGATGTACTCCTTCGGCACGTTGCCGCCAACGATCTTCGACTCGAACACGTAACCGGCGCCTGGCTCGTTCGGCTCGGCCACGATCTTGACGCGGGCGAACTGGCCCGAGCCGCCGGTCTGCTTCTTGTGGGTGTAGTCGACCGTGGTGGCGCGGCTGAGCCGCTCCCGGTAGGCGACCTGCGGCGCGCCGATGTTGGCGTCGACCTTATAGGTGCGCTTCAGGATGTCGATCTTGATGTCGAGGTGGAGCTCGCCCATGCCCTTGAGGATGGTCTGGCCCGACTCCTGGTCGGTCGAGACGCGGAAGGACGGGTCCTCGGCGGCGAGCTTCGCCAAGGCAACGCCGAGCTTCTCCTGGTCGGCCTTCGACTTCGGCTCGACCGCGATCTCGATGACCGGCTCCGGGAACTCCATCTTCTCGAGGATCACGGGTTTCTGCGGATCGCACAGGGTGTCGCCGGTGCGGACCTCCTTGAGACCGGCGAGCGCCACGATGTCGCCGGCGTAGGCCTCCTTGATGTCCTCGCGGTTGTTCGCGTGCATCAGGAGCATGCGCCCGACCCGCTCCTTCTTCTCGCGCGTCGAGTTCAGGATCCCGGTGCCCGACTCGACCTTGCCCGAATAGACGCGGCAGAAGGTGATCGTGCCGACGAAGGGGTCGTCCATGATCTTGAAGGCGAGCATGGAGAACGGATCGGTGTCGATCGGGCGGCGCTCCACCGGCTGGTCCGTGTTCGGATCGATGCCCGGGATCGCGCCGCGGTCGGCGGGGGACGGCAGGTAGTCGACGACGGCGTCGAGGAGCGGCTGCACGCCCTTGTTCTTGAACGCCGAGCCGCACAGGACCGGGTGGAAGGCGCGCTTCTGCACGGCGAGGCGCACGAGACGGCGCAGCGTCGCCTCGTCCGGCTCCTGGCCGTCGAGGTACGCCGTCATGGCCTCATCGTCGAGCTCGACGCAGGCCTCGACCAGCTTCGTCCGGTACTCGCCCGCCTGGTCCCTGAGGTCGGCCGGGACCTCGATCTCGTCATAGGTCGCGCCGAGCGCCTCGCCCGACCACACGACGCCCTTCATTTTGATGAGGTCGACGATGCCCTGGAAGTTGCTTTCCGAGCCGATCGGCAGCTGCAGGCAGACCGGCTTGCCGCCGACCCGCTTCACGATGTCGTCGACGCATTTGAAGAAGTCGGCGCCGATCTTGTCCATCTTGTTGACGAACACGACGCGAGGGACGTCGTACTTGTCGGCCTGGCGCCACACCGTCTCGGTCTGGGGCTCGACGCCCTGGTTGCCGTCGAGCACGCACACCGCGCCGTCGAGCACGCGCAACGAGCGCTCGACCTCGATCGTGAAGTCGACGTGGCCGGGGGTGTCGATGATGTTCAGCCGCTTCTCGCGCCAGAAGCAGGTGGTGGCGGCCGACGTGATCGTGATGCCGCGCTCCTGCTCCTGCTCCATCCAGTCCATGGTGGCCGCGCCCTCATGGACTTCGCCGATCTTGTGCGACTTGCCGGTGTAGTAGAGGATCCGCTCGGTCGTCGTCGTCTTGCCGGCATCGATGTGCGCCATGATGCCGAAGTTGCGGTAGTCCTCGATCGCGTGCGTGCGGGGCATCGCTCAAAAGCTCCGAAGGGTCGCCGTTACCAGCGGTAGTGCGAGAAGGCGCGGTTGGCCTCGGCCATCCGGTGCGTGTCCTCGCGCTTCTTGACGGCGTTGCCGCGGTTGTTGGCGGCGTCCAGAAGCTCGGCCGAGAGCCGCTCCACCATGGTCTTGTCGTTGCGGCCGCGGGCGGCCTGTATCAGCCAGCGGATCGCCAGCGCCTGCCGGCGCTCATGGCGGACCTCGACCGGCACCTGGTAGGTCGCGCCACCGACCCGGCGGGAGCGGACCTCGATCGCCGGCGCGACGTTGTCGAGCGCTGCCTTGAATACCTCGAGCGGGTTCGCCTTGGCACGGCTCTCGATGATGTCGAAGGCGCCGTAGACGATGTTCTCGGCGACCGACTTCTTGCCTTCGTACATCACGGAGTTCATGAACTTCGTGACGACGACGTCGCCGTACTTCGGGTCCGGGATGATCTCGCGCTTCTCGGCGCGGTGGCGGCGGGACATGCTTTCCTCCGACCTTATTTCGGACGCTTCGCGCCGTACTTCGACCGGCGCTGCTTGCGGTTCTTGACCCCCTGCGTGTCGAGGACGCCGCGGAGCACGTGGTAGCGCACGCCGGGCAGGTCCTTGACGCGGCCGCCGCGGATCATGACGACCGAGTGCTCCTGGAGGTTGTGGCCCTCGCCCGGGATGTAGCCGATCACCTCGTAGCCGTTGGTCAGGCGGACCTTGGCGACCTTGCGGAGCGCCGAGTTCGGCTTCTTCGGGGTCGTGGTGTAGACGCGCGTGCAGACGCCCCGCTTCTGCGGGCAGGCGTCCAACGCGGGAACCTTGTTCCGGCTCTTCTGGGCCGTCCGCGGCTTGCGGATCAGCTGGCTGATGGTCGGCATCCGATGCCCTTCTGTCCTAGCCGCACGGCGGCCGTTCGCTTCTACTCGACGGTTCGATGCGGACGGCTTTGAAGTCGTACAAAGCCGTGCGCAAAGCGAATTCGCGCCAGCGGCCAAGGTGGCCTTTGGCGCGCTGCCCTCGCAGAGGACCACGGCGGAAGCCCGTCGCGGTCGTGCCCAGCTGACGCTTAAGTCAGTCGGTGTTGAGTTCGGCAGCGTCTAGGCGGGATTGAACGGCGCTCGATGCGCCGTCCGGCACTCACCTACGGCCAGCCGGAAGTGGCGGCCGTATAGGCCCCAACCGGCGTCCCGTCAACCGGAAAATGTCCCGAAACGCTCGGGAATTCATATAGGTAGGCGATCGGGAAGGAAAAGGCCGCCCTTGGGCGGCCTTTGAAGTTTTGTTGCGATTTTGCCGGTCTATTCGGCAGCCGACGGAAGCTCCGCCTGGGCCGCCTGAGCGGCCTGAGCCTCGGCTTGGCGCTGCGCCAGGATCATGTCGTCGCGGCGCTGGGCGACGGTGCGGATGTTCGTCACCATCGCGCCGGTGCCAGCCGGGATGAGCGAGCCGACGATCACGTTCTCCTTCAGGCCCTCGAGGGTATCGACCTTGCCGTTGACCGCCGCCTCGGTGAGGACGCGGGTGGTCTCCTGGAACGACGCCGCCGAGATGAACGAGCGGGTCTGGAGCGACGCCTTGGTGATGCCGAGCAGCACCGGCACGCCGGTCGCGGGCTTCTTGCCTTCGGCTACGAGCCTCTCGTTGATCTCGTCGAGTTCCAGGCGGTCGAGCTGCTCGCCGGCGAGGAGCTCCGAGTCGCCGCCGTCGACGATCTCGGCCTTCTGCAGCATTTGGCGGACGATCACCTCGATGTGCTTGTCGTTGATCGACACGCCCTGCAGCCGGTAGACCTCCTGGATCTCGTTGACGAGGTAGGCTGCGAGCTCCTCGACGCCCTTGATCGCTAGGATGTCGTGCGGCGCCGGATTGCCGTCGACGATGAAGTCGCCGATCTCGACCACGTCCCCATCCTGCAGGTGGATGTGCTTGCCCTTGGGGATCAGGTACTCGACCGGCTCCGAGCCGTCGTGCGGGTTGAGCGTCAGGCGACGCTTGTTCTTGTAGTCGCGCCCGAACTGGATCGTCCCGGACTTCTCCGCGATGATCGCCGCGTCCTTCGGACGGCGCGCCTCGAACAGCTCCGCCACGCGCGGCAGGCCGCCCGTGATGTCGCGGGTCTTGGCGCTGTCGGTCGAGACGCGGGCGAGCACGTCGCCGGCCTTGACCTTGGCGCCCGGATCGAAGCCGATGATGGCGTCGACC
>DASVPW010000070.1:0-36197 GCA_036389455.1 Beijerinckiaceae bacterium
CTTCGTGCGCTCCGGCGACGCCGGCTTCTTCGACCAGACCGGCCACCTCAAGATCATCGACCGGGCGAAGGACGTCGGGCGCATGCGCGACGGCTCCCTGTTCCCGCCGAAGTACGTCGAGAACAAGCTCAAGTTCTACCCGAACATCAAGGAGGCGGTGGCCTTCGGGGCGGGGCGCGACTTCGTCGCCGCCTTCATCAACATCGACCTCATCGCGGTCGGCAACTGGGCCGAGCGCAACGGCGTCACCTACGCCTCCTACCAGGAGCTCGCCGGCCACCCCCTCGTCTACGACATGATCGAGAAGCACGTCGACGAGGTGAACCGGTCGCTCTCGACCGAGCCGCGCATGGGCGGGGCGCAGGTGCGCCGCTTCCTCATCCTGCCGAAGGAGCTCGAGGCCGACGACGGCGAGCTCACCCGCACCCAGAAGGTGCGCCGCGGCTTCATCGCCGAGCGCTACGAGCCGCTCGTGAAGGCGCTCTACGACGGCTCGTCCGAGGCCGATATCCGTACCGAGGTCACCTTCGAGGACGGCCGCAAGGGCATCATCGCGGCGAGAGTCAGAATCCGCGACATGAAGACCTATCCGGTCGAGGCAACGCCCATGCTGGAAGCGGCGGAGTGAAGGGCTTGCCGTCGTGAGAGCCCCCGACCTGCCTGTCGCCGCCAAGGGCGACGTGCTGCTCGCGGTCGAGAACGTGTCCCTCGGCTTCGGCGGCGTCAAAGCCTTGACCGACGTGTCGTTCGACATCCGGAAAGGCGAGATCCGCGCCATCATCGGCCCGAACGGCGCGGGCAAGACCTCGATGCTGAACTGCATCAACGGCTTCTACCACCCGACCGACGGCTGCATCACCTTCAAGGGCGTGCGCCGCCCGAGGATGCGGCCGCACGCGGCGGCACGCGGCGGCATCGCCCGCACCTTCCAGAACGTCGCCCTGTTCAAGGGCATGACGACCCTCGACAACATCATGGCCGGACGCACCCTCAAGATGCAGGCGAGCTTCTTCTGGCAGCTGCTGCGTTTCGGCCCGGCCATGCAGGAGGAGATCGAGCACCGCCGGGTGGTCGAGGACATCATCGACTTCCTCGAGATCCAGGCGATCCGCAAGGTGCCGGTCGGCAAGCTGCCCTACGGCCTGCAGAAGCGGGTCGAGCTCGGCCGGGCGCTCGCCCTCGAGCCGGAGCTCCTCCTCCTCGACGAGCCCATGGCCGGCATGAACCTCGAGGAGAAGGAGGACATGTCCCGCTTCATCCTCGACGTGAACCACGAGTTCGGCACCACCATCGCCCTCATCGAGCACGACATGGGAGTCGTGATGGACCTCTCGGATCGGGTCGTGGTGCTGGAGTACGGCCGCAAGATCGCCGACGGCAAGCCGGATGAGGTCAAGCGCGACCAGCGCGTCATCGACGCCTACCTGGGAGTGGCGCATTGAGCGGGGCGGGGGAGATGGCGTCGGAGGCGGCGGCCGTCCGCAGGAGCGGCCTCGATCCACGGACGACGACGCGGCTCCTCGTCGCCCTCGGCCTCGCGGCCCTGGCCGCGATCCTCGTCGTGGCCGCGCGGACGGGCGCGATCGGCCGCGGCAATCCCATTTACGACGTGCTGGTCGACCCCTTCGTCCTCATGGCCGACGCGCCGGACCTCCTCGCCCAGACGCTCTGGGAGGGGCTCGTGTCGGGGGTGCTCTACGCCCTCATCGCGCTCGGCTTCGTGCTGATCTTCAAGGCCTCGGGGGTGTTCAACTTCGCCCAAGGGATCATGGTCGTCTTCGCGGCGCTCACCCTCGTCGGGCTCTACGAGAAGGGCGTGCCGGCGCTCCTCGCCCTCGTCCTCGCCGTCGGCGTGATGCTGGTGCTCGCGGTCGCGGTCGAGCGCCTCGTGCTGCGCCCGCTCGTGAACCAGCCCGACATCATCCTGTTCATGGCGACCTTCGGGCTCACCTACTTCCTCATCGGCCTCGGCGAGCTGATCTTCGGCGGCAACCCGAAGCAGATGATCGCAAGCCAGCTCCACCTGCCGCAAGGCTCGACCGACGCCGCGATCCTCGGCGGGCGGGTGCGCTTCCAGCACATCGACATCGCGGCCGCCGTGATCGCCTCGGTCATGATCGCGGCGCTCTCGGTGTTCTTCTCGAAGACCCGCATCGGGCGCGCGCTCAGGGCCGTCGCCGACAGCCACAAGGCGGCGCTCTCGGTCGGCATCTCCTTGAACCAGATCTGGGTCATCGTCTGGTTCACGGCCGGGATCGTGGCGCTCGTCACCGGCATCATGTGGGGGGCGCGCTCGGACGTGTCCTTCGCCCTCCAGGTCATCGCGCTGAAAGCCCTGCCGGTGCTGATCCTCGGCGGCTTCACCTCGATCCCCGGGGCGATCGTCGGCGGGCTCATCATCGGGGTCGGCGAGAAGATCGGCGAGTTCTACTGGGGGCCGCTCTTGGGCGGCGGCATCGAGACCTGGCTCGCCTACATGATCGCCCTCCTGTTCCTGCTGTACCGGCCGCAGGGGCTCTTCGGGGAGAAGATCATTGAGCGGGTGTGACGATGGCGAATAGCGAACGGCGAATGGCGAATAGGGAGGAGGCGGACGTTCCATCCGCCATTCGCCATTCGCCATTCGCCCGAGCCCGGCGAGGCTGACGTGTTCTACCGCGAGGCCGGGCAATACAAGACGAGCTACGCCGCCGACATGGCGGTGTTCCCCTTGAGGCAGGACCGCATCGGCATCGCGGCGGTCGTGCTCGCCGCCTACGTCGTCGCTTTCACGGGGAGCGACTTCCTGCTCCAGGCGGTGCTGATCCCGTTCCTGATCTTCGCGCTTGCCGCGATCGGCCTGAACCTCCTCACCGGCTACGCCGGCCTCCTGTCGCTCGGCACCGGCGCCTTCATGGGGGTCGGGGCCTACGCCTGCTACAAGCTGATGACCGCCTTCCCGGGCGTGAACGTGATCGTCTGGGTCCTGGCGTCCGGCCTGTTCTCGGCCGGCATCGGGGTGCTGTTCGGCCTGCCCTCCTTGCGGATCAAGGGCTTCTACCTCGCGGTCGCGACGCTCGCGGCGCAGTTCTTCCTGCAGTGGTGCTTCAACCGGGTGCCCTGGCTTTACAATTATAACGTGTCCGGCGCCATCGACGCGCCCCTGCGCACCTTCCTCGGCGTGCCGGTCGTCGGCCCGACCGCCACCCCCCAGACCCGCTACCTCGTGGTGCTGACCCTCGTGATCCTCCTGACCTGGGTCGCCTCGAACATCGTCCACGGGCGCATCGGGCGGATGTGGATGGCGATCCGCGACATGGACATCGCGGCCGAGCTCATGGGGATCAGGCTTCTCCAGTCGAAGCTCCTGGCGTTTGCGGTGTCGTCCTACTACTGCGGCGTCGCAGGCGCGATGCTGGTGTTCTTCTGGTACGGCGGGGCCGAATACACGGTCTTCGACATCAACCAGTCCTTCTTCGTCCTGTTCATGATCATCATCGGAGGCTTGGGCAGCCTCGTCGGCTCCTTCTTCGGCGCGGCGCTGATCTACATCATGCCGATCGTCCTCGGCATCGTGCTGCCCGCGATCTTGAGCCCGTTCGGGCTCTCGATCGGCTCCGAGACCATCGAGCACTTGCGATTTCTCATCGTTGGGGCTCTCATCATCTTCTTCCTGATCGTCGAGCCGCACGGCCTCGCGCGGCTCTGGCAGATCGGCAAGCAGAAGCTCCGGGTCTGGCCGTTCCCCTACTGAACGGCCGGCCGGCCCAGGCGGGCCTCGGAAAAAGACTGGGAATTCTTGGAGAAGCCGGTCCGCGGGACCGGACGGAACAGGAGGAACGGATGTCATTCACCAAGCTGAAGCTCGGGGCCGCAGCCGCCCTGATCGGGGCCATGGTCCTGCCTGCGTCCGCGCAGGACTCGATCTACGTGCCCCTCCTGACCTATCGCACCGGACCTTTCGCCGGCTCCGGCATCCCGATCGCCGACGGCATGCACGACTATCTTCGCATGCTGAACGAGCGCGACGGCGGCATCGGCGGGGTCAAGATCGCCATCGAGGAGTGCGAGACCGGCTACGACACCAAGAAGGGCGTCGAGTGCTACGAGTCGATCAAGGGCAAGAACCCGGCGGTCGTGAACCCCTATTCGACGGGCATCACCCTCCAGCTCATCCCGAAGGCCGCGGTCGACAAGATCCCGATGCTGTCCATGGCCTACGGCCTCTCCCCCTCGGCGGACGGCAACGTCTTCCCGTGGATCTTCAACCCGCCGGTGACCTACTGGGACGGCGCCTCGGTGTTCATCAGGCACGCCGCCGAGAAGGAAGGCGGCATGGACAAGCTGAAGGGCAAGAAGATCGCCCTCCTCCACCTCGACGCGCCTTATGGCAAGGAGCCGATCCCGCTGCTCGAGGCGCTGTCGAAGGAGCTCGGCTTCCAGCTCGTCCTCTATCCGGTCGCCGCCCAGGACATGCAGAACCAGGGCGCGATCTGGCTCAACGTGCGCCGCGACCGGCCCGACTGGATCTACCTCCAGGGCTGGGGCGCCATGAACCCGACCGCCGTCAAGGAGGCGGTGCGCAACGGCTTCCCGATGAACAAGATGGTCGGCGTCTGGTGGGCCGGCGGCGACGACGACGCCCGGGCGGGCGGCGCCGAGGCCAAGGGCTACAAGTCGCTCGACTTCCACGCCGTCGGCACCGACTTCGGCGTCATCCGCGACATCCAGAAGCACGTCGTCGAGAAGGGGCTGTCGAAGTATCCGCGGGAGAAGGTCGGCGACAACCTCTACAACCGCGGCGTCTACAACTCGATGCTGATCGCCGAGGCGATCCGCACCGCGCAGGCGATCACCGGCAAGAAGGCGGTCAACGGCGAGGACGTGCGCAAAGGCCTCGAGGCCCTCAACATCACCGAGGCGCGCCTGAAGGAGCTCGGCATGGAGGGCTTCGCCGCGCCGGTGAAGGTCTCCTGCGAGGACCACAACGGCCACCACAAGGTCTTCGTCGCCGAGTGGGACGGCACGAAGTGGCAGAAGGCCTCGGACTGGATGGAGCCCATGAAGGACAAGGTCCGGCCCCTGATCGAGGCCGGCGCCAAGGACTACGCCGAAAAGAACACCGGCTGGCCGAAGCGGAGCGAGAGCTGCGCCAAGCAGTCGTGATCTTCACCTCTCCCGCGGAGCCGGAGAGGGCCTGCCCTCGGGCTTGACCCGAGGGTCGCGTCGCGAAGCGACGGGGTGAGGGCCAGCCCCGGCTCCCCTCGCCCCAACCCTCTCCCGCACGCGGGAGAGGGAGCATCCCGGAGTCCCACGTAAACCATGTCCGCCGCCCTCGCCGCGAAGACCGCCCCCGAGCCCGCGCCCGCGGACGCGATCCTCGTCGTCAATAACATCGAGGTCATCTACGACCACGTGATCCTGGTGCTGAAGGGCGTGTCGCTCGCCGTGCCGCGCGGCGGCATCGTCGCGATCCTCGGGGCGAACGGCGCCGGCAAGACCACGACCCTGAAGGCGATCTCGAACCTGCTCCGCACCGAGCGCGGCGAGGTCACCAAGGGCTCGATCGAGTTCGAGGGCGAGCGCGTCGACAGGTCGTCCCCGAACGAGCTCGTGCGCCGCGGCTGCATCCAGGTGCTCGAGGGCCGCCACTGCTTCGGCCATCTCACGATCGAGGAGAACCTCCTGACCGGCGCCTTCACCCGCCGCGACGGCAACGCCGCGATCCGGCGCGATCTCGAGGCGGTCTACGGCTACTTCCCGCGCCTGAAGGAGCGCCGCGGCGCCATGGCCGGCTACA
Organism: Beijerinckiaceae bacterium; assembly: GCA_036389455.1. GTDB lineage: Bacteria > Pseudomonadota > Alphaproteobacteria > Rhizobiales > Beijerinckiaceae > JAJKJG01. Next base: position 5,780 of record DASVPW010000070.1, read on the forward strand.
CCTCGGGCGGCGAGCAGCAGATGTGCGCCATCGGCCGCGCCATGATGTCCCGCCCCAAGATGATTCTCCTGGACGAGCCCTCCATGGGCCTTGCCCCCCAGATCGTCGAAGAGATCTTCGAGATCGTGCGCAGGCTCAACGAGAGCGAGGGCGTGTCCTTCCTCCTCGCCGAGCAGAACACCAACATGGCGCTGAAGTACGCCGGCTACGGCTACATCCTCGAGACCGGCCGCGTCGTCATGGACGGCCCGGCGCGATCCTTGCGCGAGAACGAGGACGTCAAGGAGTTCTACCTCGGCGTCGCCGAGGGCGCGAAGAAGAGCTTCCGCGAGGTGAAGAGCTACAAGCGCAGGAAGCGCTGGCTCGCCTGAGCCGGAAGTCAACCGCCCTTCGTGATCCGGGCAACGGCTTTCTCGAAATCGAAGTCCTCTCCGGTCAGCTCTTCTAGCGAGAACGGCGATTCGACCGACAATCCTAGAAGAATCTCGTCGCCGTCTTCGGATAACTCGCCGTCCGCTTTGATGATGGCGAGCTTCCATTCGGAATTCACGTCGATCATCGCCCGCATCGAACGGGTTAGATTTCTCAGGAGATCGGCACGAAAGACCCGAACCTCCTTTTCCCACTTCCGGTATGGCCGAGCCTGCGGCGCCGATGCAGCCTTGATGAGATGGACGAATATCAGCCGGATGAAGCTCTCGACTTCGCGCAGCTCCGATCTCCCCACAGCCTCGATCTCCTCGGCCACGTTCTCCAGGTCGAGCTCGTTGGGCAAATCCCGTCGCGTCTCGGCGAGGCGGCGCAGAGCCTCCGCCTGCTGCTGCGCCCAGGCGTAGATGTCGTCGTCGTAGAGGCTGCGGCGGTCCATCGGGCTGACGATAGCGCGAAACGATTCCAATTTGAACGACGCCCTTCGCACGGCTTGACCCGGCGGTCCCGACCCGGAAGGCTGTCCGCCTCCGCCCCACGAGGCCGCCATGCCCGAATTTCACGACCCCCGCGAGACCCGCCCGCCCGCCGAGCGCGAGGCCGACCTTTTCGCCCGCCTTCCGGCGACAATCGCGGCGGCGATGCGGGCGCCGGCCTATGCCGAGCGCCTGAAAGGGGTTGACCCGCGCGCGGTGGCGAGCCGGGTGGCGCTCGCCCGGCTGCCGATCCTGCGCAAGTCCGAGCTGCCGGCCCTGCAGAAGGCCGATCCGCCCTTCGCCGGCTTCGTGCCGGAGCCGCTCTCCGCGTTCGGCCGGCTGTTCACCTCGCCCGGCCCGATCTTCGAGCCGGAAGGGACGCAGAGCGACCCCTGGGGCGTCGCGCGGGCGATGCATGCGATGGGCTTCCGCGGCGGCGACGTGGTGCTCAACACCTTCGGCTACCACCTGACGCCCGGCGGCCTCATGATGGATTCGGGAGCGCGGGCGCTCGGCTGCGTCGTCATCCCGGCGGGGCCGGGACAGACCGAGCAGCAGCTCGAGGTGATCGCGGCCTTCCGCCCGGTCGCCTACTGCGGCACGCCGGACTTCCTCAAGATTCTTCTGGATGCTGCCGCCAAGGCCGGGCGCGACGCATCATCGATCAGGAAGGCGCTGGTCTCCGGCGCGGCCTTCCCGAAGTCCCTCCAGGAGGAGATCTCTTCGCGCGGCGTCGACGCCTACCAGGCCTACGCCACGGCGGACGTCGGCGTCATCGCCTACGAGACCGCGGCCCGGGAGGGCATGGTCCTGAACGAAGACCTGATCCTCGAGATCGTGCGCCCCGGCACGGGCGACCCGGTGCCCGAGGGCGACGTCGGCGAGGTCGTCGTCACGAACCTCGACCCGCGCCACCCCCAGATCCGCCTCGCGTTGGGCGACCTCACCGCCGCGATGCCGGGGCAAAGCCCCTGCGGACGCACGAACCTGCGCATCAGGGGCTGGATGGGCCGGGCCGACCAGACCGCCAAGGTCAAGGGCATGTTCGTCCGTCCCGAGCAGGTGGCCGAGATCGGCCGGCGCCACCCGGAGCTTGGGCGGTTGCGCCTCATCGTGATCCGGCAAGGCGAGACCGACGCGATGACCCTTGCGGCCGAGGCGGCCTCGCCGACGGAGGCGCTGAAGGCCGCGGTCGCGGCGACGCTGCAGGATTTGACTAAGCTGAAGGGCGCCGTCGACTTCGTCGTGCCCGGCAGCCTGCCGAACGACGGCAAGGTCATATCGGACGAGCGGAAGGTGGATTGAGCGCCTACCCCTCCGGAGGGGAAGACGAGCGGTCCAGGCGCCAGTCGATCGGCGTCTCCCCGTGCGCCGCCAGCCATGCGTTCGCCCGCGAGAACGGGCGCGTCCCGCGAAAGTCGTTCAGCCGGTTGAGCGGCGAGGGATGGCCGCACTCGATCACGAGGTGCTTGTCGCGGTCGATCAGCGCCGCGCGCCGGCGCGCCGGCCCGCCCCACAGGAGGAACGCGACCGCCGGGCGCTCGGCCGAGACCGCCGCCACCGCCTGGTCGGCCAGCGCCGACCATCCGAGCCCAAGATGCGCGCCGGCCGCGCCGGCCTCGACGGTGAGCGCGGTGTTGAGGAGAAGCACCCCCTGGCGGGCCCAGCCGCTCAGATCGCCGCCCGTCGGCGCCGGACCGCCGAGGTCGTCGGCCATCTCCGAAAGAATCGTCTTGAGCGAGGGCGGCAGCCGCCGCCGGCCCCGATAGGAGAAGGCGAGGCCGTGGGCGTCACCCGGGGTCGGGTAAGGGTCCTGGCCGAGGATCACGGCCTTCACGCGCTCGAGCGGCGTGAGCTTGAGCGCGTTGAAGACGGCCTCGGCGGGCGGCAACACCGTGGCGCCGGCGGCGGCGCGGGCGTCGACCGCCGCCGCGATGCGCTCGGCCGAGCCGTCGCGGAAGAACGGCAGGGCGCGCCAGCCCACCGTCGCGGGGTCCTGGCGGAACGTCGAGAGCGCCGCCGCGACCGGGGCGGCCGTCGCGGCGTCTGCGGCGCCCGCCGTCACCGGATGACGATCCGGCCTTCCGGCTTCGCCTCGACGGTGCCGAGACTGCGGATATGCGCCATCACCTCGCCGGCCATGAGCTTGCCGTCGGTGTCGCCGATGAGGCGCTTCTGCGCCGCGAGGATGCCGTAGCCGTCGCCGCCGCGCAGCATGAAGTTGTTGGTGGCGAGCCGGTACCGCTTCGCCTCGACGAGCGGCTGCCCCGCGACCGTCACCGAGACGACTCGCGATCCTTTCGGCTTCGCGCGGTCGACCACGACCGCCATGCCTGAGATCTGCGGGAAACGGCCCGAAGGGTGCTCCACCTCCGAGAACCCGTTCTCGAGCGCCGCCTTGATGTCGGCCCCGGACAGCTCGACCATCACCGTGGTGTTGCCGAACGGCATTTCGGAGAGGATGTCGCGGCGGGTGAGCGTCGCGCCCGCCGGATAGGTCCGGCCCGCCCGGATGCCGCCGCCGTTGACGATGCCCACGTCGGCGCCCGTCGAAGCGCGGATCGCGTCGGCGACGAGGTTGCCGAACCCGTTCTCCTGCGCCCGCACCGAAGCGTTGCGGGTGTCGAGCTCCACGGCCGTCGTGCCGAGCGGCACATCGAGCTCCTTCGAGAGCGCGTCCTCGTAGGCCTTCACCTTCGCGGCCACGGCAGGGTCGGGCACGGCGTCGGCGGTGGCGGCGATGCGGAAGCGGGGCGTCCAGCGCGCGCGGCGCTGCCCCTCCTCCGTCGCGACGGCGACGTCGAGGTCGACCGCGACCACATAATGGGCGTCCTCGCCCGATTCCGCCATGACGGTGCGCCCGTCGTAGAAGAGGCGCAGGTCGTGGTCGTGCCCGGTGAGCAGCACGTCGACGAGGCGCTGCCGGACGATCTCGAGGTCGACGGCGAGGTCCGTGTGGGTCACCGCGACGACGAGGTCGGCGCCTTCCTGGCGCAGGGCCTTGGCCTGCTCCTTCAGCGTGTCGATCGCCGGCAGGAACTTGAGGTCGCCGGGGCTCGACAGGTCCGGCGTCGTCTCGAGGGCGAGGCCGACGATGCCGACCTTGACCCCGTTCACGTCCAGGATGGCGCGGTCCTGGTGCCCGGGAAGCGGCCGGCCGTCGGGGCCGCGCAGGTTCGCGGCGAAGAAGGGGAACTTCGCCTCTCCGCGGCGCTGGAAGTAGACCTCCTTGCCGAAGTCGAACTCGTGGTTGCCCGGCACGAACACGTCCGGCGGGATCTCGTTGAAGAGGGCGACCATGTGCTCGCCCTTGTCGAAGCCGCACAAGAGGCAGGGCGACCAGGTGTCGCCGGCGTGCACGAAGAGAACCGTCCGGCCGGTCTTGGCTCCCTCGGCCTTCTCGGCCTTGACCACGGAGGCGAGCCGCGCGAGGCCGCCGCGCCCCTTCTCCTCGGACATCTGGTAGACGTCGTTCGTCAGGACGAAGGTGACCTTCGCCTGCTGGGCCGCGGCGAGGCCCGCGCCCGCCACGATCGCGAGGGCGGCGGCGATGAGGCGAAACGGGTTGAAGAGGGACATCACTTTCTCCGGCGGCCTCGAATCGGCGGTTTCCTTAGCACGCGGGGCGCCGCCGTCAGGGTGCAAATCGTCGCCGCCGGCCCCCGCGTTTGCGAGCCGCGAGCCGCGGCTTATGTAGGTGACGAGGCCAGGGCTCAGAGCGGATTCCATGAACACCATCGTCAAGCCGTCGGACGTGCTCGCCGGGGCGGCGCGGCTGCCCTCCGACCATAGGCCGGTGAAAGCCGGCCGGATCGGCGTCCTCCTCCTCAACCTCGGCACGCCGGACGCGACCGACTACTGGTCCATGCGCCGCTACCTCAAGGAGTTCCTCTCGGACCGGCGCGTGATCGAGACCTCGCGCCTCCTGTGGTGGCCGGTCCTCAACCTCATCATCCTGACGAAGCGCCCGGGACCGAAGGGCCGCGACTACGCCTCGATCTGGAACAAGGAGCGCGACGAGGGGCCGCTCAAGACCATCACCCGGGCTCAGGCCGAGAAGCTCGGCGCTCACCTCGCCGAGACGGCGGGGGACCGCATCGTCGTCGACTGGGCCATGCGCTACGGCAATCCCGCCATCGCGGCCCGCATCCGGGCGCTGCAGGACGAGGGCTGCGAGCGCATCCTCCTCGTGCCGCTCTATCCGCAGTACTCGGCCGCGACCTCGGCGACCGCCTGCGACCACGCCTTCCGCGCCCTCATGGACATGCGCTGGCAGCCCGCGATCCGGGTCGCGCCGCCCTACCACGACGACCCGGTCTACATCGACGCGGTCGTGTCCGCGATGAGGCGGGACCTCCGGAAGCTCGACTTCGAGCCCGAGGTGATCCTGGTGTCGTTCCACGGCGTGCCGAAGTCGTACCTCCTCAAAGGCGACCCCTACCACTGCCACTGCCACAAGACCTGGCGCCTCATGCGCGAGGCCTTCGGCTGGCCGGAGGAGCGTTTTCGCCTGAGCTTCCAGTCGCGCTTCGGCAACGAGGAGTGGCTCAGGCCCTACACCGACGAGACCGTGAAGGCGCTGGCACGGGGCGGCGTCAAGCGCCTGGCGATCGTGGCGCCGGGCTTCTCGGCCGACTGCCTCGAGACCTTGGAGGAGCTTAACGGCGAGAACCGGCACTACTTCGAGGACAACGGCGGCGAGCGTTTCGCCTACCTGCCCTGCCTCAACGATTCGGAAGAGGGGATGCGGGTGATCCGCGCCGTCGTCGATCGCGAGCTGAAGGGGTGGATGTGAGCCGTCACCGCTGCGGGCCCGGCGCCGGCGCTTGACCGGCTCGTCGCTCGTCCATGACGATAGACTCCGTCCACGGTCGAGCGAGACCCTCAAGGAGCTTCTCAAGGCATGCGGCTTGGATTTGACGCCCGCGCCGTGATCGTGACGGGCGCGGCCCAGGGCATCGGGCGCGCCATCACCCTCGGATTCCGCGGCGCCGGCGCGCGGGTCCACGTCGCCGACCTCGACGGGGACGGCGTGCGGCGCACGGCGGAGGAGACCGGCGCGACCGCCCACGTCCTCGACCTTTCGGACCGCGCGGCGGCGCACCGGCTCGTCGAGGCCGTGGTCGCGGCCGAGGGCCGGCTCGACGTCCTGGCCCTCGCCGCGGGCGGGGTGCGGGGTCAGATCGGGCGGGCGATCGAGGAGATCGCGGAAGAGGATTGGCGCGTGCTGTTCCAGGCGAACGTGGACGGCGCGTACTGGCTGGCGCAGGCCGCCGCGCCGCCCATGAAGCGCGCCGGATACGGACGGATCGTCACGATCTCGTCCGGGGCGGGCCTTCGCCCGAGCCTCACCGGCATCCAGGCCTATGCGGCGGCGAAGCACGCCCTCGTCGGGCTGACCCGGCAGCTCTCCTGGGAACTCGGCCCCTACGGCGTTACCGTGAACTCGGTCGCGCCCGGCTTCCTGCGCTCGAACCCGGCGAGCGAGCGGCAATGGGAAGGCTACGGCCCCGAGGGGCAGAGGCGCCTCGTCGAGTCGATCCATACGAAGCGGCTCGGCACGCCGCGAGACATCGCCGCCGCCGTGCTGTTCCTCGCGAGCGAGGAGGCGGGCTGGATCACGGGCCAGGTGCTCTCGGTCGACGGCGGCAGGTCATAGGACGAGGGGGGCGCCTCACTCGCCAGGCTGCGGGCCGTCGTAGCCCTCGATGACGACGATATCGGCGACGGCGCCGCCTTCGCGCTTGGCCTTGGCGACCTTGTATTCGGGCGAGTTCCAGCAGGCGAGCGCCGCCTCGTAGGACGGGAACTCGATCACGACGTTGCGGCTGCGGGTCTTGCCCTCGACGGTCTCGTGCTGCCCGCCGCGGACGAGGAAGCGGGCGCCGAACTTGGCGAAGGCGGCGCCGTTCGCCGCGACGTAGTTCTTGTAGGTGTCCGGGTTCTGCACGTCGACGTGCGCGATCCAATAGCCCTTGGCCATCATGCGGCTCCTTCCACGACGACGATGTCGGCGGTCCCGGCGCCCTCGCGCTTTCGCTTCGCGGCCTGGTACTCGGGCGAGCGGTAGTAGCGCTTCGCCTGCTCGAGCGACTCGAACTCGATCACCACGTTGCGCGGCCGCCCCTCGCCTTCGAGCGTCTCGACGGCGCCGCCGCGCACGAGCGGCCTGCCGCCGTATTTCCGGATCGCCTCCGAGGCGTCCTTCACGTACTCGGCATACTTCTCGGGGTCGGTCACGACGATGCGGGCGACGATGTAGCCTTTGGGCATGGGCGAGTCCTCTGATGATAACGCGTGACCGAAAGCCCAGGTCGGACGAAGCGTCAAGCTCCGCCCATCTCCGCCACGATGGCCGCCGCGGCCCGGCGCGGGTCCGCCGCGCCGGTGATCGGGCGGCCGACCACGATATGGTCGGCGCCGGCCTGGATCGCGGCGGCGGGGGTGACGATCCGCTTCTGGTCGCCGCTCTCCGACCCGGCCGGGCGGATGCCGGGGGTGACGATCAGGCGATCCGGGCCGACGATCGCCCGCACGCGGGCGGCCTCGGGGGCGGCGCAGACGATGCCGTCGAGACCGATGTCGCGGGCCTGGACGGAGCGCGCCGCCACGAGCGCTGCGACGGGCTGCGCGTAGCCGGCCTCGCGGGCATCGGCGTCGTCGTAGGAGGTCAGCACCGTCACGGCGAGGAGCTTCAGAGCGGACCCGGCCCGGCCCGCGACCGCCGCCCGCATGGTTTGCGGATAGGCATGGACAGTCAGGAAAGTCGCGCCGAGCCGGGCGATCGACTCGACGCCCTCCTGCACGGTATTGCCGATGTCGTGCAGCTTGAGGTCCAAAAAGACCTTTTTGCCCGCGCCGATCAGCTCTTCGGCGAAGCCGAGGCCGCCCGCGTAGGCGAGGCGATAGCCGATCTTGTAGAAGCCCGCCGCGTCTCCGATCGTCTCCACGAGCGCCCGCGCCTCGGCGGCCGAGCCCATGTCGAGGGCGACGATCAGCCGGTCGCGGACATCGGGGGAAATCGCCATGGTCGCCTCGTGAGCCGGGGCGATCCATCATGCGGAATGGGCGCTGTCAACGCGGGGGCGCGGGCTTCCCCAGCCATTCTAGCGTGCCGCCGCGCGGAGAGGCTCGGCCTCGCTCTCGAACACCTCGAGGACGGCCCGCCGGATGGCCGCCTGGCGGCCGGGGTGCGTGACCTTGGTGCCGGTGAGGTCCGTCACGTAGAACACGTCGACGGCCTTCTCGCCGAAGGTCGCGATGTGGGCCGAGGCGATGTTGAGGTTGAGACGGCCGAGCACCGTCGTGAGGTCGTAGAGCAGCCCCGGCCGGTCGAGCCCCGACACTTCGAGCACCGTGTGGCGGGTCGAGAGCTGGTTGTCGACCACGACCTCGGGCAGTACCTGGAACGTCTTCGAGGGCTCGCGCGCCGGGCGCCGCTCGGCGACGAGGTCGGCGATCTTGATCTCGCCCCGAAGCGCCCGCTCGATCGCGGTCGCGACCCGCTCGGCCCGGCGCAGCTCGTCCGCGTCCAGCTCGAAAGCGCGCGACACGAAGATGGTGTCGAGCGCCATGCCGTCGGCGGTGGTGAAGATCTGGGCGTCGACGATGTTGCCGCCCGACGCCGCGCAGGCGCCGGTGATGATGGCAAGCAGCCGCGGGTGGTCGGGCGACATCACCGTCAGCTCGGTGACGCCCCGGAAGGCGTCGGTCTCGACCCTAGTGGCGACCGTGCGTCCGGCGGCTTGCGAGGCCGCGACGAAGCGGGCGTGCTTGACCCGCCGCCCGGGCTCGACCTTCAGCCAGTAGGGCGGGTAGTGCCGCTGCGCGTAAGCCTCGAAGGCCTCGGGGCTCCAGTCTGCCAAAGCCGTGCGCAGCTCCTCCTGCGCCCGCCGCACCCGGTCCATGCGGGCGAGCTCCGAGTGGCCGCCGGTCAGCACCACCTCGGTCTCGTAGTAGAGGGTGCGCAGGAGCTCGCCCTTCCAGCCGGTCCAGACGCCGGGCCCGACGGCGCGAATGTCCGCGATGGTGAGCACGAGGAGGAGCTTCAGCCGCTCCATGGTCTGCACCACCTTGGCGAAGCTCTCGATGGTCTTCGGGTCCGAGAGGTCGCGGCTCTGGGCGATGGTCGACATCAGGAGATGGTGCTCGACGAGCCAGGCCGCGGTGTCGGTCTCGGCCGGATCGAGCCCGAGACGCGGCCCGAGCTTCCTCGCGATGCGGGCTCCGACGATCGAGTGGTCCTCGGTCCGCCCCTTGGCGATGTCGTGCAGGAACAGCGCGACGTAGAGCGCGCGCCGGTTCTGGATCGAGCGCACGATGCGGTGCGACAGGGGGTGCTCGCTCTCGACCCGCTGGGCGTCAATCTCGGCGAGCACGCCGATCGAGCGCAGGAGGTGCTCGTCCACGGTGTAGTGGTGGTACATGTTGAACTGCATCATCGCGACGACGCGGCCGAAGTCGGGGACGAAGCGGCCGAGCACGCCGGCCTCGTTCATGAGGCGCAGCACCACCTCGGGGGCGTTGCGGGAGGTCAGCACGTCGAGGAACAGGCGGTTCGCCTCGGGGTCGCGGCGCAGGGTCGGGCCGATGAGCCCGAGCGAGCGGGTCGCGAGCCGACTCGCGTCGGGGTGGACCGCGAGATTGTGGCGGTCGGCGAGCCAGAACAGGCGGATGAGGTTGACGGGGTCGCGCGTGAAGGCGCCCTCGTCCGCGACGGTGATGCGGTTGTGGTCGACGGTGAAGTCGTCCGACTCGAGCTCGCCGCCGCGGCGGCGGCGGAAGCGGCCGAAGACCCGGTCGAGCATCGCCCCATGCTTCGTCTGGCGCGCCTCGAGCTCGGCGCAGACGATGGCGGTGAGGTCGCCGACCTCCTTGGCGACGCGGAAGTAGGCCTTCATGAAGCGCTCGACGCCGGAGAGCGCGCCGCGGGCACGATAGCCCATGCGCTCGGCGAGCTGGCGCTGCAGGTCGAAGCCGAGGCGTTCTTCCGCCCTTCCCGTCGCGAAATGCATGTGCGCGCGCACGCGCCACAGGAACTCCTCGCAGCGCTCGAAAACCCGGAACTCCTCCGCCGTGAACAGGCCGGCCTCGACGAGCTCGCGGGCTTCCCGCACGCGGTAGACGTACTTCGCGATCCAGAACAGGGTGTTGAGGTCGCGAAGCCCGCCCTTGCCGTCCTTGACGTTCGGCTCGACGAGGTAGCGCGAGGCGCCGGCCTTGACGACGCGGGCGTCGCGCTCCTTCAGCTTCGCGTCGACGAACTCGGGCGCGCTCTTGCGCACCACCTCCTTGTCGAAGCGCGCCATGAGGCCGTCGTAGAGGGCCTCGTCGCCGAGGAGGAAGCGGGCCTCGAGGAGGGCCGTGCGGATCGTCATGTCGGCCTTCGCCTCGCGGATGCACACGTCGACCGAGCGAGTCGCGTGGCCGACTTTGAGCTTCATGTCCCAGAGCACGTAGAGCATCGCCTCGACGACGCTCTCGCCCCAGGCGGTCTGCTTGTAAGGAAGGAGGAAGAGGAGGTCGACGTCGGAGCCCGGCGCCAGCGTGCCGCGGCCGTAGCCGCCCGTCGCCACGACCGCGAGCTTCTCGGCCGCCGACGGGTTGTCGGCCGGATAGAGGTGGCGCACGACGCTGTCGTGCAGTGCCCGCACCACTCCGTCCATGAGTTCCGAGAGCCGCCGCACGCAGGCGATGCCGTCGCCGTCCCTGAGAAGCGCGGCCTCGGCCTCCGCCCGGCCCTCGTCGAGCACACGCCGCAGCTCCGGCACGAGCCGCCGCCGCAGGGCCGCAGCGTCGTCCAGGCGCTCGCCGTCGAGGGAGGCGGGCAGGGTCTCAAGCCGTGCGGCCGGCGCTTCGAGGATCTGGGCCACGGGAAGGGCTTAGCACAGGCGGGATGGCGTCTGCACTGCGCTCCGCACGCGCGACGCGAACCCCTCTCCCGAACGGGAGAGGGGCAGGGGTGAGGACAAGCCCTCGCCACAGAAGGCGCGGTCGTGCCGCCTGCGCCGGCTCCGCCCCGCACGGCTTGCCCTCACCCGGTCGCGGCTGACGCCGCGACGCGACCTCTCCCTCTCGGGAGAGGTTGCGCATCTGTTCGTTATAACAAACGCCGTTTGACACTCGGAACCCGGCCCGCTAGATCACTGTCCACGCGCCGATTTGAGCAGCAGCTTGCGGGCGCGGAACAAGTGCCGCTAAAGCGCCGGGGAAGAGGGCAGGATCCTCGCATGAGGCCCCGCGCAACTCACGGGGACAGCACATGAAATTCTCTCGCCGTCACCTCCTCGCGGGAACCGCCGCCGCGCTTCTCGGATCGTTCTTCATACCGGACGCTGCCCGGGCCCAAGGGAGCCAGGTCAAGGAAATCCGGCTCGACTTCGCGACCTACAACCCGGTGAGCCTCGTCCTCAAGGAGAAGGGGCTCCTGGAGAAGGAGCTCCAGAAGGACGGCATCGCGGTCCGCTGGGTGCAGACCCTCGGCTCGAACAAGGCGCTCGAGTTCCTCAACGCCGGCTCGATCGACTTCGGCTCGACCGCGGGCTCGGCGGCGCTCGTCGCGAAGATCAACGGCAACCCGATCAAGTCGATCTACGTCTATTCCCGGCCCGAGTGGACGGCGCTCGTGACCCGCAAGGACACCGGCATCCAGAAGGTCGCGGACCTCAAGGGCAAGCGCGTCGCCGTCACCCGCGGCACCGACCCGCACATCTTCCTGGTGCGGGCGCTGGCCGAGGCGGGCCTCACCGACAAGGACGTGAAGTTCGTGCTCCTCCAGCACCCGGACGGGCGCCTCGCGCTTGACCGGGGCGACGTCGACGCCTGGGCCGGGCTCGACCCGATGATGGCGGCGGCCGAGGTCGAGAACGGCGACGTGCTCTTCTACCGCAAGCCCGAAGCCAACACCTGGGGCATCCTCAACGTCCGCGAGGAGTTCGCGAAGAAGAACCCCGAGCTCGTCTCCCGGGTCCTCGCCGTCTACGAGGAGGCCCGTCGCTGGTCCCTCGCCAACCCCGCCGAGCTCAAGAAGATCTTCGCCGCCTTCACCAAGCTCGCGCCGGCCGTGGTCGACCGCCAGATCGACACCCGGACCGAGCTCACCCACAGCGTCATCGGCGAGCCGCAGCGCGAGTCGATCCTCGCCGCGGGCCTCGCGCTCCGCGACGCCGGCGTCCTCCCGGCCTCGACCGACGTGAAGGCCGCGGTCGACGACCTCATCGACGCGCGCTATCTGTCGAGGGCGACCAACTGACCTTGAGCGTCTTGATGGCGGAGATCGCGGCGCCCGCCGGGGCGCAAGCGGGCGCGCGCGCCGGGGCCCCCTCCGGCGCGCTGCCGCTTTTCTCCTCATGGAAATGGGCCCTCGGCCTCGCCCTGCCGCTGGCGCTCGCGCTCGGCTGGGAGGCCGCCGTGCGGGCGGGCCTCGCGGAAGGCCGGCTGATGCCGCCGCCGAGCCGGATCGGCGAGACCCTCTGGGCCCTCGCGCGCAGCGGCGAGCTCGCGACCCACGCCTGGGCGACGCTCTGGCGCGTCGCCGTCGGCTTCGGCCTCGGCGCCCTGAGCGGCATCGCCCTCGGCGCGCTCTCCGGCACGAGCGACTGGGCGCGGCGCCTCCTCGACCCGACGCTGCAGGCGCTGCGCGCCATCCCGTCGATCGCCTGGGTACCCCTGTTCATCCTGTGGTTCGGCATCTTCGAGGCCTCGAAGGTGGCCCTCATCGCGGTCGGCACCTTCTTCCCGGTCTATCTCGGCGTCGCCGGCGCGATTCTCTCCGTCGACCGCAAGCTCGTCGAGGTCGGCCGGGTGTTCCGCCTCTCCCGGACGGGGCTCGCCAGACGAATCCTCCTGCCGGCCGTGCTGCCGGAGCTTTTGATCGCGCTCCGCTCCGGTCTCGGCCTCGGCTTCATGTTCGTGGTCGCGGCCGAGTTCATGGGCGCCTCGGAGGGCCTCGGCTACCTCCTCGTCGACGGCCAGCAGCTCGGCAAGCCCGACCAGATCCTTGCCGCCATCATCGCCTTCGCCCTGATGGGCAAGGCGGCGGACAGCCTGCTCGTCGCGGCGACCAAGCCCCTCGTGCGCTGGCAGGATGTCGCTCGAGAGCGGCTCTAGATGCTCGAGCTCGAACGCCTCTCCAAGATCTACGCCGACGGCACCCACGCGCTCGCCGACGTGACGCTCGAGGTCGGCGAGAGCGAGATCGTCTCGCTCGTCGGCGGCTCGGGCTGCGGCAAGACCACCCTTCTGCGCCTCATCGCCGGCCTCGACCGCCCTTCGGCCGGCACCATCCGCCTCGACGGCGAGCGCCTGACCGAGCCGCACCCCGCCGTCGGCATCGTGTTCCAGGAGCCGCGCCTCCTGCCCTGGCTCACCGTCGCCGACAACGTCGGCTTCGGCCTCGACGGCCTCTCCGCAACCGCGCGCCGCGGCCGCGTCGCGCACGCGCTTGACCGCGTCGGGCTTTCCGAGCACGCCGGGCGCTGGCCGCGCGAATTGTCCGGCGGGCAGCAGCAGCGGGTCGCCATCGCCCGCGCCTTCGTGACCGAGCCGAAGCTTCTTCTCCTCGACGAGCCGTTCTCGGCGCTTGACGCCTTCACCCGGGCGAGCCTGCACGAGCATCTTCTGGGGTTGTGGGAAGAGAGCCGCCCGACCGTCCTCCTCGTCACCCACGACGTGCAGGAGGCCGTGACCCTCGCCGACCGCGCCGTCGTCATGCAGCCGAAGCCGGGGCGCATCTTCGACGAACAGGCGCTGCGCCTCGCCCGTCCCCGCGACAGGCTCTCGCCCGCCTTCGAATCCGCCACCCGCCGGGTGCTAGCGACCCTCGACAGCTCCCTGAAGCAGGTTCCCCCGCACCACGAGCGCGGCCGCGAAGCCGCGGCGTTGTGGTGGTGACGGAGCGAGTGGCGAATTGCGAATGGCGAATGGTATAGGCCGCCATTCGCTACTCGCCATTCGCCATTCGCCAGACTCACGAGGCTAACCGACCATGGACGCCGCCGCCCTTCGCACCCTCCAGGCCCCGCTCAAGGACAAATACCGCTCCGAGCCCGGCGCCGCCGTCGTCACCTTGAAGGCGCAAGGCACCCTCGACGACCAGCACATCGCCTGCAAGGTCGAGACCGGGCGCGCGCTCGCGGTCGCGGGGCTGCACCCGGCGACCGGCGGCTCGGGGGCCGAGCTGTGCTCCGGCGACATGCTGCTCGAGGCTCTCGTCGCCTGCGCCGGCGTGACCTTGAAGGCGGTCGCGACCGCGCTCGAGATCCCGCTCCGGCACGGCACCGTCAAGGCCGAGGGCGACCTCGACTTCCGCGGCACGCTCGGCGTCGACAAGGCCGCCCCCGTGGGCTTTAGCGCCATCCGCTTAGGCTTCGAGATCGACACCGACGCGCCGCAGGAGAAGGTCGACCAGCTCCTGAAGCTCACCGAGCGCTACTGCGTCGTGTTCCAGACCCTCAACCACAAGCCGGAGCTGAGCGTCGCGGTCGAGCGGGCGTAAAGGCTCACGCAGCCTTGCGCGACGGCTTCGGCACCTCGCGTCCGAGCCGGCGAGCCTCCTCGATCCATTCGGCGATGGCCTCCTGAACCGAGCGCAACGCCTCCTCGGGCGTCTCGCCGTCGGACATGCAGCCGGGCAGATCGGGCGCGGTCGCGAGAAACCCGCCGCCATCCTCAACGGACAGGGGTTCCACGACCACCGGGTAGACCAGAGGCGCCACCACTTCCTCCAACCCCGTCAACCGGTCACGCCTTCGCCCTGGATTCGATCGCGTCCCAGACCGCCGCCGCGAGGTCGGGGCCGCCGAGCTTCCTGATCGCCCGGATGCCGGTCGGGCAGGTCACGTTGATCTCGGTGAGATTGCCGTCGATCACGTCGATGCCGACGAAGATCAGGCCGCGTTTCTTCAACTCGGGGCCGATGGTGTCGCAGATCTCGCGCTCGCGCGGGGTGAGGTCGGCTGGCTTCGCGGCCCCGCCGCGGACCATGTTCGAGCGCAGATCGTTCGCGGCCGGCACGCGGTTGACGGCCCCCGCCGCGACCCCGTCGACGAGGATGATGCGCTTGTCGCCGGCCGACACCTGCGGCAGGAAGCGCTGCACCACCCAGGGCTCCTTGAAGATCGTCGAGAACAGGTCGTAGAGCGAGCCGAAGTTCATGTCCTCGCGGCCGATGCGCACCACCGCCGCGCCGCCGTGGCCGTGCAGCGGCTTCATGACGATGTCGCCGAACTCCGCGCGGAACGCCTCGATCTCGGCCTTGTCGCGGGTGACCAGCGTCGGCGGCATGAGCTGCGGGAAATAGGTGACGAAGAGTTTTTCCGGCGCGTTCCTGACCTCGGCCGGGTCGTTGACCACGAGCGTCCCCGGATGGATGCGCTCGAGGAGGTGGGTCGCCGTCACGTAGGCCATGTCGAAGGGCGGCTCCTGGCGCATCAGCACCACGTCCGCGTCCGAAAGGTCGATGCGCTCCGCCTCGCCGAGGGCGAAGTGGTCGCCCTCGACGTCGCGCACCTCGATCGGCCGCCCGCCCGCCACCACCTTGCCGTCGCGCATCGAGAGGCGGTCCGGCGTGTAGTACAGGAGCCGGTGCCCGCGCCCCTGCGCCTCCAGGAGGAGCGCGAAGGTCGAATCGCCCGCGATCCTGATCGTCTCGATCGGGTCCATCTGGACCGCGACGGTGAGGGTCATGAGATGTCTCCTGCCCGGTGGGCGCGCGACCATATCGAGGGCCGGGGATTAGGCAACGGGCGCGTGGCGCGCGGGCGGCCGTGCGCCGCGAGCGAATGTGGACCGCTTCACACGAGAATCGGCGCGGCGGGTGCATAAGGATCGTGCCCGGCTCCGCCGCCCGCGTGCGCCGGCCTCATGGGAGGGCTCCATGCGCCAGCTCGTCATTCCGGCTTTCGCCGTCGCTGTCTTCGTTCTCCTCGCGTCGTTCACCCGGACGGAGACTCCGGCCGAGATGCTGTCCTCCGTCGATCCGTCCGCGCTCACGGCGGCGAGCCCAAGCCTGCCGTCGGCGCCCATCACCGACGCGCACTAGCGGGCGGCGGGCCGCGCCCCGTCGAAGGCGCCTGTCATTCGCTCAGCTCGAACGCGCTCTCGACGTGTTTCGGCCACCGGCGCGGCGCCACGAAGACCGCGTCGGCGCGCAGGCTGCGATCCATGGCCCAGGGGTGGCGGGCGAGCCAGGCGCGGGTCGCGCGGGAGAAGCGCCGGCGCTTCTCCGCGCCGATCGCCTCGAAGGCCAGATCGATTGCGGGCCGCGCCTTGACTTCGACGAAGACGATCGTGCGCCCGCGCGCCACGATCAGGTCGATCTCGCCGCCGGCCGCACGGTAGCGGCGGGCGAGCGGGCGGTAGCCCTTCAGCATCAGCGCCGCGAGGGCCTTCGCCTCGGCGACATGGCCGCGTGCAACGGAGAGGTGGCGCTCGGCCGCCGTCCTCATCGGCCGTCCCCCTTGTCCTTCGCGAGCGCGAGGGCGCGCGCATAGACCTCGCGCTTCGGCAGCCCGGTCTCGGCCGCGACGAGGGCGGCGGCGTCCTTGATCGAATGACGGTCCAGGGCGGCGCGGAGCCTGACGTCGAGGGCCGCGTCGGCTTGCGGCCCGGGAGCGCCCCGCGGAGCCTCGCCGACGAGCACGACGATCTCCCCCTTGGGCGGGCCCTCCTGGGCGAACGCGTCCGCGAGCTCGCGCAGCGTCCCGCGCCGCACCGTTTCGTACAGCTTCGTCAGCTCGCGCGCCATCACGGCGGGGCGTTCTCCGAGGACATCGGCCGCGTCGGCCAGCATCTCGGGCAGGCGGTGCGGGGCCTCGTAGAGGATCAGCGTGCCCGGGATGCCGGCGATCTCCTGCAGGCGCGTCCGGCGAGCCCCGCTCTTCGGGGGCAGAAAACCCTCGAAGAAGAAGCGGTCGGTCGGCAGGCCCGAGACCACGAGGGCGGTCAGGAGCGCGGACGGGCCGGGGATCGGCGTGACGGCGAGCCCCGCCTCGATCGCGGCCTGCACCAGCCTGTAGCCGGGGTCCGACACGAGCGGCGTGCCGGCGTCCGACACCAGCGCCAGCGCCTGGCCTTCGCGCAGGCGAAGGATCATCCGCTCGCGCACCGCCTCGTTCGAATGCTCGTTGTAGGTCACGAGCGGCGTCGTGATGCCGTAGTGGGCGAGGAGCCGCTTCGTGACCCGCGTGTCCTCAGCCAGCACCGCGTTGGCGGCGGCGAGGGTCGCGAGCGCCCGGAAGGTCACGTCGCGCAGGTTCCCGATCGGCGTCGC
Source organism: Beijerinckiaceae bacterium (assembly GCA_036389455.1). Taxonomy (GTDB): domain Bacteria; phylum Pseudomonadota; class Alphaproteobacteria; order Rhizobiales; family Beijerinckiaceae; genus JAJKJG01. Next base: position 22,955 of record DASVPW010000070.1, read on the forward strand.
GACCACGTAGAGGCCGGGGCTGAGCGGCTCGGCCTCGGCGGCAAGGCCGAAGGCCGTGAACACGCCGGCGCCTGGACGCGGCGCCTCTGCGCTTGCGGACCGGCGGGTGCGGTTGTCGATTCTGCGAGTCATCGGGCCACTTTGGCATGGGTACAACCCGCCGCGAACCCGTTCCGCCGGACGCGGCGCGGGTTTAGGATTGCCTGCCATAATTTCTCGGTTTTTGAGGCGTTTGCGTTGCGGCGCGGCGAGAGCGAAGAAAGCCGGAGGGGGGCAATGGATTTTTCGGCTCGGTCGAGGCGCGTCCTCGGGCTCGCGGCGGCATTCGCCGTGCCGCTGCTCTTGGGCGGCTGCCTCGGCGGCGGCGGATTCTCCGGCGGCGAGGGGCCGGTCGCGCAGACGCCCATCCTGCCTGCGGAGCAGCCCGCCGCCGTCGACGGACGCTCGACCGGCTCGATTGGCGCGGGCTCGGTCAAGGTCGCCCTCATCCTGCCGCTCACCGGCCAGGGCCAGGGCGCGGTCGCGGCGACCTCGCTCCGCAACGCCGCCGAGCTCGCGCTCAGCGAGTTCCAGAACCCGGACGTCGCCGTCGTGGTGAAGGACGACCGCGGCACGGCCGAAGGCGCCCGCCAGGCCGCCGAGGAGGCGCTCGCCGAGGGCGCCGAACTCATCGTCGGCCCGCTGTTCGCGCCGGCCGTGCAGGCGGCGGGCCAGGTCGCGAAGCAGGCCGGCAGGCCGGTCATCGCCTTCTCGACCGACGCCACCGTCGCGAGTCGGGGCGTCTATCTCCTGTCGTTTCTGGCCCAGGAGGAGGTCGATCGCATCGTCGCCTACGCTTCGGCGCAGGGGCGGCGATCGTTCGCGGCGCTCGTCCCCGAGAACACCTATGGGAGCGTGGTCGAGGCGCAGTTCCGGGAGGCCGCGGCGAAGCGCGGCGCGCGGGTGGTCGCGATGGAGCGCTACGCGCCTGGGCAGGCGCAAGGCGCGGTGCAGCGGATCGCGCCGCTGATCACCGGGGTGAACGCCCAGGCCGACGCGATCTTCCTGCCGGACAACGCCGAGGGCCTCCCTGGCGTCGCCCAGGCGCTCAGCCAAGTCGGCTTCGACCCGCAGCGGGTGAAGCCGCTGGGCACGGGGGTGTGGAACGACCCGCGCGTCTTCCGCACGCCCGCCCTCCAGGGCGGCTGGTTCGCGGCGCCGGATTCGGCCGGCTTCAACGCCTTCGCGGGCCGCTACCGGGCGAAATTCGGCTCCGACCCGACCCGCATCGCCACCCTCTCCTACGACGCGGTGTCGCTCGCCGCGGCGCTCGTGCGCACGCAAGGCTCGCAGCGCTTCGCGGAAGGCGTGCTGACGAACCCATCGGGCTTCTCCGGCGCCGACGGCGTGTTCCGCTTCCGCCCCGACGGCCTGAACGACCGGGCGCTTGCCGTGCTCGAGATCCGCAACGGCGCCGCGGCTCCCGTGAGCCCGGCGCCCAAGGCGCTGTCGCCGTCGGGGACGTGAGCGTTCTCCTCTCCCGGCTTGCGGGAGAGGTGATACTACTCCGCCGCCTCGCGCCTTGCCCCATCCCGCGCCGACGCGAGGAAGCGGTCGACATCTTGCTCCGTGGTCGCGAAGGCGGTGACGAGGCGCACGAGCACCTCGTCCGGGCGCACCCGCTCGCCCTCGGGCAGACTGAGCTCGGACCAGGGATGGTAGACCGCGCCGGCGGCCTTGAGCTTCCGGTCGAGGGCGCGCGGGATGATCGGAAAGACCTCGTTCGCCTCAGCGGGCCAGGCGAGGCGCACGCCCGGAAGCGCGGCGAGCCCTTGGGCGAGCCGGGCCGCCATGGCGTTGGCGTGGCGGGCGTTGGCGAGCCAGTGGTCGTCGGCGAAGTAGCCCTCGAGCTGGGCCGCGAGGAGCCGCCCCTTCGACAGGAGGTGGCCGCCGCGCTTGCGCCGCCACGCCATCGTCTCGGCGATCTCCGGATCGAACACCACGACGGCCTCGGCCGCGAGGCAGCCGTTCTTGGTCGCTCCGAAGGTCAGGATGTCGACGCCGTTCTCCCAAGTCATGTCGGCGGGCGTGCACCCGAGCGCGACGAGCGCATTGGCGAAGCGCGCCCCGTCCATGTGCACTTTCAGGCCGTGCCGGTGCGCTACCTCGGCAAGGGCAGCGATCTCCGCCAGGGTATAGACGAGCCCGCATTCCGTCGCCTGCGAGAGCGAGAGACCCCGCGCCGGCATCTGCTTCACGTGGTTCGGCAGCCCGGCGAGGAACGCGTCGAGCACCGCCGGTTCGATCTTGGCGCCGGCGCCCGGCAATCCGGCCATCTTGGCGCCATGCATGTAGAACTCGGGCGCGCCGCACTCGTCGTCGATGACGTGCGCTTCCCGGTGGCACACGGCGAGGCCGAAAGGCGGCACGATCGCCGACAGCGCGAGCGCGTTCGCGCCCGTGCCGGTCGCGACGAGGAAGGTCGCAACCTCGCGCTCGAAGAGTTCGCGGAAGCGCCGCTCCACCCGCTTCGTGATCTCGTCCGCCGCATAGGCCGGCAGCGGCCCGGCGTTCGCTCGCACGAGCGCCTCGAGGACGGAGGCGCTTGCCCCCATGATGTTGTCGCTGGCGAAGTTCATCGGACGATCACGAACGCGCTAGACCGCCGACAGATCGTCCGTCAAGCCGCGGGAGGCGGATCGGGATCGGGATGGAAGCCGTCCCAAGTCCATCTCGCCAGGCGAAAGACAATCCATACGACCAGGAACAGGCAAGGGGCGACGAGCAATTTCGGGATGGCGTTTCCGAGCGCGGTGCCGAGGTCGAAGGCCGGATCCGTGAACCAGCCGCGGATCGCCCGATAAAGGACCCACAGCTCCCACAGGACCAACAGCAGGATCGCCAGCCTCACCAGCCCTCGCCCAACCCTCATCGGTGGTCTCCCCAAGCTACGCCGCGAGGTGCCCGTTCCCCGCGTCGGGGCGCGAACTTGGACACGGGCCGCCACGTAACCGCGCGAGTCCGGCCCAGTCCATCGCCAGACCGTACATTGCCATTTTTGCTGCTTGAATGAAATATAAATTCGCCTTTGCCCGCAAAAGCCGCTTGTGTCTGTCGCGCTTTCTGTTAACGTCGGGGCATTAGGACAGCATCACTGTCCCAATCGGGCGAAGCCGCCCGAGAGCCCGAGGACGACGATGGCCTTCGTGATGACCCGGAAGGGTCCGGCCAAACGAGATCCGAAAGCGGCCGCCCGCAACGGTCGGGCGGGACGGGCGCATCGCGGCTGACATAAAGCCGCGAGACGCCCGCGGGGTGCGGGCGGCGGACTACCACCCGAACCTCCAACAAGAAAAGCGGCGGGCGTCCGATCATCCCTCGGAGCCAAGGTCCGCCAAGCGAGTTGTCGACGTGTTCGCGCGAACGCGAGGTGGTGCCATGAGCGAGCTTTCGACGAAGAAGCCTGCGAAGCCGTCCGGCGGCGCCGCCGCGCGCGACAAGGCCGCCTCCGTGCCGCCCCGCGACAAGGACGCGGGCGCCTCGAAGCGTCCGGTGCACGATCCGGGCTTTCCGGCGCGCGAGGGCCTCTACGATCCCAGGAACGAGAAGGACGCCTGCGGCGTCGGCTTCATCGTCGACATGAAGAACCGCAAGAGCCACGCCATCGTCGAGCAGGGGCTCTCGATCCTCAGGAACCTCGCCCACCGGGGCGCCGTCGGCGCCGACCCGATGATGGGCGACGGCTGCGGCATCCTGGTCCAGATCCCGCACCTGTTCTACGCCGCCGAATGCGCGGGCCTCGGCTTCGAGCTGCCGGAGGCCGGCCATTACGGCATCGGCCACCTGTTCATGCCGCGCGACAAGGACGGCCGGAAGATCGTGCAGAAGATCGTCGAGAAGGCGATCAAGGACGAGGGCCTCGTGCTGCTCGGCTGGCGCGACGTGCCGGTCGACAACACGGAGCTCGGCGAGTTCGTGAAGGCGACCGAGCCCGTCCACAAGCAGATCTTCGTCACGAGCCAGAAGCCGGTGGTCGACCAGGAGGCGTTCGAGCGCCGCCTGTTCATCGTCCGCAAGGTGATCTCGAACGCGGTCTACGACCTCAAGGACGAGCGCACCAAGGGCTGGTACCCGGTCTGCCTGTCCTCGCGCACCGTGGTCTACAAGGGCATGGTGCTCGTGACCCAGCTCGGCTCCTATTACAAGGACCTGCAGGACGAGCGCTTCGAGAGCGCGCTCGCGCTTGTCCACCAGCGCTTCGCCACGAACACCTTCCCGACCTGGCAGCTCGCGCATCCCTACCGGATGATCGCCCACAACGGCGAGATCAACACGCTGCGCGGCAACGTCAACTGGATGGCGGCGCGCCAGGCGTCCGTCGACTCCGACCTCTTCGGCAACGACATCTCGAAGCTGTGGCCGATCTCCTACGAGGGCCAGTCCGACACCGCCTGCTTCGACAACGCGCTCGAGTTCCTGGTCCGCGGCGGCTATCCCTTGGCGCACGCCATGATGATGCTGATCCCGGAGGCCTGGGCCGGCAACCCGTTCATGGGCGAGGACCGGCGCGCCTTCTACGAGTACCACGCCGCCCTGATGGAGCCCTGGGACGGGCCGGCCGCGATCGCCTTCTCGGACGGGCGCCAGATCGGCGCGACCCTCGACCGCAACGGCCTTCGCCCCGCCCGCTACCTCGTCACCGACGACGGCCTCGTGGTCATGGCCTCCGAGATGGGCGTCCTCCCGATCCCGGAGGAGAAGATCGTCGAGAAGTGGCGCCTCCAGCCTGGCAAGATGCTCCTCATCGACCTGGAGGAGGGCCGCATCGTCTCCGACGACGAGATCAAGCAGCGCCTCGCCTCCGCCCACCCCTACAAGGAGTGGCTTCGCCGCACCCAGATCGTGCTCGAGGATCTGAAGCCCGTGCAGGCGCGGGCGTCGCGCACCGACGTGTCGCTCCTCGACCGCCAGCAGGCCTTCGGCTACACGCAGGAAGACCTCAAGCTCCTGATGCAGCCGATGGCGGTCACCGGCCAGGAGGCGGTCGGCTCCATGGGAACCGACACGCCGATCTCGGCCCTCTCGGACCGGCCGAAGCTGCTCTACACCTACTTCAAGCAGAACTTCGCCCAGGTCACGAATCCGCCGATCGACCCGATCCGCGAGGAGCTCGTCATGAGCCTCGTGTCCTTCATCGGGCCGCGGCCGAATATTTTGGACCTCGAAGGCACGTCGCGCAGGAAGCGCCTCGAGGTGCGCCAGCCGATCCTGACCAACAAGGACCTCGAGAAGATCCGCTGCATCGGCCACGTCGAGGATTCGTTCGACACCAAGACCCTCGACATCACCTACCCGGCAGAGCAGGGCGCGGCGGCGCTCGACGGGGCGCTCGACCGCCTCTGCGACCGGGCCGAGGCGGCCGTGCACGGCGGCTACAACATCATCATCCTGTCGGACCGCCTCGTCGGCCCCGACCGCATCCCGATTCCGGCGCTCCTCGCGACCGCGGCGGTGCACAGCTACCTCATCCGCAAGGGGCTTCGTACCTCCGTCGGGCTCGTGGTCGAGTCGGGCGAGCCGCGCGAGGTGCACCACTTCGCCTGCCTCGCGGGCTACGGCGCCGAGGCGATCAACCCGTACCTCGCCTTCGAGACCATGCTCGACATGCACGAGCGCGGCGAGCTGCCGGTCGAGGTCGACGCCAAGGAGGTGGTCAAGCGCTACATCAAGTCGATCGGCAAGGGGATGCTCAAGGTGATGTCCAAGATGGGCATCTCGACCTACCAGTCCTACTGCGGCGCCCAGATCTTCGACGCCGTCGGCCTGTCCTCCGCGGTCGTCAACCGCGACTTCTTCGGCACCGCGACCACGATCGAGGGCGCCGGCATGGCCGAGATCGCCGAGGAGACGGTGCGCCGCCACCGCGACGCCTTCGGCGACTCGCCGGTCTACCGCGCCGCCCTCGACGTCGGCGGCGAGTACGCTTTCCGCATCCGCGGCGAGGACCACGTCTGGACCTCGGAGACCGTGCGCGACCTGCAGCACGCGGTGCGCGGCAACCTGCCCGACAAGTACCGCGCCTTCGCGGCGAGCCTCAACGAGCAGGCCGAGCGCTTCCTCACCATCCGCGGCCTGTTCGACATCAAGGACGCCGAGGCCGACGGGCGTGCGCCGGTGCCGATCGAGGAGGTCGAGCCGGCGTCCGAGATCGTCAAGCGCTTCTCGACCGGCGCCATGTCCTTCGGCTCGATCTCGCGCGAGGCCCACACCACGCTCGCCATCGCCATGAACCGGATCGGCGGCAAGTCGAACACCGGCGAGGGCGGCGAGGAGGCCGACCGCTACCGCCCGCTGGCGAACGGCGATTCCATGCGCTCCGCCATCAAGCAGGTGGCGTCGGGCCGCTTCGGCGTCACGACCGAGTACCTCGTCAACTCGGACATGATGCAGATCAAGATGGCGCAGGGCGCGAAGCCCGGCGAGGGCGGCCAGCTCCCCGGCCACAAGGTCGACGCGGTGATCGCCAAGGTGCGCCACTCGACGCCGGGCGTCGGCCTGATCTCGCCGCCGCCGCACCACGACATCTACTCGATCGAGGACCTGGCCCAGCTCATCTTCGACCTGAAGAACGTCAACCCCGACGCCGACGTGTCGGTGAAGCTCGTCTCCGAGGTCGGCGTCGGCACCGTCGCGGCGGGCGTCGCGAAGGCGCGCGCCGACCACGTCACCATCGCGGGCTTCGAGGGCGGCACCGGCGCTTCGCCGCTGACCTCGATCAAGCACGCGGGCTCGCCTTGGGAGATCGGCCTCTCCGAGACCCACCAGACTCTCGTGCTCAACCGGCTTCGCGGGCGCATCTCGGTCCAGGTCGACGGCGGCATCCGCACCGGCCGCGACGTGGTGATCGGCGCGCTGCTCGGCGCCGACGAGTTCGGCTTCGCGACGGCGCCGCTCATCGCCGCCGGCTGCATCATGATGAGGAAGTGCCACCTCAACACCTGCCCGGTCGGCGTCGCGACGCAGGATCCCGTGCTGCGCAAGCGCTTCCAGGGCCAGCCCGAGCACGTCATCAACTACTTCTTCTTCGTCGCCGAGGAGGTGCGCGAGCATATGGCCCGCCTCGGGTTCCGCGCCTTCGACGAGATGGTCGGGCAGATGCAGATGCTCGACAAGCGCCGGGTCGTCGAGCACTGGAAGGCGCGCGGCCTCGACTTCTCGCGCCTGTTCCACAAGCCGCACGCGGCGGAAAACGTCGCGACCTACTGCTGCGAGCGACAGGACCACAAGATCAAGGACGTGCTCGACCGCGAGCTCATCGCGGAGGCGAAGCCGGCGCTCGACGGCGGGCGCCCGGTCGTCATCGTCAAGGAGATCTCGAACGTCGACCGGGCGACCGGCGCCATGCTGTCCGGCGCGATCGCGAAGCGCCACGGCCATGCCGGCCTCCCCGACGATTCGATCGTCGTGAAGCTGCGCGGCACCGCCGGCCAGTCCTTCGGGGCCTGGCTCGCCTGCGGCATCACCCTCGACCTCGAGGGCGAGGCCAACGACTACGTCGGCAAGGGACTGTCCGGCGGGAGGATCGTGGTGCGGCCGCCCGCCAACACTGGCGTCGTGCCGGAGCGCTCGATCATCGTCGGCAACACCGTGCTCTACGGCGCGATCTCGGGCGAGTGCTACTTCCGCGGCATCGCCGGCGAGCGCTTCGCCGTGCGTAATTCCGGCGCTATCGCGGTCGTCGAGGGCACCGGCGACCACGGCTGCGAGTACATGACCGGCGGCGTCGTGGTGGTGATCGGGCCGACCGGGCGCAACTTCGCGGCCGGCATGTCGGGCGGCATCGCCTACGTCCTCGACGAGGACGGCACCTTCGCCAAGCGCTGCAACCTCTCCATGGTCGACCTCGAGCCGGTCACGGAAGAGGACGAGCTCATGGAGCGCCTCCACCACCACGGCGGCGACCTCGAGTTCAAGGGCCGCATCGACGTCCTCGCCGACATGTCCGGCCACGACGCCGAGCGCCTGCACCGGCTGATCGCGAACCATCTCCTCTACACGGGCTCGACGCGGGCGAAGGCGATCCTCGACAACTGGGCCGAGATGCGCCACCGCTTCGTCAAGGTCATGCCGGTCGAGTACCGCCGGGCGCTGCGCGAGATCGATGAATCGCAGCGCCTCGCGAGCGTGGCGGCCGAATGACCCTCTCACATCATCCCTGGGCTTGACCCGGGGAGTCCGACACGCAGTGCAATCCGGATCGGGATGGCAGGGTCAAGCCCGGCCATGACAGAAGAGAACCACAGGGACGATGGGCAAGGTGACGGGTTTTCTCGAGATCGACCGGCGCGACCGCAAGTACGCGCCGGCCTCCGACCGCGTGCGGCACTACCGCGAGTTCATGATCCCGCTCGGCGAGGAGGCGACGCGGGACCAGGCGGCGCGCTGCATGGATTGCGGCATCCCGTTCTGCCACACCGGCTGCCCGGTCAACAACCAGATCCCGGACTTCAACGACCTCGTCTACAATGACGACTGGCACGAGGCCCTGCGCAACCTCCAGTCCACCAACAATTTCCCGGAGTTCACGGGCCGGGTCTGCCCGGCGCCGTGCGAGGCCTCGTGCACGCTGAACCTCGAGGACTCACCCGTCACCATCAAGACCATCGAGTGCGCGATCGGCGACCGCGGCTGGGCCGAGGGCTGGATCGTGCCGGAGGTGCCGGACAAGCAGACGGGGAAGCGCGTCGCGGTCGTCGGCTCGGGGCCGGCGGGCCTCGCGGCGGCGCAGCAGCTCGCGCGCGCCGGGCACGAGGTGCACGTCTACGAGAAGCACGCCCGCGCCGGCGGCCTCCTGCGCTACGGCATCCCCGACTTCAAGATGGAGAAGCACCACGTCGACCGCCGCATCCGGCAGATGGAGGCGGAGGGCGTGACCTTCCACTACGGCGTCCACGTCGGCGTGGACGTGCCGGCGCAGAGCCTCGTCGACGAGCACGACGCCGTGCTCCTGTCGGGCGGGGCCGAGAAGGCCCGCGACATCCCGATCGAGGGCCGCGAGCTTGCCGGCATCCACTTCGCCATGGACTTCCTGCCGCAGCAGAACCGGCGCGTCTCGGGCGAGAACACCGACGTCGAGGACCCCATTCTCGCGACGGCGAAGCACGTCGTCGTGATCGGCGGCGGCGACACCGGCTCCGACTGCATCGGCACCTCGGCCCGCCAGGGGGCGCTGTCGATCACCCAGCTCGAGATCATGCCGCAGCCGCCGGCGCGGGAGAACAAGGCCCTGACCTGGCCGGACTGGCCCCTAAAGCTGCGCACCTCGTCCTCGCACGAGGAGGGCGCCGAGCGCGAGTTCGCCGTCATGACGACGCGCTTCTCGGGCCGCGACGGCCGCGTCGAGCGCCTGCACTGCGTGCGCGTCGACCAGGCCTTCAAGCCGGTCCCCGGGACCGAGTTCGCCCTCAAGGCCGACCTCGTGCTCCTCGCCATGGGCTTCGTGAGCCCGGTCCACGAGGGCCTTCTCACGGAGCTCGGCGTCGAGCTCGACCCGCGCGGCAACGTCAAGGCCGACACCCGCTCCTACCGCACGTCTCACCCGAAGATCTTCTCGGCCGGCGACATGCGCCGCGGCCAGTCCCTCGTCGTCTGGGCGATCCGCGAGGGCCGCCAGGCGGCGCGCGCCATCGACGTGGCGCTCATGGGCGAGAGCGTGCTGCCGGCCTAACCCAACGCCGTCATTCTCGGGCGCGCGTAGCGCGACCCGAGGACCTCGCGACGATCAGGCGCCCTTCCGATACGAGATGCCCGGGTCAAGCCCGGGCATGACGCTGGTGTTCAAGACGGCGGCCACTTGAAGTCGTCGGCCCGGCCCGGCTTCGGCGGCGGGGCGAGGCCTTCGCGGAAGGCGCGGTCGACGAGGTAGGCGTCGCCGTCGAGACGCGGGCGGCCGGAGGTCAGGGCCCCGCCGGGCGAGGTGTCGGGCCTCGTCAGCGGCAGCACCGGGCCGGCGACCGGCCGCACCGGCAGAGACGGCAGCCCCTGCGGCTCGGGCAGCGCCGGGAGCGAGGCGCTGATGACCCGGTCGACGTCGAGCTCCTTCGCGGCGGGCGAGGCATCGGGCGCGGGCGCCGCGACCGCCGTGCCGCCGCCGCGCTGCTCGATCAGGCGTTTCAGCTCGATGTCGGCGAAGTGGGCGGCCTTGCGGGCGCCGGCGCGGGTGAAATAGACCCCGTCCGCGGTCCTGAGGCGCACGACCTGGCCCTCCACGTCCGGTCCGGTCGGCGAATAGCGGTTCTGGTCGTCGACGAAGCCCGGCCAGATGTCGACGTAGATGCCCCCGGCCTTCTGCACCCGGTCGCGATAGAGGTCGTTGATGGCCAGGAAATCCGCCGAGGCGCGCTCGTTCCTGACCGGCGGCGTCCCGACCCAGATCAGCGGGATCTTCCGGTCCGTGAAGACCTTCACGACGTCGTCGATGCGCTGCCTGTAGATCTCCTTCCAGCGGTCGGAGAGCGGATCGATGGTGTTGTCGCCCTCGCGGATCGCCTGGCGGTCGTTCGAGCCGAGCATCACGACCGCGTAGGTGACCTTCTGGCCGCCGTTCAAGTACTCCTGGATCGCCTTCGGCCAGTCGTGGACGTCGGGACGCACGAGCCCGCTGTCGGCCCTCGTCTTCTTCTCGACGCCGATGTCCTCCGCGTCCTCGAGGGCGGAATCGAGCCCCTGCGCGACGAGCTCGGCGAGGGCGTCGCCGAAGACCACCACGTAGGACGACGGCTCGACCTCGGCGACCTCCGGCTTGTCGGCGGCCTTGGGCGCCGCCGGGACGTAGCGCCTGACCTTGCGGGACGGCGGATCGTAGCTGCGCCGTGCCTCCCGCGGCTCGTAGTAGGGCCGCCCGGGCTCGTAGGGACGCGCGGTCTCCTGCGGCCTGGAGAGCCACGGGAACACGCTCGGCTGCGGCTGGTAGGCGGGCTGCGGCTGATACGGCTGCGACGGATAGGCCTGCCGGGGGGCCGGGCGCGGGTCGTAGTACTGCTGCCGGGTGCGGGGATCGTAGTAGTAGCTGCCGCCGCGGGAGGACGGGGCCTGGTAGCCGGGCGCGGCGTAGGGGCTCGGGCGCTGATAGCGGTCGGCCTGGGTCGAGGAGCGCTGCCCGTAGGGAGGGCCGTAGCGCTGCGGCTGGCCGAAGCGCTCGATCACCTGGTAGCGGGAGCGGTCCTCGTTCTCGGCGCGCGAGGCCGGCCCGCCGGTCGCGAACAGGAGAAGGCTCGCGAACGCGAGCTCGGCCGCAAAGCGCCAACGCATCCCGGTGATGATCCTTACGCTCGGTCGGGCCCCTATATAGCCCCTTCGGCGGCCCGCGTCAGCGGGTCCTCGAGAAACAGGGTTTCCGGATCCGGCGGAGATGGGCCTTCAGCGCGCCGCGCGCAACGCTGCGAGGACGCCGGGATCGGCGTGGCCGTCCGGAACGAGGCCGCGGTCGAGCTGGAAGCGCCGCACGGCGTCGCGGGTCTTGAAGCCGATGCGCCCGTCGGCGTCGCCGTCGAGGAGGCCGCGCTCGGCGAGCCGCTTCTGGAGCTCGACCCGCTCGTCCCGGCCGAGCATCGGCTCGGCCCTCGGCCAGGCGCCCTGGACCGGCGGCCCGCCGAGGATGCGGTCGCCGAGATGGCCGACGGCGAGCGCGTAGGAATCGGAGGTGTTGTAGGCCTTGATGACGAAGAAGTTCTCGGAAAGCAGGAAGGCCGGGCCGCGGGCGCCGGCGGGGAGGAAGAGAAGGCCCTCGCCGGAGCGCGGCATCTCGGCACCGTCCATGCGCCTCACCCCGGCGGCGGCCCACTCGGCGAAGCCGCGGCGGTGGACCGCGTAGTCGAAGCCTTCGGGCAGCGCGACCTCGAAGCCCCAGGGCAGCCCCGGCTTCCAGCCGTGCTCTTTCAAGAAATTCGCGATCGAGGCGAGGACGTCGGGGACGGAAGTCCAGATGTCGCGCTTGCCGTCGCCGTCGCCGTCGGCCGCGTAGGCCAGGAAGCTCGACGGCATGAACTGGGTCTGGCCCATGGCGCCGGCCCAGGAGCCGAGCATCTCGGCCGGGCGGACGTGGTCCTTCTCGATCATCTCGAGGGCCGCGATCAGCTCCCGCTCGAAATAGCCGGCGCGGTGGCGGGCGAAGGCGAGGGTCGCGAGCGCCCGGATGACCGGGGTCTTGCCCGTGAAGCCGCCGAAATTGCTTTCCATGCCCCAGGCGCCGAGGACGACGGCCTTCGGCACGCCGGTCGCGGCCTCGATCGCGTCGAGGGTTTCTCCCCATTGCCGGGCGGCCTCGGCCCCGCGCTTGAGGCGCGCGGCCGAGACCGCGCCGTCGAGGTAGGCCCAGATCGGCGTCACGAACTCGGACTGGGCCCGGGTGACGGCGGCGATCTTCGGGTCCGGGATCAGATTCTTGAAGGCGAGGTCGAAGGTCGCGCGCGAGATGGCGCGCGCCTCGGCCTTGAGCCACAGGCTCTCCAGGTAGCGCGCGAACTCGGGAGAAGAGGCCTCCTTCGCGGCAGTGTCGGTAGCCTCGGATCGAGGCGCTTTGGCAGGCGGGGCCGGCGCGGCGAGGCTGCCCTGGGCCAAAGCGGGCGCGGTCAGCGCCGCGCCGATCACCGCCGCGAGAAGAATTATCCGCATGAGTCGTGTCTTACCACACATGGTCTGCCCAGCCTTCCGTGGACACGTTCCCATGTCCGGAATGAAAAAATATTCCTGATTACCCAAAATAGTCCTTGACAGGTTGCGGAACCCTGTCCTAGGTTGCCGCCGTCCCGTTCCGCCGGGGGGACGCTCTCGCGAGGCGTCGCGTTGGCGGGAACGGGAGCGGCGCCTGCGGCCGGAGGTACGCGACCTCCGGTCCCGGGAGGCCGAAGGCCAATTCGGCGGGCTCGGTTTCGGCCGGGGCCGCCGTCTGATCCGCCCGTCCCGCACTACGACGGGGCTGCCCTCGAGGCTTAAGCGGATCGCGGCCGGACCGGCGACGAGAATCGGCGGGTGCCGCAAGCCCCGCGGCTTCAAGTCCCGGACACCGCCGCGAAACTGCCGCGAAGCGTGGAGGCCTTCGGACCGAAATCGCCGCGCGGGACGCCGGGTGCATCGGCGTTCTAAATAAATTGAGCTGGTCCCCGGCGTCCTGCTCCCCCCGCTCGCGCAGCGAGCCCGCTCTTTGACATCGAGACCGCCGCCGCCCTGGAGCGCCGCCCTGGAGCGCGCCCCGGGGGGATTGCGC
>DASVPW010000071.1:0-10337 GCA_036389455.1 Beijerinckiaceae bacterium
TCGAAGAAGATCACCGTCGACGTGCGCGGCGAGCTGCTCGAGCTGAAGAACACCATCAACACCATGGTGGACCAGCTCAACAGCTTCGCCGGCGAGGTGACCCGCGTCGCCCGCGAGGTCGGCATCGAGGGCAAGCTCGGCGGCCAAGCCCGGGTCGAGGGCGTCGCCGGGACCTGGAAGGACCTCACCGACAACGTGAACCTGATGGCCGCGAACCTCACGGGCCAGGTCCGCAACATCGCTGAGGTCACGACCGCGGTCGCCATGGGGGATCTCTCGAAGAAGATCACCGTCGATGTGAAGGGCGAGATCCTGGAGCTGAAGAACACCATCAACACCATGGTGGACCAGCTCAACAGCTTTGCCGGCGAGGTGACCCGCGTCGCCAAGGAAGTCGGCACGGAAGGCAAGCTCGGCGGGCAGGCCCAGGTGAAGGGGGTCGGCGGCGTCTGGAAGGGCCTCACCGACAACGTCAACATGATGGCGGCGAACCTCACCGCGCAGGTCCGCAACATCGCCGAGGTCACGACCGCGGTCGCGAACGGCGACCTGTCGAAGAAGATCACGGTCGCGGTCGAGGGCGAGATCCTCGAGCTGAAGTCGACCATCAACACCATGGTGGACCAGCTCAACTCGTTCGCCTCGGAGGTGACGCGCGTCGCCCGCGAGGTCGGCATCGAGGGCAAGCTCGGCGGCCAGGCCCAGGTGCGCGGCGTCGCCGGGACCTGGAAGGACCTCACCGACAACGTCAACATGATGGCCTCGAACCTCACCGGGCAGGTCCGCAACATCGCCGAGGTCACGACCGCGGTCGCGAACGGCGACCTCTCGAAGAAGATCACCGTCGACGTGCGCGGCGAGATCCTCGAGCTGAAGTCGACCATCAACACCATGGTGGACCAGCTCAACTCGTTCGCCTCGGAGGTGACGCGCGTCGCCCGCGAGGTCGGCACGGAAGGCAAGCTCGGTGGTCAGGCCCAGGTGCGCGGCGTCGCCGGGACCTGGAAGGACCTGACCGACAACGTCAACATGATGGCGAACAACCTGACCGGCCAGGTGCGCGGCATCGCGAGCGTCGTCACCGCGGTCGCCGAGGGCGACCTCAAGCGCAAGCTGACGGTCGACGCCAAGGGCGAGATCGCGGCGCTCGCCGACACCATCAACGAGATGATCGACACCCTCGCGACCTTCGCCGACCAGGTGACGAACGTCGCCCGCGAGGTCGGCGTCGAGGGCAAGCTCGGCGGCCAGGCCCGCGTGCCCGGCGCCGCCGGCCTGTGGCGCGACCTCACCGACAACGTGAACCAGCTCGCCGCGAACCTCACCACTCAGGTGCGCGCCATCGCCGACGTCGCGACCGCTGTGACCAAGGGCGACCTCACCCGGTCGATCACCGTCGAGGCCTCGGGCGAGGTCGCGGCGCTGAAGGACAACATCAACGAGATGATCCGCAATCTGCGCGACACGACGCTCAAGAACGCGGAGCAGGACTGGCTCAAGACGAACCTCGCCCGCTTCACCCGCATGCTGCAGGGCGAGCGCGACCTCGTCACGGTCTCGAACCTGATCCTGTCCGAGATCGCGCCCCTCGTGAGCGCGCAGCGCGGCGTGTTCTACTACGTCGAGAACGACAGCGGCGAGCCGGTGCTCGATCTCGTCGCCTCCTACGCCTTCACCGAGCGCAAGAACATCTCGAACCGCTTCCGCATGCGCCAGGGCCTCGTCGGGCAGTGCGCCTTCGAGAAGAAGCGCATCCTTCTCACCAACGTGCCGGGCGACTACGTCACCATCGGCTCGGCGCTCGGCGAGGCGGCGCCGCTCAACATCATCGTCCTGCCGGTGCTGTTCGAGCAGGAGGTGAAGGCGGTGATCGAGCTCGCCTCGTTCTCGCGCTTCTCGGAGACCCACCAGGCCTTCCTCGACCAGCTCACCGAGTCGATCGGCATCGTGCTCAACACGATCGCGGCGAACATGCGCACCGAGGGGCTCCTCAAGCAGTCCCAGCTCCTCACGGGCGAGCTGCAAAGCCAGCAGGAGGAGCTCAAGAAGACGAACGAGCGCCTGGAGCAGCAGGCGGCTTCGCTCAGGCAATCGGAAGAGCTGCTGCGCCAGCAGCAGGACAAGCTCCAGACCACGAACGAGGAGCTGGAGGAGAAGGCGCGCCTGCTCGAGGTCCAGAAGCGCGAGGTCGAGACCAAGAACCGCGAGGTCTCGCTCGCCAAGACGGCGCTCGAGGAGAAGGCCGAGCAGCTCTCGCTCACCTCGCGCTACAAGTCGCAGTTCCTGGCCAACATGAGCCACGAGCTGAGGACGCCGCTGAACTCGCTCCTCATCCTCTCGAAGCTCCTGACCGAGAACCCGGAGGGCAACCTCTCGGACAAGCAGAGGGAGTTCGCGAAGACGATCCATGCCGCCGGCTCGGACCTCCTCGCGCTCATCAACGACATCCTCGACCTGTCGAAGATCGAGTCCGGCACGGTCAGCCTCGAGGTCACGGAGGTCGGCTTCCGCGACCTCACCGAGCACATGGAGCGCACCTTCCGGCAGGTTGCCGAGGAGCGGCGCCTCAACTTCCTGGTCGAGGTCGACGGGGCGCTGCCGCCGGCGATGCGCACTGATACGAAGCGCCTGCAGCAGGTCCTGCGCAACCTCCTCTCGAACGCGTTCAAGTTCACTGAGAAGGGCGGCGTCACCCTGAAGATCGGCTCGGCCGAGGGCTCGCCGCTGCGGGCCGGCTCCGACTGGATCGCGTTCTCGGTCGCCGACACCGGCATCGGCATCCCGGAGGACAAGCAGCGCATCATCTTCGAGGCGTTCCAGCAGGCCGACGGCACGACGAGCCGCAAGTACGGCGGCACCGGCCTCGGCCTCGCGATCAGCCGCGAGATCGCGCGGCTCCTCGGCGGCGAGATCGTGGTCGCGAGCCAGCCGGGGCGTGGCTCGACTTTCACCCTGTTCCTGCCGGTCGAGCCGCCGGTCGTGACCGGCGCGGTCTTCCGCGGCGCTCAAGGCCAGGCTTCCGACGGCAACGGCAGCGGCGCCCTCATGGGCCGCCAGCCCTCGGCCCCGATGGCGCTCTCGGCCTCCTCGGACGACCGCCACGCCATCGCGCCCGGCGACCACGTCGTGCTCATCGTCGAGGACGACGCGATGTTCGGGTCGGTGCTCCTGGAGCTTGCCCGCGAGAAGGGCTTCAAGGGCCTGATCGCGTCCGACGGGGCGACGGCGCTCGCGCTCGCGCACCGCTACAAGCCGCACGCCATCACCCTCGACCTCGGCCTACCCGACATGGACGGCTGGGCGCTCCTCGACCTCTTGAAGCACGACCCGCGCACCCGCCACGTGCCGATCCACGTGATCTCGGTGACCGAGCAGCGCAAGCGCGGGATGCGGGCTGGCGCCTTCGGCTACCTCGAGAAGCCGGTCGACCGCGACGCGCTCATGGAGGCCCTGTCGAAGACCAAGGAGTTCATCGACCGTCCGGTCAAGAACCTCCTCCTCGTCGAGGACGACGAGGGCCAGCGTCTCTCGATCTCCGCTCTCCTCGGCGACGAGGAGGTGCAGGTCACCTCCGTCGGCACCGCCGAGGCGGCGCTCGAGGCCATCGCGGCGCGGCGCTTCGACTGCGTGATCGTCGACCTAGGGCTGCCCGACCTTCCCGGCGCGGATCTCATCGAGCGCATCCGCAAGGCCGCCGGCGGGCTCGACCTGCCGATCGTGGTCTATACCGGCAAGGACCTCTCCCGGGATGAGGAGGACCGGCTCGATCAGATCGCCTCGACGGTGATCGTCAAGGATACCGGCTCGTCGGAGAAGCTCCTCGACGAGACCGCGCTGTTCCTCCACCGCGCCATCGCCGGCATCCCGGAGGAGAAGCAGATCATCGTCCAGCGCAAGGACGACGAGCCGCTCGTCGGGCGCAAGGTGCTGATCGTCGACGACGACGTGCGCAACATCTTCTCGCTCACGAGCGCCCTCGAGCAGCACGGCATGGAGGTGGTCTTCGCCGAGAATGGGCGCGAGGGCATCGAGCGGCTGCGCGCGACGCCGGACATCGACGTGATGCTCGTCGACGTCATGATGCCCGAGATGGACGGCTACGAGACCATGCGGGCGATCCGGCGCTACCCCGAATACGGCACGCTGCCGATCGTCGCGGTGACGGCCAAGGCCATGAAGGGGGATCGCGAGAAGTGCCTCGAGGCGGGCGCCTCCGACTACGTGTCGAAGCCCGTCGACGTCGACCAGCTCCTGGCGGTGCTGCGGGTGCAGCTCGATCGCAGCGAGCACCCCGTCCCGAACGGCCAGGACCGGCGCCCGAACGGCGCCGGGGCGCAGGCGGTCGGGCAGCCCTGATGACCACGCACGTCGGCCCTCCGGTCCAGGTCGAGCGGGCGGCGGCGCCGCCCGGCTTCGCCGTGGCGCCGGTCATGGCGAAGATCCTTGTCGCCGACGACGATCCCCGCAACCTCTTCGCGGTCGAGGAGATGCTGCGGGGGCCGGGCATCGAGATTGTGCTCGCCGACTCTGGCGAGGAGGTCCTGCGCCACGTCCTCAAGGACGACTTCGCCGTCATCCTGCTCGACGTTCGCATGCCGCGGATCGACGGCTACGAGCTCGCCGCGATGATCCGGGCGCGGCCGCGCTCGTCGCGCATCCCGATCATCTTTCTCACCGCCTACAACAAGGACGAGTTGCACGTCTTCCGCGGCTACTCGGCCGGCGCCGTCGACTACGTCTTCAAGCCGATCGAGACCCTGATCCTCAAGTCCAAGGTCGACGTCTTCGTCGACCTCTACCGCAAGAGCGAGGAGATCCGCCGGCAGGGCGAGGAGGAGCGCCGGCTCTTGATCGAGAACCTCCAGGTCCGCAGCGAGAAGCTCCAGGCCGAGCAGGAGCTGCGCCGGGCGCTCGAGCGGCAGGAGGCGATCCTGCGCTCGCTCCCGGTCGTCGTCACCTCCCGCGGGATCGAGCCGCCGTTCCCGGCGATCTTCGTGAGCGACAACGTCGAGCGCCTGACGGGCTTCCCGGCGTCCCGGTTCATGGCCGACGCCGCGTTCGGCCTGAGCCGGATCCATCCCGAGGACCAGGACCGGGTCTGCCAGGAGCTCGCGGCCGCCGCGGAGACCGGGACCTACACGTGCGAGTACCGCTGGCGATGCGCCAACGAGGAGTACCGGTTCTTCCTGGACCAGGGCGTGCTGTCGCCCGAGGAGAGCGGCCGGACCCGCGAGATCTTCGGCACCATGTTCGACGTGACCGAGCGCCGCGACCTCGAGCAGCGCCTCCTGCACGCATCGAAGCTCGAGGCGGTGGGGCGCCTCACCGGCGGCATCGCGCACGACTTCAACAACATGCTGAGCGTCGTGATTGGCAACCTCGACCTCCTCCAGAACTCCCTCGACGGCAACGAGAAGGTCGCCCGGCGGGTGCGCCTCGCGATCGAGGGCGCCCAGCGCTGCGCCGACCTCACGAACCGCCTCCTCACCTTCTCGCGCCGGCAGCCGCTCCAGACCAGCATCGTCGATCTCCAGGATCTCGTGCCCGGCATGCTCGAGCTGCTCCGGCGCTCCCTCGGCGAGCGTATCGACGTGAAGCTCAAGGCCGACGACGGACTCTGGCTCGTCGAGGTCGACGCGGCCCAGCTCGAGGCCGCGCTTGTCAATCTTGCCGTCAACGCCCGCGACGCGATGCCGGACGGCGGCAGCCTCACGGTCGCCATGGCGAACCGCGGCGCCGACGAGGCCGGCCCCGGCGGGCTGCGCGGCGACCACGTCGTCATCTCGGTCTCGGACACCGGCACCGGCATGTCGGCGGAGGTGAAGGAGCGCGTGTTCGAGCCGTTCTTCACCACGAAGGAGAGCGGCAAGGGCACCGGCCTCGGCTTGAGCATGGTCTACGGCTTCGTGCGCCAGTCGGACGGCCGCATCGAGATCGACAGCGCGCCCGACGAGGGCACGACGATCCGCATCCTCCTGCCCCGCGCTGAAGCCGTCGAGCAGCACAGCGCCGCGATCCGGTCCCTGCCCGTGCCGCCGCGGCGGGGCGACGGCGAGACCATCTTGGTCGTCGAGGACGACGACAAGGTCCGCCACGTCACGGTCTCGACCCTGCGCTCGCTCGGTTTCGAGGTGATCGAGGCCGAGAACGGCGACGAGGCGGTCGCGATGATGGGCGGCGGCGGCATCGACCTCGTCTTCTCGGACGTGAAGATGCCGGGCAGCCTCAGCGGCACGGACCTTGCCCGGAAGGTCGAGAAGGAGTGGCCCTGGATCAAGATCCTGCTGACCTCCGGCTACGTCGAGGCGGAGGACGACCTCGACCGCTTCAAGATCATCTTCAAGCCCTACCGGGTGACCGAGCTCGCCGAGCGGATCCACGCCCTCCTGAACGGCCCGGACGAGGCCCAGGCGCAGCGCGAGCTGCGCGCCGCGCGCATCGCGTAGGACGGCGGCAGGCCGGAGCCGCGCGGCTTGCGGCGGCCCGCCCTTTCGGCTTCGCTGTGCGCTTCCGACAAAGCCGAGGATCAAGAACATGCCGGGTCGACGCGCGATCGTGACGGGAGCCAGCAAGGGCATCGGGCGTGCAATCGCCCGTCTTCTGGCCGGGCGGGGCTATGCGGTCGCCCTCGTCGCGCGCTCGCAGGATCTCCTGGAGGCTCTTGCCCGGGAGCTCGGCGCCGCTGCGGTCCCGCTTCCGGCGGACCTCCGGGACGCGAGCCGCGCCCCGGGGCTCGTCGAAGCCGCCGCCGCGCGCCTCGGCGGTCTCGACCTCCTCGTCAACTGCGCCGGCGCCACGAAGCGCGGCGACATCTTCGCGCTCGGCCACGAGGATTTCCTCGACGGCTTCGCCCTCAAGTTCCACGGCGCCGTCGCCATGACCCGGGCCGCCTGGCCGCACCTGCGCCGGGACGGCGCGGGCCACGTCGTCAACATCATCGGCGCGGCGGCCCGCACCCCGTCGGCGGACTTCGCCATCGGCGGCGCCGTGAACAGCGCGCTCGAGAACTTCACCAAGGCCATGGCCGACCGGGGCCTTGCCGACAAGGTGCGGGTCAACGCCATCAACCCGGGGCCGATCGAGACCGACCGGCTCGGCACGCGCATCGCCCAGGTCGCGGCCGAGATGCAGGTCGACGAGGACACGGCCCGCGCCCGGATGATCGCGGACCAGCGCGTCATCCGCTTCGGCCGTCCCGAGGAGGTGGCCGAGCTCGTGGCGTTCATGGATTCTCCGGCGGGCGCCTTCCTGCACGGCGCCGTCATCGAGCTCGACGGCGGCGCCACGAAGGGGCTGTAGGCGCACCGGAGGCTTGACCGTCCTCTCGCGGCGCGGAACGGAGCCTTCCGAGGCGCATTGTCGAGTCGACCAGCCAGACAGGTTCCATGACCGTTGCGTCCGATACGGCCGCGGGCGAGCGCGCCCCCGAGGCCCCGCCGAAGCCGCCGCCGGGCTACGTCGCCAGGGCTTATTTCCGCATTGCCCGCGGGTTCTGGAGGGGGCCGACGCGCCGACGCGCCTGGCTGCTCACCGTCGGCGTGCTCGCCTTCGTGGTCGCGAACCTCCTCGCGGCGCTCGGCATCAACCGGTGGAACCGGTTCTTCTTCGACGCGATCGAGCGCAAGGACGTCGGGTCCGTCCTCCTCGGCGTCGGCATCATCCTGCTGCTCGCGATCGCCTCGGCCGCGGCTTCCGTCGGGCTCGTCCACATGCGCATGCGCTTCGCCATGCGCTGGCGCCAGTGGATCACCGGGCGCCTGATCGAGCGCTGGCTCGCGGACCGGCGCTTCTACCAGCTCAACATCATCGGCGGCGAGGGCTCGAACCCCGAGTACCGCATCGCCGACGACGTGCGGCTCGCGACCGAGCCGCTCGTCGACTTCGTCATCGGGCTCGTCAACGCCGTGCTGGCCGCGCTCGCCTTCATCGGCATCCTGTGGGCGGTCGCCGGCTCGCTCCGGGTCACGGCGCTCGGGTCGGACTTCGTCATCCCGGGCTACATGGTGATCGCGGCGGTCATCTATTCGACCATCACCTCGCTCGGCATGTACTTCATCGGTCGCCCCCTCGTCGTCGCGGTCGAGGCCAAGAATGCCGGCGAGGCTCGCCTGCGCTACGAGCTGACCCGGGTCCGCGACCAGGCCGAGAACATCGCCCTGATCGGCGGCGACGAGGACGAGCGGGCGCGCCTCGACGAGACCTTCGGCGAGCTGGCGCTGCGCTGGATCAACGTCATCACCCAGCAGGCCCGCATGACCTGGATCGGCAACGGCTCGACGGTGCTCTCCCCCGTGGTGCCGCTCCTGCTCGGGGCGCCGAAGTACCTCTCGGGCGAGATCGGCCTCGGCGAGCTGATGCAGATCGCGACCGCCTTCGCCCAGGTCCAGGTCGCCCTCAACTGGCTCGTCGACAACGCCATCCGCTTGGCCGAGTGGCTCGCCTCGGCCCTGCGGGTGGTCGAGCTCACGACGGTGCTCGACACCCTCGACGCCACCATCGGGCGCCATGGCTCGAGCACGATGGTCGTCCTCGGCTTCTCCCCGGACGAGTCGATCCACTTCCGCAACGTCTCCATCGCCCAGCTCAACGGCAAGCTGATGATCGAGGACGCCGACGTCGTCATCGGCAAGGGCGAGAAGGTGCTGGTGAAAGGCGAGAGCGGCACCGGCAAGAGCACGCTCATCCGCGCCATGGCGGGCCTGTGGCCCTGGGGCTCGGGCGAGATCCTGCGGCCGAAGGACGCCACCTTCGCCTTCATGCCGCAGCGGCCCTACTTGCCCCTCGGGACGTTGCGGCACGCCCTGCTCTATCCGGCGGGCGACCGGGGGCAGACGGACGACGAGCTCGCGGACGCGCTCAGGCGCTGCGGCCTCGGGCATCTCGTCCCGCGCCTCGACGAGGAGGACCAGTGGGACGGCATCCTGTCCGGGGGCGAGAAGCAGCGCCTCGCGTTCGCGCGGCTTCTCGTCGGCCCACCCGACATCATCATCATGGACGAGTCGACGGCGGCCCTCGACGAGGAGAGCCAGGCCCGCAAGCTCGAGCTCCTGCGCACCGACCTCGCCGAGGCGACGGTGCTCTGCGTCGCGCACCGCCCGGGGCTCGACGAGTACTTCGACCGGGAGATCCGGCTCGTGCGGCTGGAGGAGGAGGGCCCGGCGACCGCCCGGCACCGGCGCCTGCCGCGGTTCAGGAACCTGCTGCGCCGCCTGCGGAGGAACCCCGCCGGGAACGCCGCGGTCGCGGCCCCGACGGCGGCCGGGGGGGCGGAACCGGAGCCGGTCCCGATAAGCGAGGAGGCCCCGCAGCCCCCGGAGCGGGAGCGCGCCGGCGCCGACGCCTCTTAGGCTTCGGGCCGGCTCAAAGCCGGTTCAGGCGAGCGAGATGGTCGCGACCTCGCGGCCCTTCTGGCCCTCGACGGTCTGCACGATCACCCGCTGCCCCTCCTGCAGGTCGCCGATGCCGGCCCGCATCAGGGCCGAGCGGTGGACGAACACGTCCTTGCCGCCGTCCTCGACCGCGATGAAGCCGAAGCCCTTGGCCGGGTTGTACCACTTGACGGTCCCGGGCTGCTCCTCGGAGGGCGGGCCGCTGGGGCGGCCCCCGCCGCCCGGGCCGCGGTCGCCGAAGCCGCTCCGCGGGGGACGCCGGTCGCCGTAGCCGCCGCCATACCCGCCGCCGCCGAAGCGGTCGCCGCCGCCGCCGCCGCCGAAACGGTCCCCCCCGCCGAAGCGGTCGCCGCGCGGGCGCGCGGGCTCGGCCGTCGAGGTGTCGACCTCGAGGATCTCGGTCACCTGCGGGCCCTTCTGGCCCTGCGCGGTGCGGATGACGAGCTTCGTGCCGGGCTGCATCTCGGTCTGGCCCGCGCTCTCGACCACCCGGACGTGCAGGAAGGCGTCGCCCGAGCCGTCCGCCATCTCGACGAAGCCGAACCCCTTCTCGGGGTTGAACCACTTCACCGTCGCGTCCTGCGGCGGGCCGGAGGCGACCGGCGCGGAGCGGGGCGCCATGGGGGCCTCGCCCCAGCCGGGCGGGCTGTCGCCGAAGGAGCGGCGGTCGTTGCCGAAGTCGTCGCGGCCGCCGCGGCGCGGCCCACGGGAGTCTCGATTGCGGTTCATCGTCTCAGATCCGGGGAAGGGGTTGGGGGGCGTCGAGCTTGGGTCACCGTCTCCAACCTAGCCGGGAACGACGATGCAAGCGCTTCAGGGCGGGCCGCAAACGGCCCTCTCCGGCGCGGAGAGTCGTACCCTCTCCGGCGCGGCGACGTGATCGAAACTGGGCAGCGAACATGAACCTCGACCTGACGGCCACCTCCGACGCGTCGGCCCCTATTCTAA
>DASVPW010000072.1:0-29537 GCA_036389455.1 Beijerinckiaceae bacterium
CTCCATGACGTAGGCCGCGACCTTCTTGCCCTTGGCGATGACCTTGTCGATCGCCTTGTAGATCGCCGACATGCCGACGGCGCCGGAGCGCGAGCCGTAGGTGCCCATGCCGAACTGCACCTTGTCGGTGTCGCCGTGGACCACGGTGACGTTGTCGATCGGCACGCCGAGGCGGTCCGAGACGAGCTGGGCGAAGGTGGTCTCGTGGCCCTGGCCGTGGGTGTGGGATCCCGTGAGGATCTCGACCGAACCTGTTGGATTGACACGCACTTCCGCCGATTCCCACAAGCCCACGCCCGCCCCGAGCGAGCCCACCGCCTGCGACGGCGCGATGCCACAGGCCTCGATGTAGGAGGAGAAGCCGATGCCGCGCAGCTTGCCCTGGCGGGCGCTCTCGCGCCTGCGGCGGCCGAAGCCGGCGTGGTCGGCGAGCTCCAGGGCCTTGGCGAGCGAGGCATGATAATCGCCGGCGTCGTAGGTCATGATGACCGGCGTCTGGTGCGGGAACTTCTTGATGTAGTTCCTCTTGCGGAACTTCGCCGGGTCTATGCCGATCTGGCGCGCCGTCACCTCGACGAGGCGCTCGACCACGAAGGTCGCCTCCGGGCGCCCCGCGCCGCGGTAGGCGTCGACCGGGGCGGTGTTGGTGTAGACGCCGTCGACCTCGCAGTAGATCGCCGGGATGTCGTACTGGCCGGACAAGAGCGGCGCGTAAAGGTAGGTCGGCACCGAGGAGGCGAAGGTCGATAGGTACGCCCCGAGGTTCGCGATGGTCGAGACGCGGATGGCGAGGATCTTTCCGTCCTCGCCGACCGCCATCTCGGCGTGGGTGACGTGGTCGCGCCCGTGCGCGTCGCAGAGGAAGGCCTCGGTGCGGTCGCAGGTCCACTTCACCGGCCGGCCGACCTTCTTCGCCGCCCAGACGCAGACCGTCTCCTCGGCGTAGATGAAGATCTTCGAGCCGAAGCCTCCGCCGACGTCCGGGGCGATGACGCGCAGCTTGTGCTCGGGGGCGATGCCGATGAAGGCCGAGAGCACGAGGCGGGCGACGTGCGGGTTCTGGCTCGTGGTGTAGAGGGTGAAGCTGTCCGTGCCCGGGTCGTACTCGCCGATCGCGGCGCGGGGCTCGATCGGGTTGGGGACGAGGCGGTTGTTGGTCAGGTCGAGCTTCGTCACGTGCTTCGCGCCCGCGAAGGCCTGATCGACGGCGGCCTTATCGCCGAGGTGCCAGCGGAACACGGTGTTGTCGGGCGCGACCTCGTGGATCGATACGCCGCTTTTTTGCGTCTCGCCGGCATCGACCACGGCGGGCAGGACCTCATAGTCGACGACGATGCTCTCCGCCGCGTCCTTCGCCTGCGCCAGCGTCTCGGCCACGACCACGGCGACGTGGTCGCCGACGTAGCGCACCTTGCCTTGCGCGAGGGCCGGGTGGGGTCCGGCCTTCATGGGGGTGCCGTCCTTCGAATGGATCATCCAGCCGCAGATCAGCCCGCCGACCTTGTCGGCCGCGAGGTCGTCGCCGGTCAGCACCGCGAGGACGCCCGGCCGCGCCTTCGCGGCGGCGGCGTCGATCGAGCGGATGGTCGCGTGCGCGTGGGGCGAGCGCAGGAAGTAGGCGTAGGCCTGCCCCGGGCGGGAAAGATCGTCGACGTAGCGGCCCGTCCCGGTGACGAAGCGCTGGTCCTCCTTGCGGCGCACCGGAGCGCCGATGCCTGTGGCCGTCATGGTGTCCTCCCCTTCGTCTTCTTGACCTCATCCTGAGGTGCCCGCGAAGCAGGCCTCGAAGGATGCTCGCTGGTTCGCTTCGGCTCGCACCTCATTCATCATGGATACGGTGCGCGATCATGATGGTTACGGCGCGTGCTCCGATGAGGCGTGGCGCGATCATGATGAGGGCGCGGTGCGTGCCGCCGGGGCTATTCCGCCGCCTGCGCGACCGGCGCCGGGCCCATCGCCTGCGCGCCCGCCGCGATCGCCTTGACGATGTTGTGGTAGCCGGTGCAGCGGCAGAGGTTCCCCTCGAGCTCGTTGCGGATCGTGTGCTCGTCGAGGGCGTGGCCCTTGCGGTTCACGATGTCGACGGCGGTCATGATCATGCCCGGCGTGCAGAAGCCGCACTGCAGCCCGTGGTGCTCGCGGAATGCCGCCTGCATGGGGTGCAGCTCCGCCCCGTTCGCCAGCCCCTCGATCGTCGTCACCTGCGCGCCCTCGCATTGGAGCGCGAGGATGGTGCAGGCCTTCACGGCGCGCCCGTCCACGTGGACGACGCAGGCGCCGCACTGGCTCGTGTCGCAGCCGACGTGGGTGCCGGTGAGGCGCAGGTTCTCGCGCAGGAACTGCACCAGAAGAGTGCGCGGCTCGATGTCTGCGGTGACGGCTTTCCCGTTCACCGTCATGCCGACGGCGGCCATGTGGCTCCTCCTCATGCGGCCGGCACGGACGGCCGGCTCTTCCTCCGCGAGGCTGAAGGGCCCCGCCCTTGGACGTTTTGAAACGCGTCGAAAGCGAGTGTGAACCCGGCTGAATCGACGGTCAAGCGCCGATCCGGTCGCCTGACCGGGCAGGTTCGCCCTCCTTTTTCGCGAAGCGCGCCGATCCGCCTCACGCCCGGCGCGCGCTGGTCACGAGAGCCCCGCGACCTCGGCAACGATCCGCGCCGCGCGCGCGCTCGGGGTCTCGCCCTCCCCGATCGCCATGAGATCGTTGACGCGGGCGAGGGCCTCGACCTGCCGGCGGCGCTCCGGCGTGTCGGACAGGAGCGGCTTAAGCCCCGCGGCGAGCTTCTCGGGGGTGCAGTCGTCCTGCACGAACTCCGGGACGACGTTCTCGCCGAGGACGAGGTTCGCGAGCACGAAGGAGGGCACGATGATGAGACGCCCGATCTGCTCCTCGATCCACGAGACCTTGTAGGCCATGACCATCGGCACGCCCGCCATGGCAAGCTCCAGGGTCACGGTCCCGGACGCCGCGAGCGCCGCGTGCGCCCGCCGGAAGGCGGCGTACTTCTCGGCCTCGCCCTGCACGATGCGGGGCCGGACCGGCCAGCTCCGGGTCCCCTCCTCGATCTCCGTCGCGAGGTGCGAAACGGCCGGCAGCGTCAGCGACACCGGCCGCCCGGCCTCGGCGATCACCCGCCCGAGGGCCGCGCCGAAGGGCTCCATCAGCCGAGCGATCTCGGAGCGGCGGCTGCCGGGCAGGACCAGGAGCTCGACCGGGTCCTCGGAGAGGGGACGCCGCTCCCCCGGCCCGGAGCGCAGCTCGTCCATGCGCTCGACGAGCGGGTGGCCGATGTAGGTGCAGGCCGGACCCTGGAGGCGGCGCAGGGCCTCGGGCTCGAACGGCTTGATGGCGAGGATGTGGTCAACGTAGGGGCGCATCCGGCGCGCCCGCCACGGACGCCAGGCCCACACCGTCGGGCTGACGTAGTTGACGATCGGCAGGTCCGGCAGCTTCCTGCGGACGCGCTTCGCGACCGCGTGGGTGAAGTCCGGGGCGTCGATGATGACGAGGACGTCGGGGCGCTCGTTGACGACCGCCGCGACGGCGGCGTAGGCGCGGCGCAGGATCAAGGGCAGGCGCTTCAGCACGTGCACGAGGCCCATGACTGCGATGTCGGACAAGGGGAAGAGCAGCGAGAGCCCCTCCCTCGTCATGGCGTGGCCGCCGACGCCGCGGAAGCGCACGTTGCCCTCGCCGAGGCGCGCTTTGAGTGAACGCATCAGCTTGGCGCCGAGCTGGTCGCCGGATTCCTCCCCGGCGATGAGCCAGACGAGGTGCCGAGCCTCACTCACCGCCCCTCCTGCGCGGCGGCAGCGCCCGCCGTGCCGGTCCCGCGGCCGGGCTCGACCGCGACCAGGAAAAGGCCGAGCCGGTCGGCGGTCGCGATGGTCTCCTCCTGGTCGAGGATGAGGGTGACGCCGCTGCCGATCGCGACCCCCTTCAGCCCGGCGCGCCAAGCGTTCGTCATGGTGCGCGGGCCAATGGCGGGAAGGTCCACGCGCAGGTCCTGGCCGCGCTTCGCGGTCTTGACCAGGACGCCGCCGGGGTCGACCCGGATGCGGCTGAAGGGCCGGCGGAAGCTGCGCACCCGCGCCAGCATGCTGTCCGTGCCCTCGGGCCCTTCGATCGCGAGGATGCGCTCGCCCGTCACCACGCAGGCCTGGCCCATGTCGTGCGGCGCGAGGTCGGCGAGCATCGAGAAGCCGACCTCGACGGCGCGGGCATCCCTCGGCGCGGGCGCCGTGCGGGTGAGGAGGCCGGGCGAGGCAAGGAGCTCGGGCGCAAGGTCGTGCGCCCCAAGCACAAGGTAGCCCTGCTCCTCGAAGAACGAGACGGCGCTGCGCAAGAGCCCGTCGTCGCCCCGCGCGAGGAGGCCCGCGAGCTCGCGCCGATTGCGGAGCGCCGAAAACGTGTTGAGGAAGGCCGCGGCCTGAGGCCGGCGCACGGCGCCGGCGAGGATCACGATAGCCGGACGCCACGACTCGATGATGCGTTGCGTGCGCCGCACGTCGAGGAGGTCGACGACCGCGTCCGCGCGCTTTCGGGTCTCGGGCGCCGCGAAGCCGCGGAAGGCGAGGATCCTGTGCTCCCGGCCGTCGCGGCGCAGGCGGTCGGAGAGCAGCACCGGCAGCTGGTCCGACCCCGCGAGGATCGCGATCGGGCCGGGCGCGGCGGCGGTCATCCCGCCTCCGCGGAATCGCCCCGGGGCGTACAGAGCGCCCGGTCGCCGCCCTCGCGGATGAAGTCGAGGATCTCGTGCACGAAGGGGTGCGTCGAAAACTCCTCGGCCACGTCCTCGACCCGCTCCTTGAGCGTGCCTTCGTCGGCGAACAGAAGCCGGTAGGCGCGGCGGATGTCGTGGATCTGGTCGCGGGTGAAGCCGCGCCGCCGCATGCCGACGATGTTGAGGCCGGCGAGGTGCGCACGGTTGCCGAGGGCCATCCCGTAGGGAATGACGTCGTGGTCGACGCCGGACATGCCGCCGACGAAGGCATGCGCGCCGATGCGCACGAACTGGTGCACGCCGGCGCCGCCGCCGAGGATGACGTAGTCGCCGATCGTGCAGTGGCCTCCGAGCATCACGTTGTTCGACATGATGACGTTGTCGCCGAGGACGCAGTCGTGGGCGACGTGGGAGTTGGCGAGGAACACGCAGCGGTCGCCGACGATGGTTCGCGAGGTGCCGTGCGCCGTGCCGGGGTTGAGGGTCACGCCCTCGCGGATCGTGCAGTCCGCCCCGATGACGAGGACGGTCGGCTCGCCGGCGTACTTGAGGTCCTGCGGCGCGTGCCCGACCGAGGCGAAGGGGAAGATCCTGGCGCGCGGGCCGATCGTCGTGTGGCCGGCGAGCACCGCGTGGCTGACGAGGTGCGACCCGGCCCCGAGCTCGACGTTCGGGCCGACATGGCAGAGCGGGCCGATCCGCACGCCCGGCCCGAGCTTCGCGCCCGGCTCGACGATCGCGGTCGGATGGATGACCGTCTGGTCCGGTTCGACCGCAGCGGCCGGATTGATCGCCGCGCTCATTCGCTCACCAGCATGGCGCCGACCTCGGCCTCCGCGACGAGCACGCCCGCGACCTTCGCCTCGCCCCTGAACCACCACATGGTGCGGCGGTGGTTGATCTTTCTCATGTGATACTCGAGCACGTCGCCGGGCACGACCGGCTTGCGGAACTTCGCCTTGTCGATGGTCATGAAGAAGACCTGCTTCGGGCGCGCCTGCTGCATGAGCTTGGCGAGGACGCAGATCGCGCCCGCGGTCTGCGCCATGCCCTCGATCAGGAGCACCCCCGGGAACAGCGGCCGCGTCGGGAAATGGCCCGTGAACTGCGGCTCGTTCATGGTCACGTTCTTGATGCCGATGCAGGACTCGTCGCCGTCGATGTCGACGATCCTGTCGACCAGCAGGAAGGGGTAGCGGTGCGGCAGGAGGTCGAGGATCCGCAGGATGTCCGCCGACTCCAGCTTCTTGGGCATCTCGGTCATTCGGCTCGGGTCCCTGGAGCGGCGCCGGCGCCTTTTCAAGGCGCGGGCGTCTCGTCTTTGGCGAGAACGGGCCGGGATGCAAGGTTTTTCAGGGTCGTCATCTCCCGGAACCAGTCGCGGATGGGCTTCGCCGGAGTGCCGCCCCAGCGCGCGCCCGGCGGCACGTCGCTGTTGACGTTGCTCGAGCCTGCGATCTGGGCGCCCATGCCGATCCGGACATGGCCGACGACCCCGACCTGCCCGCCGAGCAGCACGAAATCCTCGAGCGTCGTCGATCCCGAGATGCCGACCTGGGAGATGATGACGCAATGGCGGCCGATGACCACGTTGTGGCCGATCTGGACGAGGTTGTCGATCTTGGTGCCCTCGCCGATCACCGTGTCGCGGCTCGCGCCGCGGTCGATCGTGGTGTTTGCGCCGATCTCGACGTCGTCCTGGATGATCACGCGCCCGATCTGCGGCACTTTCCTGTGGCCGCGCGGCCCCATGGCGAAGCCGAAGCCGTCCTGCCCCACCCTCGCGCCGGGGTGGAGGATGACGCGGTTGCCGAGGAAGGCGCTGAGCACGGTCGCGGTCGGGCCGATCGAGCAGTCGCGCCCGATCCGGACCTCCGGCCCGATCACGGCGCCGGCCCCGATCACCGTGCCGGAGCCGATCTCGGCGTGGGGGCCGATCACCGCGCCGGGGTCGACGGTGACGTTGTGCTCGAGGCGGGCGGTGGCATGGACGGAGGAGCCGGGCGACACGCCGGCGGCCCCGAAGGTCGAGAGCGGCCGCATCGCCGAAGGGTAGAGCCGCGCCAGCACGCCGGCGAAGGCTTCGTAGGGGCTCGGCACCACGAGGGCGACGGTGCCCGCCGGCACGCGGGCCGCAAAGCGCTTCGAGACGAGGCAGACGCCGGCCTCGGTCGCGGCGAGCGCGTCGCCGTACTTGGCGTGGTCCATGTAGACGAGGTCGTCCGGGCCCGCCGTCTCGAGGGGCGCGACGCCGGAGACCACCGCCGCCCCGTCGGCCCCCTCCGGCAGCGCGACGCCGGCGAGCGCCGCGACCTCGGCGACGGTGAGGGGCGCGGCGCGCGGAAAGAAGTTGGGCTCGGCCATGGCGACCGCCGACTGCGGGATCATGCCGAGACCCCGCCCCCGGGGCGGGGTCCCGCTTCAGAACCGGCTGCCGCCCGAGAAGCGGAACGCCTGGGTGCGGTCGCCGCCGACCTTCACGCCGAACGGGCCCATGACGCCTTCCTCCTTCGTCAGGGCGAAGGCGTAGTCGAACCGGATCGGGCCGAGCGGCGAGGCCCACAGGAGCGAGGCGCCGACGGACGAGCGGATCTTCGAGCTGTCGAGCACCTGGACGCATTCCGGGATCGTCGTCAGGGTCGCGGTGACGGCGCAGGTGCCCGAAGCCGGATCGAAGCCGGTGATGAGCGGGTCGGCGTTCACGTTGAAGACCTTCTTGCCCTTGTAGCCGAACAGGGTGCCGGCGTCGGCGAAGACGGCGCCTTTCAGGCCGAGGTCGCGGGGCAGGCCCCAGATCGGGAACTGGACCTCGTAGGACAGGCCGGCGTAGGTCGTGCCGCCGATGGCGTTGCCGCGCGGGTCGCCGGACGAGATGTCGCGCGGGCCGATGCCGGACGACTCGAAGCCGCGCACCAGCGTCGGGCCGAGGAAGAACTGGTCCGTCACCCGCAACGGATTGTCGCCGAAGCCGCGGATGTGGCCGGCCTGGGCGCGCACGACGCCGACCACGTCGTCCATGAGCTCGTGGTAGTAGCGCCCGTCGGCGATGAGGCGGAAGTACTTCGAGTCGCCGCCGAGGCCGGCGACGTCGGGCTTGAGCTCGGCGTAGAAACCGTTCTTCGGGTTCTTGGCGTTGTCGAGGGTCGAGAAGCCGAGGGTGATGCCGGCGAGCGAGGTCACGGTCTTGCCGGCCGCCTCCTTGATGACGATCGAGGTCTCGCCGTCGTAGGCGCAGCTCGGATAGTTGGCGGTCTCCCCCGGCGCCCCGGTGGCGAGCGGAAGCTGGCCGTCGGGACCCGGCGGACCGTTCACCCGCGTGTAGCCGGGGATCGGCACGGCGCAGTCGTTGTACGGCTGCTTCAGCGTGTTCGGGATCTTGATCTCGGTCTGGAACAGCGAATAGCGCAGGGTGAAGCCGAACTCCTCCGTGACCGGCAGGCCGAGGCGCAGCTGCCCGCCCTGGACCCGGCTCTCGTAGCGCGCGTACTTGGTGTTGTCGGTCCACTTCGAGAACAGGTCGAAGCCCGCCGCCATGCGGTAGCCGAGGAAGTACGGCTCGGTGAAGGAGAAGTCGATTCCTTGGGTTCGAGCGCCCCAGTTGCCGGCAAGCCGCACGTACTGGCCGCGGCCGAGGAAGTTCGACTCGCTGACCGAGACCTCGCCGATGATGCCGTCGACCGTCGAGTAGCCGCCCGCGACCGAGAACGCGCCGGTCGGCTGGTCCTCGACGTCGATGTTGACGATCACCCGGTCGCCGGCGGAGCCCGGCTCGTTGGTGATGCGGACCTTCTTGAAGTAGCCGAGGCCGTTCAGCCGGCGCTCGGCCCGGTCGATCAGGACCTTGTTGTAGGCGTCGCCCTCGCCGATGTCGATCTCGCGGCGGATGACGTGGTCGCGGGTGCGGGTGTTGCCGCGCACGTTGATGCGCTCGATGTAGACCCGCGGGCCCTCCTCGACGACGTAGCCGATGTTGATGGTGCGGGTCGCCGGATCGCGCATGCCGGTCGGACGGACCTGGGCGAAGGCATAGCCGCGCCGCGCCACCTCGGTGGTCACGTCGGTGAGCGAACGCTCCACGGCTTCCGCGTTATAGACCTGCCCGGCCGAGGTGCGGATGCGGCGGCGCAGGGTCTCGGGGTCGACCTCGATCCGCGAATCGATGTTGACGGCGCCGATCCGGTACTGCTCGCCCTCTTCGACCGTCATGGTGATGATCCAGCCGCCGCGGGCGGCGTCGAACTGGGCGTCGGTCGAGAGCAGGCGGAAGTCGGCATAGCCGTTCTTGAGGTAGAAGCGGCGGATCAGCTCCTGGTCGGACGCGATGCGGTCGGGGTCGTAGACGTCCGAGTTCTTGAACCAGCTGAGAAAATTCATCTCCGTCGAGGTCATCAGGTCGCGCAGGCGCGATGACGAGTAGGCGCGGTTGCCTTCGAAGCGGATCTCCTTGATACCGGTCTTGTCGCCTTCGTTGATCGCGAACACCACGTCGACGCGCCCGTTCGGCAGGTCGACGACCCGAGGCGTCACGGTCGCGAGGCCGCGGCCGGTGCGCTGGTAGATTTTGCGGATGCGCTCGACGTCGGCCTCGACCGTCGCCGGGTTGTAGGCGCCGCGCGCCTTGGTCTGCAGCTCGGGCTCGAGCGTCCCCTTCTCGACCTTCTTGTTGCCCTCGAAGACCACCCGGTTGATGAGGTTGTTCTCCTTGACGGTGACGACGACTTGCGTGCCAGAGCGGGCGATCCGCACGTCCGAGAACATGCCGGTCTGCAGGAGGCTGCGGCGGGCCTCCTCGAGCGAGCCCGAGCCGGTTCCAGTCAGGTAGGAGCGGATCGTCTCCGAATCGACGCGCTGGTTGCCCTGGACCACGACCGCTTGTGCGAATGCCGCCTGCGGGACCGCGAGGAGAGCGAAGAGCGCCGCCGCGAAGGCGGCGATCGCCCGGATTCGCCGGCTCGTCATCGTCAATTTCATCAACTTGCCCGTCTCGTTCTTTGTTTCGCGAGTTCACCGCGGGTCATGGGCACTGCCTTGGGCAGAGTTCCCCAACCCTTTGGTCCAAACCCGCTTCTAGCGAAGATCGGCGTGCATGCAAACGCCGACGCCCCCTGCGGTCCCGGCTTTTCTGCCGGGGCGTGTCCTTCGGGTCACGTTCCCTTGCTCACGTACGATGAGCCGAGGTGGACGATGTCGTTCCACGTGGCGAACAGCATGAGCATCACGACGATCGCGAGCCCGATCCGGAAGCCGATCTCCTGCGCCCGGTCGCTCAGGGGGCGCCCGCGCAGGGCCTCGATGCCGTAGAACAGCAGGTGGCCGCCGTCGAGGAGCGGAATCGGGAACAGGTTGATGAGCCCGATCGACACCGACAGCACGGCGACGAGGCTGACGAGGCCCGAGGGCCCGCCGAGATTCGCCACCTGCCCCGAGACCTGGGCGATCCGGATCGGGCCCGAGAGCTGGTCCGCCGACTCGCGCCCGACGACGAGGCGCCCGATGTAGGTGAAGGTCCGCTCGACCACGTACCAGGTTTCGTAGGTGCCGAGGCGGATCGATTCGAGGAGGCCGTACTTGACGTGCTTGAGGTCCTCCGGCCCGCGCGAGGCCTGGAGACCGAGGAGGCCGATCCGCTGCTTGCCGAACGGCGTCTCCTGCTCCTTCAGGTCCGGAACCGCCGTCAGGGTCATCTGCCGGCCGTCGCGGTCGATCGTGACGCTGATCTCGTCGTCGGCGCTCGCACTGACGATCCGCTGCATGTCCGTGAAGCTCGAGATCGAGCGCCCGTTGATCGAGAGGACGAGGTCGCCGGGCCTGAACCCCGCCTTCTCGGCGGCACTGCCGGGCTGGACCACGTCGACCCGCGGAGCGAGGATCTGGCGCCCGCCGACGTAGGTGATGGCGGAAAAGATCGCGATCGCCAGGATGAAATTGGCTATCGGACCCGCCGCCACGACCGCCGCGCGCTGGACCACGGTCTTGTGGTGGAAGCTGACCGCCCGCTCCTCGGCGCTCATCCGGGAGAGGCTCGCCGCGTCGGGGACGCTCGCGCCGTTGATGTCGCCCGCGAACTTCACGTAGCCGCCGAGGGGGATCGCCGAGAGCTTCCAGCGGGTGCCGTGGCGGTCCGTGAAGCCGACGATCTCGGGCCCGAAGCCGATCGAGAAGGCGTTGACGCCGACCCCGCACCAACGCCCGACCAGGAAATGGCCGAGCTCGTGGATGAACACCACGACCGTCAGGACGACGAGGAACGGAATCACGTAGCTGAGGAGCCACCAGGCCGTTCCGCCCATCGCGCCTAAGAATCCCATCAGGCCATCCTCCTGCCCGGCGCCGCGCCGGAATGGGCACCCCGCGCGAGCCGATCGTTAGTTCTTTGCCGCACTTCGCCGTCGATCGCCAGCGCTTCATCGATGGACGAAGGAGCTTTCCAGTTCCTTGCGGCGCCCCATTCGCAGGCATCCGCCACAACCGCGGCAATTTCGAGGAAGCCGATCCGGCCGGCCGCGAAGGCCGCGACCGCGACCTCGTTCGCGGCGTTGAGCACGGTCGGAAGCGCCCCGCCCTCCTCGAGCGCACGCCGCGCGAGGGCAAGGCAGGGAAAGCGGGCGTCGTCGACCGGCTCGAACGACAGAGTGCCGATCGCGGCAAGATCGAGGCGATTGCCGGCCAGGGGGACGCGGCTGCCGAGCCCGAGGCAATGCGCGATCGGGATGCGCATGTCGGGGACGCCGAGGCCGGCCGTGACGGCGCCGTCCAGCCAATGCACCAGCCCGTGCACCACCGACTGGGGATGGACCAGGACATCGAGCCGGTCGGCGTCGAGGCCGAAGAGATGATGCGCCTCGATGAGCTCGAGGCCCTTGTTCATGAGGGTCGCGGAATCGATGTTGATCTTCCAGCCCATGGCGTAGGTCGGATGGGCGCAGGCCTCCGCGGGGGTCGCGCGCGCCATGCGCTCGCAGGACCAAGTCCGGAACGGGCCGCCGGACGCGGTGAGCGTCATCGAGATGACGTCCCGCGGGTCCCCGGCGCCCAGCGCCTGCTTGAGGGCATTGTGCTCGGAATCCGCCGGCAGGATGCGGGCCCCGATCGCGGCCGCGTCGCGCAGGAAGGCCTCGCCGGCGCAGACGAGGCTCTCCTTGTTGGCGAGCGCAATGGCGCGGCCGGGCTTGAGCGCCGCCCGGGTCGGCCGGAGCCCGGCGGTGCCGCTGATCGCGGCCATGACCACGTCGGCAGGCATCTCGACCGCCTCGAGGACCGCCGAAGGGCCGGCGCCCGACCGGATGCCGGTTCCGGCGAGCGCCGCCCGCAGGGTCTCGGCCTGCGCGGTGTCGGCCACCGCCGCGAACGCGGCCCCCGTCTCGCGGGCGATCCGGGCGAGGGCCTCGGCATCGCTCCCGCCGACGACCGCGGCGACGCGGAAGCGGTCGCGGTTCCGCAAGACGACATCGGCGGTCGAGCGCCCGACGGAGCCCGTCGCGCCGAGGATCGTGATGGCCGTCATCCAGCGGCCCAGCCCTGACGCATCGGCGCGGCCGCCAGCGCGAGGCCCATGAGCGCCGCGACGGCCCAGAATCCGTCGAGGCGGTCCATCACCCCGCCGTGGCCGGGGATGAGGCGCCCCGAATCCTTCGCCCCGAAGCGGCGCTTCAGGGCGGATTCGCCGAGGTCGCCGAGCTGACTCGCGACGGAGGCGACAGCCGAGGCGAGGACCACCGTCCCGAGCGGGACCGGCGGCTCCCATCCGAATTGCCGCGCGACGAGCACGACCGCGGCGCCGGCCATGACCGCGGCGGCGAGGCCGCCGAGGAAACCCGACCAGGTCTTCTTCGGGCTCACCGCGGGCCAGAGCTTCGGTCCGCCGAAGCGGCGTCCGGCAAAATAGGCGGCGATGTCGGTCAGCCACACGACCGCGAACATCCACAGGATGGCGACGAGGCCGAGCCGCGGATGCTCGCGCACGAGCGGCGGCACGATCGCGATCACGGCCGCATAGGCGAAGCCCGCCGCCGCCCAGCGCCGGTCGTGGGCGGTCCGGCCGCACAGGCATGCGAGCGCAGCCGCCGCGAAGAAAGGGAACGCGTCCATCGGCGTGGTGTCGGCGACCACGGCGAGGGCACCGAGGCCGCCCAGGAGAATGCCGAGCGTAAGCTGCA
The DNA here is from genome assembly GCA_036389455.1 of Beijerinckiaceae bacterium. Taxonomy (GTDB): domain Bacteria; phylum Pseudomonadota; class Alphaproteobacteria; order Rhizobiales; family Beijerinckiaceae; genus JAJKJG01. The sequence goes on from DASVPW010000072.1 coordinate 12,883, forward strand.
GCGCGAGGCGCGGCTCGACGCCGGCCATGGCGATCCACTCGCAGAGGATCGCCGCCGCGGCCAAGAACCAGAGGCCCGCGAACAGCCAGCCGCCCGCCCAGGTCGCGAGGAGGGCGACGGCGGCGAGGGCGAGGGAGGATGCGACCCTGAGGCCGAGCTCGGAGGCCGGCGGGCGCGCCGGGACTGCGGGTGCCGGGGCGGGAGCGTGCGAGGTCTCGTTCTCCGCCATCAGCCGGTCCGGGCGGTCACCCCGCCGAAGCGGCGGTCGCGGCGGGCGTACTCGTCGATCGCGGCGCGGAAGCGCGCCTCGTCGAAATCCGGCCAGAGATCGGGCAGGAACACGTATTCGGCGTAGGCTGACTGCCAGAGCAAGAAATTCGAGATGCGCTGCTCGCCCGAGGTGCGGATCACGAGGTCGGGGTCCGGAATGCCGCTCGTGTCGAGGGCCGCCTCGACGGCGGCGGCGTCGATCGCCTCAGGGATGATCTCCCCGCGCAGCGCCTTTCCGGCGAGCGCGCGGGCGGCGCGGACGATCTCTTGGCGTCCGCCGTAGTTGAAGGCGACGACGAGGGTCAGGCCGGCGTTTCCCCGCGTCAGCTCCTCGGCCTCGTCGAGAAGCGCCCGGATGTCCGGAGAAAGCCCCTCGCGATCGCCGACGATGCGGACCCTCACGTTGTTGGCGTGCAGGTCGGCGAGGTCGTTGCGGATGAAGCGCTTGAGGAGTCCCATGAGGTCGGACACCTCCTGGGCCGGCCGGCGCCAATTCTCGGCCGAGAAGCTGTAGATCGTGAGATAGTGGACCCCGGCCTCGATCGCCGCGCGCACGGTGCGCCGCACCGCCTCGACGCCGCGGCGATGGCCCTCGACCCGCGGCAGACCGCGCCGGGCGGCCCAGCGGCCGTTGCCGTCCATGATGATCGCCACGTGAGCGGGCACGCCCGTCCCGGCGGCACCGGTCTCGACGGAGGCGGTCAGGTCCGGCTTGAGGGCCATGGGCTTCAGGATCACGCGACGCCGTCAGACGTGCATGATCTCCTTCTCCTTCGCGGCAAGCAGGCCGTCGACCTCGGCGATGGATTGGTCGGTCGCCTTCTGGACCTCCTGCTCGTGGCGGCGCTCCTCGTCCTCGGCCATGGCGCCGTCCTTCTTGAGCTTCTTCAGGAGGTCGAGGCCGTCGCGGCGCACGTGACGGACCGCGATGCGGGCCTCCTCGGCGTACTTGTGGGCGACCTTGACCATTTCCTTGCGGCGCTGCTCGTTCATCTCGGGGATGCGCAGGCGAATGGTCTGGCCTTCGGTGAGCGGGTTGAGGCCGAGGTCCGAGTCGCGGATCGCCTTCTCGACCGCGTGCACCATGCTCCGGTCCCAGACCTGGACACTGAGGAGCCGCGGCTCCGGCACGCTCACCGTCGCGACCTGGTTGATCGGCATCGACTGGCCGTAGGCCTCGACGTGGAGCGGATCGAGGAGGTTCGGCGAGGCGCGTCCGGTGCGAAGGCTTCCGAGGTCGTGCTTCAACGCATTGATCGCGCCCTGCATGCGGCGCTTCACGTCGCCGAGGTCGAAGGTCGTCGCAGCCATGTCGTCTCCCACGGGAACAGCGGGCCGATCGTGGCGGTTCTCGGTCGCTCAAGGCCGGAACCGGCGTTCGACCCTCCGGAATTGGTGATTTTGCCGACGATGGACCGGCTTACGCCCGTCCCGATGCGGCTTCAAGGGGCTTGGACTTCAAGACTCTGGGTCAGGGAGCCACGATGGTCGAAGGGGCGCGCCCTTCGAGGATGCCGGTAACCGAGCTCGGGGGGTGGATCGAGCCGACGATGATGGACAGGCGGCTCTCCCGCGCGAGCGCGAAGGCGGCGGTGTCCATGACCCGGAGATCCCGGGCGATCGCCTCGTCATGGCTCAAACGGTCGAAGCGCCGGGCCGAGGGGTCGGTCTTCGGGTCGGCCGAATAGACCCCATCGACCTGGGGCGCCTGGAGGGCCGCGTCGCAGCGCAGCTCCGCGGCGCGCAGGACCGCCGAGGTGTCGGTGGTGAAGAACGGGTTTCCGGTGCCGCCCGCGAGCACCACCACCTGGCCGCGGTCGAGGTAGTGCAGCGCCGGTTGGCGGGCGTAGGTCTCGCAGATCGTCGGCATGGAGACCGCCGACATGGTGCGGGCCGAGACGCCGGCCGCGTTGAGCGCGGTCTCGAGCGCCAGCGAGTTCATGACGGTCGCGAGCATGCCCATGGAATCGGCGGTCGCGCGGTCGATCCATCCGGCGGCGCTCATGCGGGCGCCGCGGATGATGTTGCCGCCGCCGACCACGAGAGCGATCTCGAAGCCTGCCCCGGTCGCGGCGGCGATGTCCTCGGCGAGCGTCGACAGGGTCTGGGGATGAAGCCAGTAGCCGTCGGGCGCCGTCAGGGCCTCGCCGGAGAGCTTCACGAGCACGCGGCGGAACGGTTTCGTCACGGGCGGGCCCTCTTTTCTCCTCTCCCCGCTTACCGGGGCGAGACGCGCTCCCTCTCCCGGCTTGCGGGGAGGGTTGAGTGAGGGGCGGGGGGAGCTCGCTCCACCGCGGCTTTGCGCTTCCCCCGGCCCCTCACCCGCCCGGCTTCGCCGAGTCGGCCTCTCCCCGCAAGCGGGGAGAGGAACTAATCCGCAAGCGGAGGCGAGAAATTCAGCCCTTGACCGCCGCCGCCACCTCGGCGGCGAAGTCCGGACCGTCGTCCTTCTCGATGCCTTCGCCGAGCGCATAGCGGACGAAGGCGCTGAGGGCGACCGGCGCCCCGGCCTTCGCCGCGGCTTCCTTCAGCACCTGGGCCACCGACTTCGAGGGGTCGTGCACGAAGGGCTGCTCCAGGAGGGTGACCTCCTTGTAGTAGGTCTTGAGCCCGCTCTCGACGATCTTCTGCAGGACATGGTCCGGCTTGCCGGCGTTCTTCTCGCGCAGGATCGCGCTCTCGCGGGCGATGGTCGCCGGGTCGATCCCGGAGGCGTCGACCGCGGCGGGGTTCGTCGCCGCGACGTGCATGGCAATCTGGCGCCCGAGCGCCGCGAGCTGGGACACGTCGCCGGTCGACTCGAGCGCGACCAGCACGCCGATCTTGCCGAGCCCGTCCGCGACCGCGTTGTGGACGTAAGATCCGATGAAGCCGTGGCCGACGGCGAGCTTCGCGACGCGCCGGAGCGTCATGTTCTCGCCGATCGTGGCGATGAGCTCCTGCAGGCGTTCCCTGACGGTGGTCTGCGAGCCCGGGAAATGCGCGGCCTCCAGCGCCTCGATCGTGCCGTCGCCCATGAGGGCGATCTTCGCCGCCTCCCGGGCGAAGGCCTGGAAGCGGTCGTTGCGGGCGACGAAGTCGGTCTCGGAGTTGACCTCGACGACCGCCGCGGTGCGGCCGGAGGACTCGACCGCGATCAGGCCCTCGGCCGCGACCCGGCCGGCCTTCTTCGCCGCCTTGGCGAGGCCCTTCTTGCGCAGCCAGTCGACCGCCGCCTCGACGTCGCCGGAGGTCTCGTTGAGGGCGGCCTTGCAGTCCATCATGCCGGCGCCGGTCTTCTCGCGCAGCTCCTTCACCATTGCGGCCGTGACGTTCGCCATGGCTGTTCCTTCCATCCTTCCATAAGGGGCGACCCGGCGCTCGGGACCGAACGCCGGGCAAGCGATTCTGTTGCCTGTCGCGCCGCCGAGGGCGGCGCGGGCCGAGGTCAGGCGGCTTCGATGAGGGCCCGGGCCTGGGCGATCCAGCCGTCCCGGTCGATGCGCCCGTGGAGCTTCAGGTCGCCGTCGAGCTTCTGCACGTCCTCGGGCTTCATCGCGGCGAGCTGCCAGTAGTGGTAGACGCCGGCGTCGTTGAGCTTCTTCTCGAGCTGCGGACCGACGCCGTTGAGCTTCGTGAGATCGTCCGGCGCGCCGCGCGGGGCGGACAAGAGCTCGAACTGCTCGGTCTGCTCCGGCGCCTCGTTGGTGTTCGCCGGCAGATCCTCGACCGGCGGCGCCTCGGCGGCGCCGATGTCGAGGCCCATCTCGCCGTGGCCGCGCGAGATGCCGTCGATCGCGGCGCGGGCGACGAGGTCGCAGTAGAGCGAGATCGCGCGCCCCGCGTCGTCGTTCGCCGGCACCGGGAAGGTGATGCCGTCCGGGTCGCAGTTGGTGTCGACGATCGCGGCGACCGGGATCCCGAGGCGCTGCGCCTCCTTGATCGCGAGCTGCTCCTTGTTGGTGTCGATGACGAACAGGAGATCGGGGGTGCCGCCCATGTCCTTGATGCCGCCGAGCGCCTTCTCGAGCTTCTCCTTCTCGCGGGCGAGCATCAGGCGCTCCTTCTTGGTGAGGCCGGAGCCGCCGCCGGTGAGCAGCTCGTCGAGCTTGCGCAGGCGCGAGATCGAGCCCGAGATCGTCTTCCAATTGGTCAGCATGCCGCCGAGCCAGCGGGAATTGACGTAGTACTGGGCCGAGCGCTTGGCCGCGTCGGCGATGGCGTCGGACGCCTGCCGCTTCGTGCCGACGAACAGCACGCGCCCGCCCTTCGAGACCGTGTCGCTCACGGCCTGGAGGGCGCGGTAGAGCGCCGGCACCGTCTGGGCGAGGTCGATGATGTGGATGTTGTTGCGGGTGCCGAAGATGTACTGCGACATCTTCGGGTTCCAGCGGTGGGATTGGTGACCAAAGTGAGCGCCAGCCTCAAGCAGCTGGCGCATCGAGAAATCGGGAAGCGCCATGGTTCTCTCCGGTTGAGCCGCCGCGGAAGCGATGCACCGGCTTTCGCCGGCACCGGAATGCCTCATTGAACCATGAGGCCAGCTCCGCGTGTGGGATGCGCGGGCATATAGGGGCTGAACCGGGGAAAGGCAAGCTTTTCGGGCATGGCGCGTTGACCGGCTCTCTCTCCGCTCGGCGGCGGCCCGGCCGGTCGAAATGGACGCGCCAATATCGCGGACATTCAGGGTCAGCAAAGGTCTTCCTGAAGTGAAATAGTACATCTTGCGGAACACAGCAGGAACGAGTAAGGTGTTCCGGCTTTGTTCAGAATCACCGCCGGGCCGGCGAATAAAGGGGCGCCCACATGCTGACACGCAAGCAGCACGAACTGCTCCGGTTCATCCACGAGCGGGTTCGCGAGGCCGGCATCCCGCCGTCCTTCGACGAAATGAAGGACGCGCTCGACCTCAAGTCGAAGTCCGGCATCCACCGCCTGATCACGGCGCTCGAGGAGCGGGGCTTCATCCGGCGGCTGCCGAACCGGGCCCGCGCCCTCGAGGTGATCCGCCTGCCCGAGTCGGTCGCCGGTGGGCCGCCGCGCGGGCGCTTCAACCCGAGCGTGGTCGAAGGCGGGCTCGCCGGGCGGGCGAAGGGGCCGGCCGCCCCGCCGGCCGACAACAGCAACAAGTCCGTGATGGTCCCGGTGATGGGCCGGATCGCGGCGGGCACGCCGATCTCGGCGATCCAGAACCGCAGCCATTCCGTCGCCATGTCGCCGGAGTTCCTCGCCGGCGGCGATCACTACGCCCTCGAGGTGCGCGGCGATTCGATGATCGAGGCCGGCATCCTCGAAGGCGATCTCGTCGTCGTCCGCAAGCAGGACACGGCGAACACCGGCGACATCGTCGTCGCCCTCATCGACGACGAGGAGGCGACGCTCAAGCGCTTCCGCCGCCGCGGCTCCTCGATCGCCCTCGAGGCCGCAAACCCAAGCTACGAGACTCGCGTGCTAGGCCCCGACCGGGTCAAGATCCAAGGCAAGCTGATCAGCTTGGTGCGGCGCTATTGACGGGCCGGCCTCTCCCGGACGGGAGAGGTCGAGCGGCAAAGCGCGGCCGGGTGAGCGACTGTGTTCTTCGTCCGGCGCTTTGCCATGGTTTGCTGCGTTGCGCCGGGTTCCTCGCTTCGCGAGGTCCGAACGACAGGGAAAGGGAGGCCGGCCGGCCCCTACGCCGGCTGCCTGCGGCCCGCGCTGTCGGGACGGGAGCTCGTCCAGGGCCTGAGCGCCTCCGGCTGGCGGAAGTCGCGCGGGACCTTAAAATCGCTTGCGGCGCCGCGCATGGCGTGCGGCGGGCGCGGCAGGCCGCTGCGGTCGCTGTAGTCCCGCATCGGCGGCAGCGGCTCCGTCGTCTCGCCCGAGAGGGTCTTGCCGCAGTAGGCGTCGAGGGCGGTGACGCCCGCGACCGCCGCCAGCGCAATGGCGACGTTGTCCTTCCTGGGGTTGTCGCCCTCGAGGCCCGTCGCGAGCGTCGCGATGTCGAGGGCGTCGCCGGCGACGCGGCCCCAGATCCACGGCGTCGGGTCGCTCGACGCCAGGATGCCGACGCCGGTCGCGATCTCGCGTGCCCCGTAGGCGCGGATCAGGTTTTCGCTGCCCTCCATGCCGAGCCAGCGGGCGAGCGCCCGCGGGGCCGCCACCTCCAGGAGACCGAGCGCGATCGAGAAGACGCCGAGGCCGCGGGCGAGCGCGTCGGTGGTGGAATCGGGATGGCCGCGGCGGCGGGTCCGTTCGGTTTCGTAGCGCATGGCGTTCTCCTCAGGGCTTGAGCACCACCTTGATGCAGCCGTCCTGCTTGTCGCGGAAGGTCTGGTACATCTCCGGCCCCCGCTCCAGGGGCTCGGTGTGGGTGATGACGAAGGACGGGTCGATCTGGCCTTCTTCGATCCGACGCAGGAGGTCGTCGGTCCAGCGGTTCACGTGGGTCTGGCCCATGCGCCAGGTGAGGCCTTTGTTCATGGAGGCGCCGAACGGGATCTTGTCGACGAGGCCGCCGTAGACGCCGGGGATCGAGAGCGTGCCGGCCGGGCGGCAGACGTAGATCATCTCGCGCAGGACGTGCGGGCGGTCGGACTCGGCCATCACGGCCTGCTTCACCCGGTCGTACATGGAATCGATGTGGCTCGTGATGTGGGCCTCGAGGCCGACGCAGTCGATGCACTTCTCCGGCCCTTTGCCGTTGGTGAGGTCGTCGAGGCGCTCGATCACGCTCTCGGTCTCGAAGTTGATCGGGATCGCGCCGCCGGCCTCGGCCATGGTCAGGCGCTCCGGCACCCGGTCGATGGAGATCACCTGCCTCGCGCCGAGGAGCACGGCCGAGCGGATCGCCATCTGGCCGACGGGGCCGGCGCCCCAGATCGCGACCGTGTCGGTCGGCTCGATGTCGCACTGCACCGCCGCCTGCCAGCCGGTCGGGAAGATATCGCCGAGGAAGAGCACCTGCTCGTCCGTCAGGCCCGTCTTCGGCACCTTGATGTGGGTCTTGTCGGCGAAGGGCACGCGCACGTACTCGGCCTGGCCGCCCTGATAGCCCCCGGTGAGGTGCGTGTAGCCGAAGAGGCCCGCGGTCGTGTGGCCGAAGACCTTGGCGGCGACGTCCTTGTTGCGGTTCGTGACCTCGCAGACCGAGAAGTTGCCGCGCCGGCACTGCTCGCACTCGCCGCAGAAGATCGTGAACGGCACCACGATGCGGTCACCGACCTTGAGGGCGCCCTTCGCCTCCGGCCCGACCTCCACGACCTCGCCCATGAACTCGTGGCCGACCACGTCGCCGTTCTGCATGCCCGGCATGTAGCCGTTGTAGAGGTGCAGGTCCGAGCCGCAGATGGCGCAGGTCGTGACCCGGATGATGGCGTCGCGCGGATGCTCGATCTGCGGGTCCGGGACCTCCTCGCAGCGGATGTCCGTCGGGTTGTGCCAGACCAGCGCCTTCATGGAAGTCTCCTTTGCGGCATTCGGGCGTCAACGACCGACCCGCTGGGCGGGCGCGCCGAGTCGATGCCGTTTGAACCGCCGGAAGCCGCGAAGTGTTCCGCGCCAACGTGCATTTGTTCGCTGCAAGGATCAGCGGTTCTACCCGAGCGTATGGCTCGGCCGCAGCCGATTCGGCGGTGGAAAAGACTTTAAGGCCCGGCGCGACTCAAGGACCGCTCGGGCTACCTTTCTCAAGCCGAACGGACGGGTGGGGGCCCGCGATGGAGACGAGGTGGAGCATTCTCGCCGCGCTGAGGGCCGGCCGGGAAGAGGTGCGCCGCGGCGCGAGCGAGGGCGCGCTCGGCGCGATTCGCGCGCTCCAGGGCGAGGTGCCGGCGCCGGTGCGCGACCAGGCCTATTACGCCCTCATGGACACGGCGATGGGCGCGGGCGGGCAGCCCTCCATGGCGGTCCTGGCGCGGCCCAGGGACGAGACCCTGGCCCTGTTCGACGCCGCGATCGGCTGGCTCGCCGCGAAGCTGCATTGAGTCTTCCGTCGTCAGCACATTGTGAAGGGCATGCTACGGTGAACCTCCGCTAAGCTTAAGCCGATCGATGCCGCAGCTCGGTCGGGAGGTTCCGATGACCGATACCCCGCTCCACGCCTTTTCGTCCGGCTGCCCCTGCTGCATGCCCCGGCGCGGCTTCCTCGCCGCCGCCGTGATGGGGGCGACGTCGTTCGCGGCGACGGCGGTCGAGGCGCAGGTGCAGGGACAGGCGCCAGCGCCCTCGCCCCAACCCGCCGCCGGAGGCGGAACAGGCGGCCTCATCGTCGACTGCCACGGCCACTACACGACGGAGCCGAAGGAGCTCCTCGACTGGCGCAAGCGCCAGATCGACGCCGTGAAGGACCCGGCGCAGACGCCGTCGCGGGCCTCGCTCAAGATCTCGGACGACCAGCTCCGGGAGAGCGTCGAGGGCGCGCAGCTGAAGCTCCAGCGCGAGCGCGGCACGAGCGTCACGATCTTCTCGCCGCGGGCGAGCGGCATGGGCCATCACATCGGCGACGCCAACACGAGCCGCGAGTGGTCGATCCTGTGCAACGACACGATCCATCGTCTCACGCAGCTCTACCCGAAGAACTTCATCGGCGTATGCCAGCTGCCGCAGTCGCCGGGCGTCTCGCCCGCGAACTGCCGCGACGAGCTCGAGCGCTGCGTGAACGAGCTCGGCTTCGTCGGCTGCAACCTCAACCCGGACCCGTCCGGCGGCTTCTGGACCGACCCGCCGCTCACCGACCGCTTCTGGTATCCGATCTACGAGAAGATGGTCGAGCTCGACGTGCCGGGGATGATCCACGTCAGCGCGTCCGCGAACCGCAACTTCCACGCCACCGGTGCCCATTACATCAACGCCGACACCACGGCCTTCATGCAGTTCATCACCGGGGACCTGTTCAAGGACTTCCCGACGCTCCGGCTCATCATCCCGCACGGCGGCGGCGCGGTGCCCTACCACTGGGGCCGCTACCGCGGCCTTGCGCAGGACCTGAGGCGCCCTTCCCTGCCCGAGCTCCTCAAGAACGTCTTCTTCGACACCTGCGTCTACCATCAGGCCGGCATCGATCTCATGACCAAGGTGATCCCGGCCGAGAACATCTTGTTCGCCTCCGAGATGGTCGGCGCCGTGCGCGGCATCGACCCCGAGACCGGCCGCCACTACGACGACACCAAGCGCTTCATCGACGCCGCGCCGGGCTTGGGCGAGGCGGACCGGCGGAAGATCTACGAGGGCAACGCGCGGCGGGTCTATCCGCGGCTCGCGGGCAAGCTGGGGAATTGACGCTTGACGAAAATAGCCTACGCAACCGCTTCCGGATGAAGTAAGGCGGGAGCCTGTCCGCGGCCGCGGGCAGGCTGCCGCTTGGGTTTCGGGCACCTCCACGCTCCAGGCGCTCCCCCCGGCCTTCGCGAGTCAGGAGGCGCTCGGCTCGGCCGTCGTCCGCCTTACGGAGGAGGCGTTTTCTTCCGGTCCTCCTCCTCCTTCTTCCGTCGAGCTGCTTCGTCGGTCAGCTCGCGCGGGGAGGGGGGGCCGGGGGGGCGCTTTCCGGAGGCGAGATCCTCGATCCGGCGCCTGAGCGCGTCGGCGCGCTCCTTGCGCGAGCGCTCGTCGTCGCCGGCCACGTTACTTGCGCCCTCTCGGCGAACGGGTCGGGGGAGCGGCTCCGGCGGCTCCGGCCACGACGCTCTCCGCGACGCGGGCGACCCCTTCCGACACGGCCCTGATCGCCTCGCGCAGTTCCTGGGCGCGGTCCGGGTTCTTCGGCCGCACGATCGGGGCGGGAGCCGCCATGGCCGTGGCCCGCCCGGCTCTCCCGGCCGCCGGCGCGGCCCGCCCGGTCGCCTTGGCCCGCGCCAGCTCGGTCTCGCGGTCGATCGCGGCGCGGACGTTGCCGTTCTTGACGTTGAGGGAGAGTCTCCGGTCGGCCGGCCGCGACCCGCTGAACCACGTGCGCTGCCACCACCTGCGCGAGACCGGATCGTACCAGCTCAGGTAGCCACCCCTCAGGACCTGCCGCGGCTCGGTGATGACCCCTTTGTAGCTGTAGCGGACGCCGGGAGCCTTCACCGGATCGAAATAGTGCGGCGTGTAGAAGTCCGAGACCGGGATGCCGTTCACGCTGTAGGAGAACTCCTCCGACTCGGAGGGATCGCAGACCTCCACCAGGAAGTTGACCCGCCCCTGGGTACGCACCGGCGACGGGCCGGCCACCATGCGCCGGCCGAACGGGTCGGCCAGCATCTCCAGCACCTCGTGGCTCGCCGTCAGGGTCCAGCCCGAGGAGTACTGCACCAGCGCGAACGGCTGGCCGTTCTTGTCCTCGTGGTATCCCGCCGCCGAGGGGTCGCCGATGTCGTCCTTGATGATGACCGGCCAGTAGTCGAGCGGGACGTCCTCGAGGTTGGGAAAGGCGGCGACGTTCGCCTCGATGCCCCAGATCGGCCGGAAGTCCCGCGAAACCTGCTTCTGCAATGCGCCGGCGACCGCGCTCAGCTCCGAACGGGTGATCGCCGATTCTTCCGAGACAAGTGCCACGTAACGGGTCAGCATTGTGTCCTCCCTGACCCATCCCACCTAGGCTGAAATATTCGAAGCACGCTTACGTCAAACGATGGATTCTAGCATAGGTCAGCCGGTCGCGAAACGCGCGGTGACCGAGTCCGCCAAGTCAACGCTGCCAAGTTTAGTGACTCCGCGAGCAACCCTCGATAGCGTACTCTCGATTCACTCGAACGAGAGTTGCAGCATGAACATCGCGGAGCGGTTCAAGCGCCTTGCCGGCGGGCCGGCGGCCGCGGCGGCGGACTCGCCCGAGGACATGCGGCAGCACGTGCGGGCGGCCTATGGCCTCCTGTGCGCGGCGAACCGGCGGGGCATCCAGGTCCCGGCCGACGTGGTGGCGGTGATCACCGCCGCCCGCAAGGCCGACTCGGCACAGCTCCCCGACGATCTCGAGGCCCGGTTCTGGAATGCTTACGGCCTCCTCAGCAGCAGCATCGGGCCGGCGGCGCGAGCCCGCACCACCTACACGGCGATCTTCTACGTCGTCCTCGCCGTTCTCCTGTTCGCCCAGTTCCTGGTGCTGGCCGGCGACAACATCCGGGGCAAGATGGCCGCGATCGACAAGCAGATCGAGCTTGGCGCCCGGCCAGCGTCCGCGCAAAGCCAACCGCTCCCCGGCCAGCCGCTCCCGGGCGCGCCGGCGGCCCCGCAGGACATGGACGCCCTCGTCCAGACGAGGACCGCCTACCACACGCTCGCCGTCAACCTCGTCAACCTCGCGAGCGCGCCGCTGCGCCTCGTTGGGTTCGAGAGCTTCTTCGACCACGGCGAGGCCAAGGAGGGGAGCGAAGCGGACTATACGATGGTCAAGAGCCGGCTCGAGCTGAACCTCGTGTTCCTGTCGGCCTACCTCCTGCCGATGCTGTACGGCCTGCTCGGCGCCTGCGCGTTCGTGCTGCGGCAGCTCTCGGACGAGATCGGCAAGCTGACCTACGCTCACGACGCGCGGGTGCGCCATGCGCTGCGCCTCAACATCGGGCTACTCTCGGGACTTGCGGTCGGCTGGTTCGTGCGGCCGGGCGCCGGCGACGCCGCCCTCGTCTCGCTGTCGCCGCTCGCGCTCGCGTTCGTGGCCGGCTACGGCTGCGAGCTCTTCTTCGTCCTGCTCGACAGGATCGTGCAGGCCTTCGCGCCCGCAGGCGGCGCGTCGAGCACCACCGTGCGCGAGACGACGACCGGCGGCATCACGGCGACCGAGACGACGACGATCCAGAAGGTCGTGGCCGGCGCCGAGGGACCCCAAGGTCCGGAAAGCCTCGGGCAGGCTCCCGCTCCGGTTTCGGACGCGGCTTCAGGCCCATCCACGCCGCCGGACGACATCCAGACGGATGCCGACCGCCGGCAAAGGCCGGCGGTCGGCGGTCCGGTCGACAAGGCCGCCTGAGCGGCAGGCCTGTTTCAAGTCTTCGGGCCGACTCCCGATCCGGCGCCGGCTCCCGAGCCGGCTCCCGAGCCTTGGACCGGCGGCGCGCCGCCGCCGATGACGGTTTCCCAATCGGCGGCGGGGGCACCGGCCGGGCGCCCGCTTGGCGACCCGCCGTCGGCGAACGATTCGGCGAGGTCCTGCGCGGCCCCGACCACCTCGTGGTACTGCTCGGCGAAGGCCTCGCGGGCGCGGGCCTTGAGGGTGTCGGCGTAGGGGCCGATCAGGTCGTCCTCGCTCTCGGTCGGGCGCATGGCGAGCCCGACCGCCGCGCCTGCCGCAATGCCGATCGCGCCGAGGAGCAGGGGATAGTTCCGGCCGAGGTCGAAGACCTGGTCGGCGACCTCGCCAGCGAGGCCGGCCGCCCGGCGCCGGGCGTAGTCCGCCTGCTCGGCGGCGCTGCGGTAGGCCGACGAGGCGGCCTCGGCCGCGGAGGTCATGAAGTCGCCGTCGTCCCGTCCGGCGCGATCGCGGGCACGTCCGCTGGACGGCCGTCCGCGGCTGCCGCGGCCACCACGGCCTTGACGGCCGCCGCGGGCCGGCTCCGGCTCGTCCGCATCGGAGACGAGGCCCGTCACCGCGTCGGCGACGCCCGCCGCCGCCGAGGTCACGGAAGACGCGACGCTGCCGGCGGCGGAGGCCGCCGTGGCCGCAAGGCCGGAGGCGGACTCGGCGGCCCGGCTCGCGACGTGGCGGGCGGTCGAGCCGACCCCGCGGGCGCCGCGCCCGATCGCGTCGCCGGTCGCGCCGACGAAGCGGTCGCCGGTCTCGGTCCGGCGCAGCGCCACGGCGAGCGCGGCGCCGGCCGCGACGCCGAGCGCGCCGAGCATCCACGGATCGTTCCGGACGCGGTCGTAGGCGCTGCCCGCGCGGTCGTAGGCCTCGTGCGCCGCGCCGCCGACCCGGTCGGCCGCGCGGCCGTACGTGCCGGCCGCGCTCTCGTAGGTGTCCCGCACCGTCGAGCGGGCGCGTTCATAGGTGTCCTGCGCCGCCGCACGGGTCCGCTCGTAGGTGTCTTGGACGGTCGAGCGGGTCCGCTCATAGGTGTCCTGCGCCGCCGCGCGCGCATGCTCTGCGGCTTCGGAGATCCGCTCTCCCGCCTCGTGGGCCGCGTCCCGCGCCTTCTCGCCGGCCTGGGAAGCCGTCTGCACGATGCGGTCGGTCGTGGTCGAGCCGGGGGCGTCCTCCTCGACCGGGTAGCCATAGCCGGCGACGCCGCCCGGCACGTAGCCCCGGGGCTGGTCCCGGTCGTAGGGCGCCCGGTAGGCGGTTGGATCGCTCAAGGTGCGGCCGCGGGCGCGCATCAGCATGGCGATGCCGCCGCCGACGAGGAGCGTCGCGACCGGCGGGTGCCGGTAGAGCCGGTAGGCGAGGCCGGCCCCGATCATGGCGACCGCGGCGGGGTTGTTCATGGCCCGCGCCTTGAGGTCGTCGGCGAAGCCCTGGCCGGTCCCTCGGGCGCTCCCGAGGATCTGGTCCTTGTAGCCTTGGACGCGGGCCATGATCTCGTCCTTCATGGCCTCGTGCGTCGCGGGATCGGCGAGCTTGTCGATGGTCGCAGCCAAGCGGGAGCGGGCCTCCTCGACCTCGGCCTCGAGGGTGGCGACGTCGGTCGTATCCGCGTTATCGGCCATGGGGGCTGCTCCTGTCCGCGGCGAGGGAGGCGGCTCCGTGAGCGCCGGGACCTTGGGCGCCGGGACCTTGGGCGCCGGAGCCTTGGGTGCTTGGTCGCGCGGCGCCCGGGCCCTCGGAGGCGACGTCGGACGGGTATTCGGCGCGACCGGGCCGGCTGGCGCCGGACGCGCCCGGCCGGGCCGGCGCCTGCCGTCCGCGGGCGTCGTGGCGACGGTCGGCGGAAGCCTTGAGGAAGCGGGCGAGGCCGAACCCGAGGACGAGCGCGCCGGCGAGCACGGCGCCGGGCCGCTGTTGGGCGAAGCGCCGGCCCTCGTCCACGAGGTCGTCGACGCTGCGGTCGCGCAGCGCCTCCGTGACCCGGTGGATCTCCGACGCGACGCCGCGCACGTAAGCCCCGGCCGGCGGCAGCGCCGCCTCGACGCCGGCCGCGACGCCGTCGACCATCTTGGCGACGCTCTCGGCCTGCTCCGCCATCTGCCGCTTCTTGTCCTCGGCGAGGGCGCGCACCTTGTCCTCGGCGGTGGCGGCGAGGCCACGCGCCTTCTCCTGCGCCGTGTCGGCGATCTTCGAGGCGACCGAGGTCACGCTCTCGACGATGTCGGATGCTTGCGGGGACGTCCCGCCGGATTGCTTCGGATCAGCCATGGCCAGAACTTTCAATGAAAAGCGCCACCCGGACGGACGGATGGACGTGCCCGGACAAAGAACGCGGGCTTGGCCTTAACGTTCCCGGAGATAAGGCGAGGGGCTTTCGCGGACGCCTCGTCCTCAACGGCCCTTGTCGTCGCCCCCGCCCGCCCCCGCGCCGAGGCCGCGCGAAAACAGGCCCGTGAACATCTCCTGCATCCGTTCGGCGTTCTGGGGCAGCACCGACAGCCAGCTCTTCAGGAGCCCCTCGGGCGAGAACCGCTCCATCTCGGCGAGCGTCCGGCGCTCGACTTCCTTCATGACCGCGGCCTGCAGCGGCTCGACGTCCGGAAGGCCGAGGAACTGGCGCGCCTCGGCCGGGGTGCAGTCGATCTCCACGGTGACCTTCATGGCGCAGACCTCCGATCGCGCCGGGGACTATACAGGCTCGCCGCGGCCGGCGCGAAGCTTCGATCGTCCGGTCCCCGGCCGTGCAACCGCCGGGCCGGCCATCTCCGCGGGCGGGAATTCCCTTGTGCCGGCCAGGACGCTAGGCTGTAGTGCCGCCGGATGGGAGGCTCGTCGATGGCAGTTCGTATCCTCGCCTGGTTGGCCGCGCTGCTCATCGCCGCAGGCCCGTCGTCCGTTCTCGCCCAGACCCTGAAGGTCGGCTCGAAGAACTTCACCGAGCAGTTCGTCGTCGCCGAACTCTACGCGGGCGCGCTCGAGGCGGCGGGCTTCAAGGTCGAGCGCAAGATCAACCTCGGGACGACGCTCGTCGCGCACGAGGCCGTGCGCACGGGGGCGATCGACCTCTATCCGGAATACACCGGCACCGGCCTCAACGCCGTCATGAAGGCGCAAGGGGTGACGGAGACCGACCCGGCCAAGGTCCACGAGATGGTGAAGGGCTTCTACGAGAAGGAGTTCCGGCTCACCTGGCTCAAGCCGTCCGGCGTCAACAACGGCTACGCCATCATCGTGCGGCCCGAGACCGCGCGCGATATGAACCTCAAGACTCTCTCCGACCTCGCCAAGGTCGCCCCCAAGCTGAAGCTCGGGGCCGGCCCCGAGTTCGCCGACCGGCGCGACGGCATCAGGGGCATGAAGGAGGTCTACGGCATCGAGTTCGGCGAGTTCCGCCAGTTCGCGGCGCTGCGGCTGCGCTACGAGGCGCTGACGCAGAAGCAGATCGACGTCGCGAACGGCTTTTCCACCGACTGGCAGATCGCGGCCGAGAAGTTCGCGGCCCTCGACGACGACAAGGGGCTGTTCCCGCCCTATTACCTCGCGCCGGTGGTGCGCCTCGAGGTCGCCCAGAACCCGAAGGCCGTCGCGGCGCTCGAGAAGGTCGGCGCCGTCATCGACAACGCCGTCATGCAGGAGCTGAACCGGCAGGTCGAGGTCGACAAGAAGGAGCCGCGGCAGGTCGCCGCCGCCTTCCTCAAGGCGAAGGGAATCGTGCCCTGATCCCGCCCGAGGCGGGCGCGCCGTGACCCGGGCCGCGCCGGCCGGCGAGCGCCGCCGTTCCCAGGCCCCCGGCATCGAGGCGGCGCCCGGCCCCGTGGTGATCGTCGGCGGCCCTCTCGGACCTGGCGACGTGGTCGCGGTCGCGCGCGGGGCCGCCGTCGCCCTCGCCCCGGAGGTGGACGAACGCCTCGCTGCGGCGCGCGCCGTCGTCGACCGCCACGCCCGCTCGGCCAAGCCCGTCTACGGCCTCACCACCGGCCTCGGCGCCGCCGTCGACACGCGGCTTGGCGCCACGGACATGGCCGGCTTCCAGGCCCGCGCAATCGCGGCCCGGGCCGTCGGCGTCGGCGAGCCGCTGCCCGCGCCGGAGGTCAGGGCGATGCTGTTCGTCCGCCTCGCCGGGCTCGCCCGCGGCGCCTCGGGAATCTCGCCGGGCTTCGCGGCGGCGCTCCGCGACATGCTGAACGCCGGCGTCCACCCGGTCGTGCTCGATACCGGCAGCCTCGGCGAGGCCGACCTCGCGCCGCTCGCGCAAGCCTTCCTGCCCCTCGTCGGCGAAGGCGAGGCCGAGTTCCGAGGCGAGCGGCTTCCCGGCCCCGAGGCGCTGAGCCTCGCCGGCATCGCGGCGCCGGAGCTTCGCCCGAAAGACGCGATCGCCCTCCTCAACGGCAATGCCCTTTCGGTCGGCCTCGCGGCGCTCGCGCTGCACGAGGCC
>DASVPW010000073.1:0-33571 GCA_036389455.1 Beijerinckiaceae bacterium
AATAGCGGTCGAACCCGGCGACCATCAGCAACTGCTTGAATTGCTGCGGCGCCTGCGGCAGCGCGTAGAACGTGCCCGGATGCAGCCGGCTCGGCACCAGATAGTCGCGCGCGCCTTCCGGCGAACTCGCCGTAAGAATCGGCGTCTGGAATTCGGCAAAACCCTGCTCGATCATGCGGCGGCGGATCGAGGCGATCACCTGCGAACGCAGCACGATGTTGCGGTGCAGGGTCTCGCGGCGCAGGTCGAGGTAGCGGTGCTTCAGCCGGATCTCCTCCGGGTACTCCTGGTCGCCGAAGACCGGCAGCGGCAGCTCGGCGGCGGGCCCCAGCACCTCCATGTCGCGCACGTAGACCTCGACCGAACCCGTTGGCAGGTCTACGTTTTCCGTTCCCTGCGGGCGCCGCCGCACGGCCCCGTCGACGCGCACCACCCACTCCGAGCGGACCGTGTCGGCAAGCCCGAAGGCGGGCGAATCCGGGTCCACCACCACCTGGACAAGGCCGTAGTGGTCGCGCAGGTCGACGAACTTGACGCCGCCGTGGTCGCGGATGCGGTGGCACCAGCCCGAGAGGCGGACCTCCCGGCCGATGTCGGATTCGCGGAGCGCGCCGCAGGTGTGGGTGCGGTAACGGTGCATGGAATGTCCGGTGGAAGCCGGGCCGCACCATTCACGGGCCCGTCCCCAAGTCAAGGCGCGAGCGCTGATGCCGAAGATGTTGCGGCAAACCCAGCCGATGTCGCGCGCCGCCGTCGCCGCGCCACAGACCGAGCGGTCCCCGCCATCGGATGACCTGTTACGGCGGCGAACGACAACACTATAAAAAATCGTTAGATATAGAAAAGTGATTGCGCAGCCTGCCGGATTCTGACTAAATTATGGCAAAACTGCAACGTTGCGGGGAGAATGGCCATGCTCGAGGCCAGCGCCAAGTCATTCGCAGGCTCGCCTTTCGAGTACGACGTGTTCATGAGCTACGCTCACGGCGACCCGGACGGGGCCGGGACTGCGCCTCTCGTAGTCTGGAGCCAGCAGCTCGTCGAGGAGCTCAAGCAAGACATCAAATCGACTACCGTCGAATTCGACAATATCCAGCTGTGCGACGATCGCGACGTCGATCGGACTCGGAAGCTGACGGGGATGCTGAAGGAACGCGTCAGCGGCTCCGCCTTGCTCCTCATCGTCATGTCGCCACGCTATCTGAACTCGCCCTGGTGCAAGGACGAATTGCAGTGGTTCGCCGAGGAGCTGCGGCGGCGAGATCTCCAGGAGGGCTGCACCCTCGTGGTGCGCGCGCTGCCGACCCCGGAAGAGGAGTGGCCCGACCTCCTTAAGGACGAACGCGGCCACGCGGTGATTGGCTTCTGGTTCCACCCCCGCCCGCCAACGGAGGGGGCGAGAGCTTTCGGATGGCCGAAGCCGACTCACACCGACCGCGAGTTCTACAAGGAGCTCAGTCGGCTCTCGACCACGGTTCAGGAGCGGCTGAAGAAGCTGAAGGAGCAAAAGGAGCTGCGCGCCGGCGCGGAGAAAGGCTTCACCGCGCCAGGGCCGAACCCCAAGGTCTACCTGCACGCCCGCCAGAAGGACTTCGAGACCTGGCAGGAAATCCGCAGGCAGCTCATCGGGCAAGGGTACCGGGTCTATCCCGAGAGCCTGAAGCAGGACTATGCCGGCCTGAAGGGCTTGCCGCTTCTCGAGGAGCAGCGGCGCAGGCGCGTGGAGGCTTATCTCGATTGCGACGTGGTGCTCGTGCTGCGGCCGGAACCGGGGGATTGGATCGACCGCGAGCTCGAGACGGTCGGGTTTGATGAAATCCGGGAGGTGGACGCCTTTCACGGCAAGCAGATTCCGTGCGCCGTCCTCGACTTCATCAACGACGGCGCCATGCAGGCGACCTCGCTCAACATCACGCGGTTTTCCGACGAGGCCCTCTGGCTGAGCAAGTTCTCCCGTTGGCTCACAAGTCTCGGCAAAGAGGAGCCTCGGCTGGTCGCATAGGAAATAGTCGGTGGGGATGTTTCCATGGAAGCTTTGCAGCGCACCGAGGCATGGAAAGACTCGAACGAGGCTCAGGCGGCCGCCGAGTCCCACGCGCGATCGTCCTTCACTCCCAAGGTCAAGGCGCCCTATCCGGGTCTGAGGCCGTTCGAAGAGGACGAATGGCCGATCTTCTTCGGCCGCGAGAAGATCACGCATCAGATCATCCGGCGGCTGACCTCGAACCAGATCATCGTCATCCACGGTAGTTCCGGCTGCGGCAAGTCGTCGTTCGTCCGCGCCGGCGTGCTCGCACGGCTCGACCGGGAATGCGCCCGCGAAGGCCTGCATTGGCACACGTCGGCGATGCGGCCGGGCAATTCGCCTCTCTGGAACCTCGCCGAAGCGATCGCGCACATCAAGAACCCGGATGGACCACCGCCCTCGATCGGGGAGATCAGGGCCGTACGACAGCAGCTTAATCTTGCCAGCGCGGCCTTCCCGCGCATCACCCAGGACCTGGGGCTCGGCCCCGAGCGCCAGGCGTGCATCCTGCTCGACCAGTTCGAGGAGCTCTTCCGCTATGCGCAGGAGATCGGCCTCGACGAGGCCGAGGCCTTTGCCAAGGCGATCTGCGCCTTCGCGACGAGCCCCCCCGAGGGCCTGCACTTTATTATAACCCTGCGTACCGATTACCTCGCCGACTGCTCACAGTTCGCCGGCCTTGCCGAGGTCGTCAACAAGGACCAGTACCTGCTGCCGCGTCTCGACAAGACGGACCTGATCCGCGCCATCCGGCAGCCCGCGACCCTCTGCCAGGGCGAGGTGGAGCTCGACCTTGCCATGAAGCTGCTGCACGACAGCGAGGGCGAGGTGGACGCGCTGCCCCTCATGCAGCACTGCCTGATGCGCATGTGGCAGCAGATCGAGACGAAGCCCGGGCCGAAGGTGCTCCGGCTCGCGCAATATCCGGGGCTGCGCCAAGGCCTTTCGACCCATGCCGACGAGATCCTGGCCGGCATCCTGGAGGAGAAGGATTCGCACGGCGCCCAGCCGTCCCTTGAGAAGATCGAGCTCCTCTTCTCCTCGCTGACGATGACGGACGCGAACGGGCGCCACATCCGCCGTCCGCAAACTTTCGGCCAGCTCCTCGACATGACGGAGTTCGACGAGGCGACCCTCAACGCGATGCTTCGGCCGTTCCGGGAGCGGTCGGCGGGCTTCGTCATGCCGCAGGGGACACACGACCTGCAGAAGCATGAGGTGGTCGACGTCAGCCACGAGGCCTTCATCCGCCACTGGATCCGGTTGGCGGGTTCGCCATCCGAGCCCGGCTGGATACAGACCGAAGACTACGATGGCCGACGCTATCGCGCGCTGCTCGAATTCTTGCCCGGCCCGCTCCCGAGCGCCAAGGCCGATGAATGGATAGCTTGGTGGGAGCGGCGCCCGCGCACCGCCAAATGGGCCGAGAGGCACGGCGGAGAGTTCCATCAGGTCCAGCAGCTGATCGACGCGACCAAACGGCAGGCCGAGGAGGCCCAACGACAAGTCGAGGAGAGAAGGCGCCAGATGGAAGAGCGCCAGCAGGCTGCCCGGCGCAAGCGGCACCGGCGCAATCAGCGGCTGGCCACCTTCGGCGTCGTCATCGCGCTGTGCATCGTCGCCCTGCAATATTCCTGGAATCAGAGGGAGCTGCACTCACTGCAGAATGCGCGCGCGGTGTCGCTGGCCTCGATCGGCGAGCAGGTGCTGAGCCGGGACGGCGCTACGCGCGCGCTCCTCGTCGCTCTCGAGGGCTTGAGGAACCCTGAGGAAAGCTCCAACCTCACCGAGCCCGAACGTGTGCCGGTCATCCCCAAGACCCAGAGGCTGGCCTACAAGGCCCTGCAAGATCTGCGCGAGAAGTACATCGTCCCCGTGAAAGGCTCGGGGCCGCCGCAGGTGAGCTTCTCGCCGCGCTCGGACCTCCTGCTCATCGGACGCACCGGCGGCTCGCTTCAGTTCATGAAGACTGCGACGGGGGAAATCATCGAGCCTAACGCCGTAACGCCGGAACTCACCTCCATGATGCTCGTCAAATGGACTTCGGAACAGGACGGCGTCAGGCTAGTCGTAGCTGGACAGGACGGTCTGGTCGTATCTGAACAGGACCAGAGGCGAACGAACGCTGTTTTGGTCCTCGATCCCTGTCGTCAGGACAGCGCAAGCACCCTCCCCGGCTGCCAGCAAGGCAAGGTCGCCGTCGGAAGCCCCGCCCCTCCGCTACGGGATCCCGATCCGTTCCGCACGGTCTCCCCGGACGGCCGGTATGCCCTGAGCGGAGGTTGGGGCGCGCAGAAGACCAAGCTATGGAATCTGCAGGAGCGCCGGGAGGTGAAGGAGTTTCCACCCTCGTTCAATTCCACCTTCAATAGCGACAGCACCTTGTTTGCTCTGGTGCTTAACGATCGGATTTCGGTCTTTAATGCCGAGACCTTGGCTCCGGTCGCCCATCTAACCGCGGCCGAGCTCGGCCAGCCGGGCTGGAGGCCCGTGGCTTTGGCGTTCGGGCCGGCGAACACGCCAATGGCCGGCAAGCTGTTCGCCGCCTCGAACAACAAGGCTCGTCTGTGGGACCTGGGGACAGCGCGCCCCGAAAACCTGCCGGATGCGATGTCAAGCACCTTCCAGGCCGTGTTCAGCCCGACGGGAGACGCCGTTGCGGCGACGCTCGACTCATGGGGAGCAGTGCAGGTCTGGCATTGGCGGGAGCAGGGCGAAGGACCGGCTTCGTTCCTCCTGCAGGGCCATAGTAAGAATGTCTGGTCGATCGACTTCAGCCCCGACGGGCGGTGGATCGCGACCGGCTCGAACGACGGCACGGCGCGCCTGTGGAGCTTGCGCTCCGCAATGGCGCCGCAGCTTCTGAGCGCGCCGGAACACGTGTCCCTGAACCGGAAGAGCGCCAACGGCATGCGGCTCGACAACCGGAACGGAACACTCACCGTGCTGGACGAGACGACAGGCGAGCCACTGGTCTTATTCAGCCGGGCGACGTCACGGAAGTGGCGCGACTTCGGTTTCGTCGCAGAGGGAGTGCGAGCCGTTACCGAGGATGGTCGCACCTTCATGTGGAAAGTGTTCTCGAGCCCGGACGAACTCGCCCGATTCGGCCGAGAACACTTGCCCCGATGCGGCGGGCAGCCCGTCTCGCTGACGGACCACCAGCGAGCCAACCTGCTCGGGCTGAAAGGATCCCAGCAACCCACACTTTCGCAGACCATCAGCCCCTCGTTCGCCAACACTCAGGGGCGCTCTCAGGAGCCGGATTGCAGCTACGGTTCTCCCTATCCGGAAGCCACGACATCAAACTAAGGTCGGAGCGACGGCCGACCCGCGTCCCGAATGTTGGTCGAAGGGTACGCCGATGTGACCAGCTCCGCGGTGACTCCGTCGTCCTGAAGGGCGCATGGCGCCGGGCTCCGTGCCCTCACGCATCCTTTACCCCTTCCCCCCACACTCGCGCCTCCACCCCCGCGCGAACGCTTCCCCCATGTACGCCGTGGTCCTCGACGATGCGGAGCTCAACAACCTCCTGATGACGGAGGCGATCCGCGGCCTTGCGGGTTGCGAGCCGGTGGCGTTCACGCGGCCTGAAGACGCGCTCGCCTTCGTGCGCGACAACGCGGGCGCGGTCGGGATCGCGGTCACGGACTACGACATGCCGGGGATGAACGGGGTCGACTTCATCCGGGCGGCGCGGGCCCTTCCGGGCTTCGCGCACGTGCCGATCGTCATGGTGACGTCGAACGACGCGCGGGCGCTCCGCCGCGCGGCGCTGGAGGCCGGCGCGACCGACTTCCTGCAGAAGCCCTTCGACGCCGTCGAGGTGCGGGCGAGGGTCGCGAACCTGCTTGCCCTCAACGAGGCGCGCCGCGCCGAGGCCTCCCGGGCGGCGGAGCTCGCCCAAAAAGTCGCGGAGGCGGTCGCCGTCATCGAGGACCGCGAGCGGGAGATCGTCATGCTCTTGATGAAGGCCGCCGAGCACCGCGACGCCGACACCGGCGACCACGTCGGGCGCGTCTCGGCCTACGTCGCGCTCATCGCCGAGGGCCTGGGCCTTGAGCCCGAGCGCTGCCGCCAGCTCTCGCTCGCCTCGACCATGCACGACGTCGGCAAGATCGCCGTCCCGGACGCGATCCTTTTGAAGCCCGGGGCGCTCGACGCCGCCGAGCGCGCCGAGATGGAGGAGCACGCGGCGCGCGGCGCCCGCATCCTCGAATCGAGCTCGTCCGACCTCGTCCGCCTCGCGGCCGAGATCGCGGCGAGCCACCACGAGCGCTTCGACGGCGCCGGCTACCCGCGCCGCCTCAAGGGCGAGGCGATCCCGCTGTCGGGCCGCATCGTCGCGGTCGCCGACGTGTTTGACGCACTCACCTCCGAGCGCCCCTACAAGCAGGCCTGGCCCTTGCCCGAGGCGCGCGCGCACCTCGTCGCCAACGCCGGCACGCACTTCGACCCGGCCTGCGTCGAGGCGTTCCTGTCCCGCTGGAGCGACGTCGAGCGGCTCGCCGGCGGGAACGCCGCAGCGGCCTGACGCGTCCCCTCCCCGCGGCACGCCGGTTGCCCCCGAGGCCCCGGGTCTTTGGGGGTTGTGCCAGTGCGGATCAGAAAATCTCTCGTTGGGGCGCTCGCCGTCGCGGGCGCGCTCCAGGCTGGGGCGGCTTGCGCCGCGGCGGCCGGGGCGCCGGGGCCGGCGCGGGCGTCGCGCTTCACGGCGCTCAAGCAGGACGCCTCGTGCCTGCAGGCCCGGAAGAAGCTCTGGATCGACGGCCGCGGCTGGGTCGTCCGCCGCGTCGCCCTGTGCCGCTAGAGGGCGTCATGGGCTCCTTCGAAGCCATGGCGCTCGTCGCCGCGATCACGCTGGCGCTCTCGCTCCTCGCGTTCAGGGCGGCTTAAGGCCCGTTCGCGACGAGGCGCTCGGCCTGCGCCGCGGCGCGGGCCAAGAGGATCGCGTGGGCGATGAGGCCGGCGGCGATCTCGGCGGCTTCGGCCGCCTTGGCGTCGATCTCTCCTTCCGTGAAGCGCTTCGCCTCGGTGAAGAAGCCGTCCGGGATGCAGCGGGTGCGCTGCACGTCGGGCGGGATCTGGGAGAGGAACCCGAGCTGCAGGCCGGTGATCAGGCTGTGGCGGTCGTAGCGCAGGGCCGCGAAGCGCCCGATCAGCGGCAGGCCGCCGCGGGCGAACTCGGCAAGCGACGGCAGGGTCCGGTGCGCCTTGCGGAAGAACTCGATGCGCTCCTCGAGCGAATGCGGCGGGTGCTCGGCAATGGCCTGCCCGCCGTAGGCCTCGAGCACCACGAGGTTGCACATGTCGACCGCGGCCTCGGCGTAGGCCCACTGCGCCGTAAAAAGCCCGAGCGCCCGATGATAGCTCCCATCGTGGACGAAAGCCGGAGCGGCCATGCCTGGGGTACCCACGCGAAAAAGCGCCGATTCGCAGGGAATGATTTCATGGCCGCCGGGCCCGCGCGAGCGCCGCGCCGGGCACACGCCCGTCATCCACGTGTTTTTCTGCACGGCAGCCGTGTAAATGGGCCGACCCCGGCCCGGACCCCGCCCAAGACACCATGCGCTTCCTCGGCATCGGCGACACCTGCGACCTCGGCTCGCTCTATCGGCGCCTCATCGAGGAGGGCCACGAGGTCCGCGCCTTCGCGGGCGAGCCCATGGCGGAAGGCACCCTCAGGGGTCTCGTGCCGCGCACGCCGGACTGGCGCGCCGAGCTCGACTGGATCCGCGCCGCGGGGCCCGACGGCATCGTCCTGTTCGAGAACGTCGCCGAGGGGCGCGGCGCGATCCAGGACGCGCTGCGCCGGGACGGCTTCCACGTGATCGGCGGCTCCGCCTTCGGCGACCGGCTCGAGAACGACCGCGCCTTCGCGCAAGGCGTCCTGGCAAGCCTCGGCTTCCCAGTCGCCGGCACCTGGGAGTTCGAGGATGCCGCCGCGGGCGACCGATTCATCGCCGAGAACCCGGGCCGCTACGTCCTCAAGTTCAACGGCCCGGGCTTTGCCGCGAGCGACAACTACGTCGGCCGGCTCGCGGACGGGCGCGACGTGCGCGCGGTGCTCGCCGCGAAGCTGCGCGGGCGCCAAGGTGAAGCGAGCTTCGTCCTGATGGAGCACGTCGACGGGATCGAGTTCGGCGTCGGCGCCTACTTCGACGGCGAGCGCTTCCTCGAGCCCGCCTGCCTCGACTGGGAGCACAAGCGCTTCTTTCCCGGCGACATGGGCGAGCTCACCGGCGAGATGGGCACCGTCGTGACCTACGACCGCTCGCGCCGCTTCTTCGAGCGCACGCTCGGGCGCCTCGCGCCGCTGCTTCGCGAGCACGGCCACGTCGGCTACCTCAACCTCAACACCATCGTGAACGAACGCGGTATCTGGCCCTTGGAGTTCGCGGCCCGCTTCACCTATCCGGGCTACATGCTCCTCGACCCGATCCAGGAAATTCCTTGGGGCGGGCTCTTCCGCATGATGGCGCACCGCACCGCGCCGCAGTTCGCCGTGCGCCCCGGCTTCTCGCTCTGCATCGTCATGACGACGCCGCCCTTCCCCTACACGCGCAAGGACGTGGCCGAGCCGGTCGGCCTGCCGGTGCTGTTCGACGGACCTTTAAGCGCCGAGGACCGGGCGAACCTGCACTTCGGCGAGGTCGGCCTCGACGAGGCCGGCGCGCTCGTGACGAGCGGCCTCTACGGCTGGACCCTCGTCGTCACCGGCGTCGGCGCGACCATCGCGGCCGCGAAGGAGAAGGCCTACCGCCTCGCCGCACGCACCTTCACCCCGAACCTGCGCTACCGCCACGACATCGGCGACAAGCTGATCGGGGGGGACTACGCGAGGCTGGAGGCGCTGGGAGTGCTGGGGGAGAATTGAGGGTCAAGCGCCTTGGGCTTTGCGCGAGACCGCGTTTTCGTCGTCCGCGCCGTGCCTCAATGCCTCCTCGCCTGCACCAGAAACCCAAAAATCGTCTCCTCCCCGAGCGAGCGGCAGGCTTCGAGCCGGTGCAGGCCTTCCACGAGGACGAGGCGGTCGCCGTCCTCGCGCACCATGATCGGGGTCTCCTGTCCGGCGTCGAGGATGCTTTGGGCGATGCGCTCGACCTTCGCCGGATCGAGCGTCGCGCGGCGCTTCGCCGGCACGTAGATGCTGGCGATGGGGAAGGCCTTCTTCTTCAGCATGGGCGCACCATCCTTCGATCGACCGGCCCCGCCGCGCGGGGCGGCACCGGCAGCTTGACCTTGCGCCCGCAGGGCGAAGGGAGCAATCTGCCGTTGAGGCAGGCTAGGCCTGGAAACCGGGGAGGTGCAGAATGCGGGCGTCCAGCGTCGTTCTCGCGATCCTCGCGGCGGTGTCGTGGGCGGCGCCGTCCGCCGCCGAGGATCTCACGATCCTCGAGGTCAACGCGCCGGCGGTCAACTGCGTCTTCCGGGCGAGCTGCACGATCGTGGTGACGGACTCGATCGGCCATATTCCGATGCCGCAGCTCGACGCCCCGAACACCGCGTGGCTGCAGTCGCGCACCTTCACGGCCGAGGCCGGCGCCCCGGCCGCGGGCAAGACCGGCTACCTGTACCGGGTCAGCCTGACCGAAGCCGCGGGCACGGGGGAGTGCCTTCTCGGCCTCGTGCTCAACTTCGGGCCGGTGGCGAAGCTGCCCTACAAGCCCGGACAGATGGCCGACGTGTTCGTGATCACCACCGGAGGCCTCGGCACCATCGGGATCAAGTCGGCGACGAAGACCGGCGACGTGATCGAGTTCGCGTTCGCGACGCCGCTGTGCCTCGAGGCCGCCCCGAACATCAAGGACACGACCTTCTTCTTCGGGCTCGCGGCGGCGACGGCGCCGATGGCGACGAAGGCGCATATCTGGGCCCCGGGGGACCCGGCGTTCTACGAGATCGACGCGCGCGTGCCGACCCACTAGGCGCGCCCGGGCGGCCTCGCCGCCCGACGTTTCCGGCACGCAACACGCGAGGACATACTCGGGAAACCGGCGGGCTGTACGAGCGGCCATCGTTCGATCGAGGGCGCGCCCGCATCATGACCCGACAGCCATCCTTCATCCGCGCCTTCGTCGGGTTCACCGCCTCGACGGCGCTGCTCTCGGGCGCGATGGTGTTCCTCGCGACCCTGTGAGGGCGGGCCGGCAAGGCGGCCCCGGCGAGACGGCCTCCCGCCTCCCGAGCCGCCCCGGCCGGAGCGCGGCTACTTGCGCGCCTTCTTCGCCGCCTTCTTGGCTCCGCCGCCGCCCTTGCCCTTGCGCGACTGCCCGAGGCCGAGCGCCCGGGCGAGGTCGGAGCGGGCCTTCGAGTAGTTCGGCGCCACCATCGGGTAGTCGGGCCTGAGGCCCCACTTGGCGCGGTACTGCTCGGGGGTGAGGCCGCGGGCGGTGAGGTGGCGCTTCAGCGACCGGTACTGCCGCCCGTCCTCGAGGCTGACGATGTAGTCGGGCCGGATCGTCTTGTTGACCGGCACCGGAGGCGTCGGCGGCTCCTCCGCCTGGGCCGGCCTTGAGGCGCCGCTGAGCGCGGAATGGACCGCGCTGATCAGGGCCGCGAGATCGGTGCGCGGGACCGAGTTGTGGGCCACGTAGGCCGAGACGATGTCGCTGGTCAGCGCCGGGTAGTCGGGGGATGGCGCCGGCGACGGCTCGGGGTCGTTCTGCATGTTTTCGCTCCGGCACTCGGCTCGCGGACAGGACGCCGCGATTCAGGAGGTGCCGGGGTCGGACCCTACGCCCCTGGCGTTGAACAGGAAAGCCTAGCCGCCCGCCTGTCCCCGGTTTAAGAGAAGCGTGCCCCGGGTCCAACGCATGAAGCCGCTCCTCCTCCCCGCCGGCGCCCTCCTCGCGGGCGCGCTCGCCGCCCTCCCCGCATCGGGGCAGCCGCGCCAGGATGGCCGCGCGGGCGGCGCGTCCCGCGATGCCCTCGCCCGGGACTGCGACGCGCAGGCGACCGCGAAGAAGCTGTCCGGGGTCGCGCGCGGCGGCTTCATGTCCGAGTGCCTTGCCGGCAGGCCGGCGGAGGCGCCGGGGGCGGGAGCGGGCGCCGGTCGGGACGACGCCCAGAACCTGCAGCGCAAGGAGGAGCAGGACGCGCAGTTCCGCAAATGGAACAGCGCCGCCGACCGGGCCATGAGATCGATCTGCGCCGGCTGCTCGCAAGGCCAAGGCGCCGCCGCCCGCCCGCGCAAGGCGAAGGCGCGCTCGAGGCCGCCGCCCGACGACGACGGGGCACTGGCCGGGGGAAGTGACGACGTGGATTGAGCCGCGACGGCACGGCAGCGCTGAAACCTAAGGGTCGGACGCCCGTTGTCCTCGTGCCCTCCGAGGAAACCTTCCCGATGCTGTTTGCCCACCGCAAGCCCGAACCGCTGCCCGAGGCCGCCCGCATGGGGTTCCGGTCGCGGCTCGTCCTCGAGAAGCTCGCTTTCGAGCTACGCGAGCGCTGCGGCGCGCCCGACGACCTGCCGCCGGAGATCGGGCGTCTTGCGGAGCGCCTCGATCCCGACCGAGTCGTGCGCCTGCCGCGCCGCGATCCGGACGAGCTGCGCCGCTCCGCCGAGCGCAGCTTCCTGAGCGATGCCTGAGTCCTACTCCGGCTCGAACCACAGCGTCATGCCGTAGTCGAAGGTGATCTCCTCGCCGGCCTCGATCGCGCGGAGCGCGTTAAGGTCGAGGACGAGGGCGTCGAAGTGGCGGGTGAAGGCGCAGTTCGGGGTCGCCGAATGGTTGACGAGGCTCGTGTAGCCGAGCGCGACCGCGGCCCGGCCCTCCTGCCTGTAGAGGTCCTCGCCGACGGTGCCGGGCTCCCATAGGAAGATGTAGTTGCCGACGGCGGTCGGGTCGACCGCAGCGCGCTGCTCGTGCGGGATGATCAGCACCGGCGAGCGCTCGACGAGCTCGCCGGCCTCGATCCGCCGGCCGGCGACGACGCCGCGGCCGCGCCGGCCGAGATCGACGATGCGCAGCGGGACGCGCATCGCCCCGTGCGCGGCGAGCCCGCCGCCGTCCGTCCCTCCCCCCGGCGCGGGAATTAACGGCCCGTTAACCATGTCGCCCGATCCTGTGATCACAGCGTCCGGTGCTTCGGGCGATTCCCGATCGGGACTCGCCCGGGCCTTCCGAAGGCGGCTGTCGAACCGTGCCCGCCGAGGCATGGAGCCTTGCGATCCTTAAGACAAGGACAGAGCCATGAAAGCCATTGCCTTCGTGACCCAGAAGGGCGGGAGCGGGAAGAGCACCCTGTGCATCAACCTCGCCATCGCCGCCCAGGAAGCCGGCCGCTCGGTCTGCATCCTCGAGATGGACCGCCAGGCGACCGTCAGCGATTGGGCCGAGAGCCGGACCGCCGAGGGGCCCGAGGTCGCCCAGATCGAGACCGCGCAGATCGACGACGTGATCAAGAAGCTGAAAGGCGCCGCCTACGACTACGTGTTCATCGACACGCCGGGCGTCGACAGCGCAGGCACTCTCTCGGCGATCCGGGCCGCCGACCTCTGCCTGATCCCGTGCCGCCCGACCCCCGCGGATCTGCGCGCCTTCAAGCCGACGCTTGCGGCGGTCTACCGCCTCGACAAGGCCTTCGCCTTCATCCTCAACCAGGCGCCGCCGCGCAGCTACCGGGTCCGCGACGCCTCGGACGGGCTCGCGGCGCTCGGCATGCTCGCCGACGTGACGGTCGTGACCCGCAACGACCACCAGGACGCGATCGGCATGGGCCAGGGCGTCACCGAGTTCAACCCGTCGGGCCAGGCCGCGGACGAGATCCGCCGGCTCTGGGCCTGGGTCGAGAAGCGCGTCAGGAACGCCTCCGGCCAGCGCACCGAGTTCGTCCCCACCCGGGCCATGCAGGGCAAGAAACATGTCAAAGCAGCTTAAGCACAGCCTGCGCTCGATCATCGAGGCGTCGGCCCCTCCCCGCTCGAACGTCGTCCAGCTCGACCAGCCCGCGGGGCAGCCCCGCGGCACGCTGAAGGAGCGCGCCCGCCAGCTCTCGGTCTATCTCGAGCCCGCGGTCTACGACCAGCTCCGCGACATCGCCTACGTGGAGCGCACGAAGATCCACCCGCTCATGCTCGAGGCTCTCGACCTCCTGTTCAAGAACCGCGGCGCCCGCTCGATCCGCGAGCTCGACCCGCACGCGCCGGCGCGTCCTTAAGGCAAGCGCCTCTGCCCTCGGGCCGTTTCCGGCCCGAGGCGGGATCGAGGTGCGTCCACGACCCGCGAAGGCGGGGAGCGGGAGGTCTGGCGGCCCGCTCCCAGCCAAGCGGCAATCGATGGGATCAAGGCTTTGGCCGCTTGACGTGACGAGCATCCGGCCCCGAGCCTGCGTATCGGAAAGAGCGGCACGCGGCCCAAGTAATGCGAAGCATATCGCCTCCGCTCGTCGTCCCGTGCCGCACGAGCCGGCCCGCTGCCCGCGCCGCCGTCAACAGTTAGGATCGGGAAATCCCGTCTGAAAAGAGGGGCTTAAGACCAAGCTGTGGATTCCGGCTGCCCCACCGCACTCTGTCCTTGACGAGTGAAGCCCCGGCGAAATTCACCATATATTTAAGATTCCGTTAGCGGAGATTGTCGCCTCGCCGGAAACCCACGATGATCCGCCGACTTCAAGGAGGATCCGCATGGCCACGACGGCAATGGACGCAGAGTTGCAGCGGGAGCGCACGGTCGAGCTCCCACCCCTTCCGGCGGCGCTCACCCGCAGCGGCAAGGGCGAGGCCGGAAAGCGCCCCGACATCTTCGAGCGCTCGGCCGGCGCCTCGGGCGCGGCCCGCACCGTGCGCCCGACCGTCGGCTACGCGAGCGTCAGCGACGAGCTCGAGCGCCGCTCGCGCGAGTGGACCGCGATGGTGCGCCTCCTCGAGCAGAACCGGCACACCCTCGACTGCGCCGAGATGGAGCGCGACGCCGCCTACGACGAGCTTTCCCGCATCGTGCCGATCGTGCAGGAGACCGCGAAGGACCTCACCGCGGCCATGGACGCGAGCCGCGGCGGCCAGCCCTCGCCCGACCTGCCCGAGCTGTTCTCCCGCAACAGCGACGCCCTCGACCAGCTCGAGAAGGTCTCGGTCGCGCTCTCGGGCCACTTCCTGCGCTGCCGCACCGCCTGGGAGCAGTACGCCCGCAGCGTCGAGAACGCGCAACGCCTGCGCGGCGAGGCGCCGCGGAGCTGACGCGCGAAGCGCCTTGAGCGCTTCCCGAGGGGAGAAGCTCATGCGTCCCCTGGTCCTGCGCGGCCTCGTCCTCTGCCTCGCCGCGACCCCGGCCGCGGCGATCGAGGTCACGGAAGCCCTGATCGGCGCCGGCGAACTGAAGATCGCCGGAAAGGCAGAGCCGGGGGGAGAGGTCGTCCTCGACGGCCTTCACGCCGCGTCCGTGGACGAGAAGGGCGCCTTCGCCTTCCGGGTCCCCTACCATCCCGCCACCTGCATGGTGCGGCTCGAGCGCGGCACCGAGACGAAGGACGTGGTCGTCGCCAACTGCGGCGAGCGCGGTCCCGCCGGCCCGGTCGGGCAGCCGGGACCGGCCTCGGCTTCCGTTTCGGCTGGCCTGCAAGGACCGCGCGGACCCGCCGGGCCGCCCGGCCCTCCGGGGCCACCTGGCCCTCCCGGGCCGCCGGGTCCGATGGGACCGCCCGGTCCCGCGGGCGTCTCGTCCGCGCCCGGGCCGGCCGCGGCGGCGCCCCTCGTTCCCTCCCCGCCCCGGCGGGCCGATCGGAATCCCACCACGACGGCGTCGCTCGGCACGCCTCTGGCCGAGGCGCCGGCGGTCCGCCGCGGCCGTCCGGAACGGCCCGCATCCCGCCCGGCGCGCCGCGCCGATCCCCGCTTTGCGCAGGCGTGGCCGGCGGCGCCGGCGCCCGCGTGCGTGCCGGTGCGGACCGGGCTCGTGCAATGGACCTGCATTCCGGCCCGGGCCTGGTGAAGCGATGAGGATGATGAAGATAAATGCCTTGATGGCGGCAGGCTTTTCCGGCCGCCCGCGGAAGGAGCGGCGCGCGGCGCGCCGGGCCTTGACCTGGATGAAGGGCTCCGCCCTCCCCGACGAGCCCCGGCCGGTCGAGCACCTCGTGGTGGTCAACTACTCGGCCGGCGGCGCGAAGCTCAGGACCGAGCCCGGGCGGCGCGTCCCGAAGGAGTTCTGGCTCGAGATCCCGGCCCGCCGAGAGCTCAGGCGCGCCCGCGCCTCATGGCGCCGCGACGGCCTCATGGGGGTGAGGTTCGTGACCGAGAAGCTCCCGAGCGGCGTTTTCCGCGCCGACGTCGCGGTGCGGCTGCAGGGCTTCGAGGGCGCGCTTCTGGACGAGGCGCGGGATGCCGGGCAGCCGGCGGACCGGCTCGCGCATGGGGCTGCGCGGCTCGAAGAATTCAGGCGGCGCGCGCGGCGCCGGGCGGCGTCCTACCTGCGCGCCTTTCGGGCGGCGTAGCGGACGTCGCGGGCGGCCTTGCGCTCCGCCTCGAGGGCGGCTTCGCGCTCGGCCTCGGCCGCCGCCTCGACGGCCTCGCGCTCTTGGCGCGCGGCTCCTTCGGCCGCCTCCCGGGCTTCGCGCTCGGCGCGGGCCGCCGTCTCGGCTTCCTCGGCCCTGGCGCGCTCGGCCTGCCGCTCGGCCGCGCGGGCCTCGCGCGCGGCCTGGAGGGCCTGGCGCTCGGCCTGACGCGCGAGCACCGCCGGATCGTCGGCCGCGGGCTTCGCCTTGAACTTCGCGAGCGCCGCCTGCCTCGCCTGCGCCGCCGCGGAGAGGCGGTCGCCGAAGCCGTGTTCCTTGAAGCCCATGCCGATCGTTTCCCCGTGCGGCCGCGGCGCTAGCGGACCCGCTTGATGCTGGTGATGGTGCCTTCCGGCAGCTCGCCCTTCTCCTGGCGCTCCCGGGCGATCGGCCCGGCGAGGTAGTCGTCGGACGGCTTGCCGTGGTTCTCGACCACCATGTAGGCGGTGCGCCCGTCGTCGAAGCTGACGGCGAACATGACGGACTTCTGCGGCATCGACTTGCGGAAATACATGCTGTCCTCCTCGAGGCTTGCGCCCGGTGGCGAAAGCCGGAAATGAAGAAGCCGCCCCGGAAGGCGGCTCCTGTAGGCGCGGCCGGAGCCGCGCCGGTGCCAAACCTTACGCGGCCTGGATGTTGTTGACGGCGATCTTGCCGGAGCGGCGGTCCTCGGCGGTGTCGAAGGACACCTTCTGGCCCTCCACGAGGCCGCGCAGGCCGGCGCGCTCGAGGGCGGTCGCATGGACGAAAACGTCCTTGCCGCCGTTGTCCGGCTGGATGAAGCCGAAGCCTTTCTGGTCGTTGTAGAACTTCACGGTGCCCGTGTTCATGGGGTCGTCCTTCACGTCAGTGGTGCACATGGGCATTCGGCGCGCAGGCGCGCGTTTTGAGCCCGGGTTCGTCGAGTTTTGAGAGAAAGTCCGAGGCGTGCGCCCAAATAGCGAAGGCGAAGCGTTCAGTCGTCCGGCCAAAAGTCGATGAGGGGTATATGGGGGACGCGGCGGCGTTTGGCAAGGCGCCGCCCGGCCGCAGACCGGCGGGCCGTCAGGACGGCGCGACGATCGACTTGGCGAGATCGATCGTAGGCGCCGTGAGCAACGGCGCCGCCGACGCGATGATCGCCGTCGTGATCTCGCCGGACGACATCAGGAGCCCGTGCCGCTCCTTCCAGTCCTTGATCTCCTTGGCGGTCGGGTCGCCGACGGCCCCGGACGGCGATCCGCCCGTGGACCCGCCCGTGTCCTGCCGCAGGCTCTCGATCGCGGCGAGGTTGAAGTCGGTCATGAGCCTGACGAAGGCCGGCAGGAAGGTGGCGAGCAGGACCGCCGTCGAGATCACGCTCCACCAGTAGGACATCGCGCCGGCCATGCCCCGGACGGGCTCGAGGAGGCTCGCCGCTTTCCCGTCGGGGCTCGGCGGCAGGACGCGGACCGGCCACTCCAGGAGCGAGCGGACCGCCGTGTTGGAGACCACGAGCAACACCGAGGAGATCGCGAACAGGGTGAGAAGGCTTCCGAACTGCCGCTGCAGCAGCCGGGGCTGCCGCCACACGGGCGTCCGCCACCGGTAGGCGAGGACCATCGCCGCGACGGTCAGGGATCCGGCGGCCGCGATGGCGACCGCCCCGCCGTAGCCGCCGCGCCTCTCGAGCTGCTCGAGGAGCTTGAGGGCGTCCTGGTATCCGGATTTGGCGAGCATCTCGGGCGTCAGATAGATGAAGAAATCGCGGACCTTGATCCCCGGGACGAAGTTGAGGCCGTACAGCTTCCAGCACAGGGCGAAGAGCAGGGTGGCGACCATGACGGCGAGCGCGAGGATCCCGATATCCCGCGGCAGCCCGCCGTTGTCGCGCAGCGCCGACACCGCCACGACGATCCCGGCCGCGACCCCGACGTAGGCGGTGATGACCAGAAGCGTGTGCGCCGCCGCGAAGCGGAACCGGCCGGTGATGTCGGCGATGGCCGATTGGGCGCTGTCGACCGGCGGATAGGAGCGCGTGTCGAGAATGGCCTTGGTGATCGCGTCGATGTACTCCTTGTCGATATGCACCGCCTTGAGCACGAACATCCCCGTCGTGACGACGAGGAGCGGCAGGAGCACCGTCAGGATCGAGTACAGCAGTGACGCGCGGCGCTGCCGCTGGACGTCGTCCGCGGCGGGCCGGGCGAAGAGGCTCGTGAGCCACATGGCGTTCCGGAAAGGACGGGCGGAAGCAGCGCCGGGCGAGCCTACGGGCTAAGCGCCGGCCGATCAATCCGAAGCGGCGCCGCCTATTCCCCCTTCCAGGCGTCGAGCACGCCCCGCTTCGCCCGGCGCTGCTCGGCTGCCGGAAGCTTGGTGTCGTGGCCGAAGGGGGCGAGCTCGAACGAGCCGTAGGAGGGGTTCGCGAGCACGATCCACTCGCGGCCCCAGCGCGCCCGGTTCTCCTCGAAGACTTTCAGGCGCTCGGCCTCGCTCGTGCGGTACGCGTCGACGAAGTCCCCGAAGTTGTCGCCGAGGTTCAGGAGGATGCGGTAGTCCTTGGCGACGTGGGCGCGGCGGGTGCCCTTGGCCGAGCCCCACTCCGGGCGCTTCCTCGCCATCAGGAACACGTCGACGTTGCCGCCCATAGGGAAGCCGAGCCGCTCCATGTTCCTGCGCGTCGGCTCCTCCTCCTCGGCGACCCGGTTCGAGATGTAGAATACCTTTACGCCGCGGCCGTCGGCGTACTTCGCGAACTCGACCGCCCCCTCGATCGCCCCCGAGATCTGCGCGAACACGAACTTCCGCCAAGTGTCGGAGGCGAAGGTCTTGTCGTTGATGACCATCCAGGCTTGGTAGGCCGAGTTGTCGAGGACGGTCTCGTCGAGGTCGACGACGATCGCCGGCGGCAGGTCCTGATACGCCCCCGCCTGCTCCGCCGGCGCCGCCGTCCAGTTCCTGTCCGCGAGCGCCTCGTCGAGCCGGATGCGCGCCAGAGCGAAGGCGCCGAGCGCATGACCGCGATACTCGACCGAGCGCTGCATCCACAGGGTGGCATTGAGGAGATCGTGCGGCGGCGGATCGTCGGCATGGGCGGCGAGGGGGAAGGCCGTCAGGGCGAGGACAGCAAGGCGAAGGACGAGCGTGCGGGACCATGGAGACATGGGCATTCCTCCCGAGTATCTCGGAAAAGCGAGGACTACGATGGCGCGGCGGCGGAGGGGGGGCAAGGGTGGGCACTCTCGACAAGCCCGGATCGGCATTCAGGGCCGGCAGCAAAGGATGGTAAATCGCTGTTACGAGCAATATGGTAATTTATAGAACAACTGCGACAGCGCCGCCGTGGATGTGCATTAGAGCAGTATTTTCTAAAGGTGTATTCGTGTAATTCAGAGCCGCGATAGATCTTCCGTGAGTAGTAAAGTGGGCGTGTGCTTCAGCTGCAAGGCGGCTTAAAATCTGGATGCTGGCTCTCGTTCCTGTGCCGCCGATCCTGATTCGTCGGGCTAGACTCCCCAACCCGAGAAGGCTATCCTCGCTCTAAGCCGCGATTTTTATACCGCAAAGGGCAGCGATTATGGCGGATAACGCACCAAATGTTTCGGCGTCTCGTGCCATTGGCGTCGCCTTAGTCTTCGCGGCAATTGTAGTGACTTTAGTAGTCGCTACTTCCATCCTCATCTATAATAGCTCCGACCGTGAGGTTCTCCTGCCGCTCCTCGTAGTCGCCGGTGTGCTTGTTCTGCTCCTCACGCTGGCGCTGATCGCTACGGCTTTCGCAATTGTCAACTTGGCGGACGTGAAGCAGGCGCTCGGACTTCCGGAAGGCTCCATCCGCGCCGTCATTTCTATTAGCCTTATCGTGACCTTCGCTGTCGTAGCCATCTTTTTCTATCAAAGCGTGGCGAACGGCGGCCGAATGGAGACAAAGGCCGATCTCACGGAGCAGGAGGCCCGAACCTTCGTCGAAGCGTTGAGCAAACTGCCCGGTGTTCAGTATTCTGTTTATCCTGCCCTTCCAGCGACAGCCGCTGGCCCGACTCCAGCGACACAACGCCAAGAAACGACCTCACCTCAACGGGCAACCCAGCCCCAAGGGACGACCCAGCCCCAAGGGACGACCGAGCCCCAAGGGACGACCCAGCCTCAAGGGACGACCCAGCCTCAAGGGACGACCCAGCCCCAGCCTCAAGGGACGACCCAGCCTCTCGGTGGACAATCCGCGAATGCCTCATCGCCCCGCTACCTGGTCCTTTATCGTCTCGCCAATAATCCAGCCGGCGACGACCTTGCGAAACAAATCATCACGCTGATGGGAACCTTAATCACCGCCGTGGCGAGCTTCTATTTCGGCGCCAGCTCGGTCACGAGCGCAACGACGGCCGCCACGAAGGCCGCCAAAGATGGCGGAGGAGCAGAAGGAACAGCAGGAGGCAGCCCGGGAGGTGGCTCGGCTCCATCTATCACAAGTGTTACACCACCTTCGATCAGTAATGGGTCGACTTCAACTCTGACATTGCGCGGACAGAACCTCGCGCGCCTCACAGGCATCGAGTTGAGAAGAGCAGGCTTCGCGACTATTCAGGGCACCATCACGGGCGCGCCGACAACGACGCAGGTGACTAGCAGTGTGCTCGTCCCGTCGAACGCCCAGTTGGCAGGGCAATGGGACCTCTGGGTTATTGAAGGGCAGGCTCAGCACAACATCAATCGCTCTATTCAAATCACCTAGTTAAGCTCACATCCTGAACACCCCGAACCGCGTCCCCTCCACCGGCGCGTTGAGCGCCGCCGAGAACGCCAGCGCCAGCACCCTTCGCGTCTCGCCCGGCAGGATGATGCCGTCGTCCCACAGGCGCGCCGTCGCATAGTACGGGCTGCCCTCGGCCTCGATTTTGTCGCGGATCGGCGCCTTGAAGGCCTCCTCCTCTTCCGCGCCCCAGCTCTTCCCCTCCGCCTCGATGTTGTCGCGGCGGACCGTCGCCAGCACGCTCGAGGCCTGCTCGGCGCCCATCACGGAAATCCGAGCGTTCGGCCAGGTGAAGAGAAACCGCGGGGAGTAGGCGCGGCCGGACATGCCGTAGTTGCCGGCGCCGAAGGAGCCGCCGACGATCACCGTCACCTTGGGGACGCGGGCGCAGGCGACGGCGGTGACGAGCTTCGCCCCGTCTTTCGCGATGCCGCGGGCCTCGTAATCGCGCCCGACCATGAAGCCGGTGATGTTCTGCAGGAACAGGAGCGGCACCCGGCGCTGGCAGCAGAGCTCGATGAAGTGCGCGCCCTTGAGCGCGCTCTCGGAGTAGAGGATGCCGTTGTTGCCGAGGATGCCCACGGGCATGCCGTGGATGTGGGCGAAGCCCGTGACGAGGGTCGTGCCGTAGAGGCGCTTGAACTCGTCGAGCTCCGAGCCGTCGACGAGGCGCGCGATCACCTCGCGGATGTCGTACTGCTTCTTCAAGTCCGTCGGCACGATGGCGTCGAGGTCGTCCACCGGATGGCGCGGCTCGGCCGGCTCGGCCAAGTCGATGTCGACCTCCTTGCGGGTGTTGAGGGTCCCGACGATGCGGCGCACGATCGCGAGCGCGTGGACGTCGTCCGTCGCGTAGTGGTCGGCGACGCCGGAGAGACGGGCGTGGACGTCGGCGCCGCCGAGGTCCTCGGCCGAGACCACCTCGCCGGTAGCGGCCTTCACGAGCGGCGGGCCGGCGAGGAAGATGGTGCCCTGGCGGCGCACGATCACGCTCTCGTCCGACATCGCCGGCACGTAGGCGCCGCCCGCCGTGCACGAGCCCATCACGCAGGCGATCTGCGGGATGCCGAGCGAGGAGAGCGTCGCCTGGTTGTAGAAGATGCGGCCGAAGTGCTCGCGGTCGGGAAAGACCTCGGTCTGGTGCGGCAGGTTCGCGCCGCCCGAGTCGACGAGGTAGATGCAGGGGAGCCGGTTCTCCCGCGCGATCTCCTGGGCGCGCAGGTGCTTCTTCACCGTCATCGGGTAGTAGGTGCCGCCCTTGATGGTCGAGTCGTTGCACACGACCATGACCTCGCGGCCGGCGACGCGGCCGATGCCCGTTATCATCCCGGCGGCGTGGATGTCGTCCTCGTACATGCCATAGGCCGCGAGCGCGCCCAGCTCGAGGAAGGGCGCGCCCAGGTCGAGGAGGCGCATCACCCGCTCGCGGGGCAGGAGCTTGCCGCGGGCGAGATGGCGCTCGCGCGCCCGCTTCGGCCCGCCCTCGGCGGCCGTCGCGCGGCGCTCGGCGAGCTCGCGCTTGAGCTCCGCCCACGCGGCGCGGTTCGCCCGCGCGGCCTCCGAGCCGAGATCGACCGCTGTCCCGATGACCGGCATCAAGCCCCCTGCCCTGCCCGCATGGTGTTATCGCGCGGGGCGAAGGGGGGCAATGCGCCCTCTCCCGCTCAGGGAGAGGGGCGACTCGGGCAAAGCCCGAGCGGGGAGAGGGTCATCGCAACAGACCCCCTCTCCGTCGGCTCCGCCGACCACTCTCCTCCTGGACGGCCCTGAACGGGGAGGGTTCACACCGTAATCGTCTCCCCGAACACCCGCTCGAAGGCCCCCCGCATCACCGCGTCCACCTCCGGCATCGTCACGGGAATCCCGAGGTCGACGAGGCTCGTCACCCCGTGCTCGCGAACCCCGCAGGGGACGATGCCCGAGAAGTGGGAGAGGTCGGGCTCGACGTTGAGGCTCACCCCGTGGAACGAGACCCAGCGGCGCACCCGGATGCCGATCGCCGCGATCTTGTCCTCGGCTTCGGCGCCCTTGTCGGGCCGGCGCACCCAGACGCCGACCCGGTCCTCGCGGCGCTCGCCGCGGACGTTGAACTCCGCAAGGGTCGCGATGAGCCAGGCCTCCAGCGCCGCCACGTAGGCGCGCAGGTCCGGGCGGCGGCGCTGGAGGTCGAGCATCACGTAGGCGACCCGCTGGCCCGGCCCGTGGTAGGTGAACCGCCCGCCCCGCCCCGACCGGAACACCGGGAAGCGCTCGGGCTCGACGAGGTCCTCGTCCCGGGCCGAGGTGCCGGCGGTGTAGAGGGGCGGATGCTCGACGAGCCAGACCCGCTCGGGCGCCCTCCCCTCGGCAATGGCCGCGACCCGCGCCTCCATCTCGGCCACGGCCTCGTCGTAAGGCACGAGGGCGTCCGCGACCGTCCACTCGACCGGCGGCCCGCCGGCGCGGGCGAGAAAGCCCAAGTCCAATTCGTCGCGGACGTTTACCAAGGCTTCACCCTGTTGGCTCAACTGTGGACCCTAGCACGGTGCGGCGCGGGATCGAGGCAGGGTGTCGACGCTCGACGACATGACGGTGGACCTCACGGTGGTGCTCGGGCGCAACCGGATGCCGATCCACATGCTCCTGCGCATGGGCCGCGGCGCCGTGATCGAGCTCGAGGCGACCGAGACCGATATGGTCGAGATCCTCGCCAACGACTACCCCGTGGCCCGCGGCCAGGTGGTGGTGACCGGCACCCGCATCGCGGTCGAGATCACCGAAATCCTCAAAAAACCGCCCGTCGCGCGCCTGCCCGGCGCCAGCATCGGCGACGCGTCGCTCGCCTCGCTTGCCGCCGCCGAGGTTTGAAACCGGCCGCCTCGGGCCTTATTTGAGATGGGCACATAAGGCTTGTGGCGGCGGAAGGCGTCTGTTACACGCTCCGCCGCCTGGACTTGACCCCCTTAAGGGCCGGTCCGGCCTCCCTCGCGGTCGTGGCGGAATTGGTAGACGCGCTAGCTTGAGGTGCTAGTTGGGCAACCAGTGGAGGTTCGAGTCCTCTCGACCGCACCAATCGGATTCATGAGCTTTCGCGAGAAGCTCCGGACGGCGGCCTGAACGGCCGCCGTTTGTTTTGACGAGGTAAAAACCCGCCTTTCGCTCAAATTTTACGCGTCCTTGAGCGATTCCCGAAACCGGTGCCGGTCCAGGGTGCACCCCTCATCACCCTGGCCATTGCCGGCCCGGGGTCCATTGCGGGGGCATCATGCAGTTTCCGGTTTCCATGGACGGCCGTGCCACGGCCGCCGACATCCTCAACAGCGTCAAGCTCAAGGCGAACGAGGACGTCTTCGCGACGGGCGAGAACGTTCCCTTCACCTTCACGATTGCCGACCTCCTCGCCAACGACGGCGGGATCGTGAAGAGCTTCGTCGGGCTCCAGACGACGATGCTCGGTGGGGGCGCGACGATCACCTATGAGGACGGGGTCTTCACCTACGACCCGGGCGGCCGCTTCGACTACCTCGGCGCCGGCCAGACCGCCGTCGACGGCTTCAAGTACACGATCCGCAACGGCCTCGGGCATACCTCCACGGCGCAGGTCTGGATCACTATCACGGGGACGAACGACGAGGTGCAGCTCAACCACTGGACGGGAACCGCCCCGACCCAGGTCGTCGAGCTCGCCGACGGGGACCCGGACGAGGACGGCTTCACGCACACGACCTCCGGCGCGCTCGATTACACGGACACGGACCTGTACGACACCCACAGCTTCTCATTCGCGCCGCAGGGCGAGGGCTACCTCGGCACGTTCTCGGCGGTCATGACGGAGCTGGCGCACCCCTACGACAGGGGCTTCGTCGACTGGACCTTCACGGTCGACGACGCCGCCGTCGCCTTCCTCGGCGAGGGCGAGACCTCAAGGCAGTACTACGACGTGAGCGTCTCGGACGCCCACGGCGGCACCACCACGAGGACGGTCGAGGTCGACCTCGTCGGCACGAACGACGCGCCGACGACGCGCGCCCTCGAGGCCGTCGTCGCGGACGACGGGCGCGTGACCCTGACGCCGTTCGTGTCGGACGCCGACCTCTCGGACGCCCACACCGTCAGCGTCGACGCGCAAGGGCTCGTCGGGACGGCCTGGGCGAACCCGGACGGCTCGATCACCTACGACCCGGGCCGGCTCGGCGCCCTCGGCGAGGGTGAGAGCATCGTCGAGCAGTTCACCTTCACGGTCTCGGACGGCCACGGCGGCGAGGCGACCGCGACCGCGACCGTCCGGGTCGAGGGCCGTAACGATGCCCCAGTCGTGCAGGCGCTCACGGCGCAGGTCGGCGAGGGCGCGGGCGCGGTGCTTCTGTCGCCCATGTTCGAGGACCCCGACGGCGACGATGCGCACACCGTCCGGATCGAAGCCGGCAGCCTGCGCGGCAAGGCGGAGATGATCGCCGACGGGCGCATTTCCTATGCCCCCGCTGGCGGCTTCGAGTTCCTCGCGGCGGGCGAGACCGCGGCCGAGACCTTCGTCTACACGGTCACGGACAGCCACGGCGCGACGGGCAAGAACACGGTCACGGTGACGGTCGCGGGCGAGAACGACGCGCCCGTCGCGCAGGCCCTCTCCGGGACCGTGCGGGCCTGGGGCTGGGGCTCCTTCGTTTCCGGGCTCGACTCGTCGACGACCCTCACGCCCGTCTTCAGCGACGCCGACCGCTCCGACGTCCACCGGGTCGGCGTCGACACGCGCGGGACGATCGGCGCCGCCTGGCTCCAGCCGGACAACACCATCCGCTACGACGAGAACCGCGCCTTCACGTGGCTCGGCGAGGGCGAGACCGCAACCGACCGCTTCACCTACACAGTCCTCGACAACCACGGCGGCCGGGACACGAAGACCGTGACCGTCACGGTCATCGGCACCAACGACGACCCAGACGCGCGGCCGATCGAGGCCGCCATGACGGCCCACGGCGGCTCGCTCACGCTCGCCCCGCTCTTCAAGGACGCGGACCTGCACGACACCCACACGGTGGAGGTCGCGAACCTCTCGGGGCGCGCCAAGATCGAGGTCAACCCGAACGGCACCATCTCCTACGATCCCGGCCGTGGCTTCGACTGGCTCGGCTTCGGCGAGACCACGACCGACAGCTTCGTCTACGTCGTCGAGGACAACCACGGCGGCATCGACAAAGAGCTCGTGACGGTCCGGATCACGGGCGACAACCATCTCCCGGTGGCGGAGCGCGTCGACGCCGCCATGACGATCCATGCCGGCCCGCTCACCGTCGAGCCGGCCTTCACCGACGCCGACGCTTCCGACACCCACGTTGTGACCGCCGCGGCGAAGAGCAGCCGCGGTATCCCGGTTGTCACGAACCCGGACGGCACCTTCACC
The DNA here is from genome assembly GCA_036389455.1 of Beijerinckiaceae bacterium. Taxonomy (GTDB): domain Bacteria; phylum Pseudomonadota; class Alphaproteobacteria; order Rhizobiales; family Beijerinckiaceae; genus JAJKJG01. The sequence continues at coordinate 25,612 of DASVPW010000073.1, forward strand.
TACGACCCCCACGGCGCGTTCGATTACCTGCGCTCCGGCGAGTCGCTCGTCGACGACTTCTCCTACGAGGTGCGCGACAGCCACGGCGCGGTGAGCCGCTCGTACGTGGTCGTCACGATCGCGAGCGACAACCACGACCCGGTCGCGCAGCCGCTCGCCGCGACGGTGCGGGCTGACGGCAGCGTGCTGACCCTGAAGCCCGCCTTCGCCGACCCGGACGCGGGCGACGCCCACACCCTGAGCTTCCTCGACTGGGGCGGCAGCCTGGCCTTGAGCCGGAACCTCTCCGCCCTCGTGACCCTCAACCCGGACGGCACCTTCACCTACGACACCGCAGGCTTGTTGCACCTCGGCCCGGGCCAGTCCGTCACCGACACCTTCTCCTTCCTGGTGCAGGACAACCGCGGCGGCTACGATATCAAGAGCGCGACGATCACGCTGACCGGGGACGCGCTCCCGGACACGGCGCGCGCCGTCGCGGTCGCCGAGACGCCCGGCGTCTTCCTCGACCCGACGCCGCACGAGGCCGCGGGCGCGATCGTCTCGCTCCCGGCCGGCGCCACGGCCTCGATCGGCGCCCAGACGGTGCGCTTCCTCGCGCCCGGCATCCGGGAGGACATCCTCAGGCCGGCGCAGGTGGAGGGCCTCAAGGGGTCCTTCCACGTCGCGGCCGATGCCGGCGGCGACGGCGCGTTCCACTGGAGCTTCTCGGTCCAGGACCGCAACATCGACTTCCTGCGGGCGGGCGACCGGGCCGTGCTCGTCACGGACGTGCTGATCGACGACCACCACGGCCACGTCGACCACGCGCTCGTCACGGTGACGCTCTTGGGCGCCGCCGAGCCGCCGCTGCCCCAGCCCCTGCCCCCGCTCCCGGAGTGGTGGGCCTGACGGGCGAGGCGCGGCGGCGTCTTAGACCGGGAGGGCCGGCGCGGGCCTCGAGGGCGCCCCCTCACCCGCCGCCTCGGCCTTCGCCAGGGGCTTCGTCACCCAGAGCTGGAAGCCTTCGCCGGCGATCGCGGTCTCGATGTCGGCGCGGGCGAAGTTGTGCGGCGGGGCCTTGTCGGGGCGGATCACGCCGGTCGCGTCCCACGGGCCGTACTTCGGCGGCAGCCGGGCGCCGGTCGATTCGCCGGCGAAGGCCCTCAAGGTCGGCTTGACCCGGGACTTGAACATGAAGATTCGCATAGGACGCTCCCGTGACATTGCAGGCGGGAGCGCGGGTCTCTCAGCCGCCGGCGCCTGTGGTCGATAGCCGGACGGTGCCGGCACTCTAGCCCGTCCGCGGCGCAAAAGCACCTTTTCCGGCCAAACGGCCTGGAAGATCCGGTTCGGGCTTGCTATTTCCCCTCGGCGAGTGCCATGTGCGGCCGGCGCAGCGCCTGCGTCGGAACGACGGACGGCTGCACATGGTCAAGAGCTTCATCACGGGCGCGGCCCAGGGCGTCACCGACTCGGCCAAGCGGGTGACGGCCATCATGAAGGGCCGCCCCGATCCCCACGCCGAGCGGCAGGCCGCCCAGGCCGAGCGCAAGGAATTCGGGAAGCGGACCAACCCGAAGACCTCGCCCGGCGGCTCGACCAGGAACGGCTGATCGGCCGCTAAGGTCCTCGAAAGCCGGCGCGCGCCGGGACGGAACAGATTCGGAAAGGATATCCCCTTTGCAAGTGCTCGTTCGGGACAACAACGTCGACCAGGCCCTGCGCGTCCTCAAGAAGCGGATGCAGCGCGAGGGCATCTTCCGCGAGATGAAGCAGCGCCGCGCCTACGAGAAGCCGTCCGAGCGCAAGACCCGCGAGAAGGCCGAGGCCGTCCGCCGCGCCCGCAAGGCCGCCCGCAAGCAGGCCCAGCGCGAGGGGCTCCTGCCGATGCCGAAGCGCAAGCCCGAGGACGCCCGCGGCCGCGGGCCGAGGCCGGGCGGCTTCGGCGGCGGAGCCGGAGCGGGCGCCGGGGCGCCGCCGCGCACCTGAACCTACTCCCGGTCCTCGCGCACCCCGAGGTCGACCTTCACGGTCCCGGGCTCGGCCGCGTAGGCCTCGAGGCCGCGCTCGATGAGGTCGCGGAGCGCCTGCTCGTCCGAGTCGAGGCGCCGGTCCGCCCGGTAGGCGCGGATGCGCTCGTGCAGCACGGCCGGGATCGTGACCGTCACGGCGCGCTGCTCCTCGGCCGGGATCGAATGCTGCATGGGCCGCCTCCCGCCCTTAATCCTGAGCCGGGGCGGCGCGGCTGGCAAGCGTGGCTTTCCGTCAATCGCGCGCCCGCCGGATCGCCAAGGCGAGGTACGACGCCCAAGCGCTCCTGTGGCTCGTCCGGAGGCGTTCGACGGAGCTGCGAGGGATGGGCGAGCGGCCCGCCGAGGAGCCTGTTGTAGGGGTGCCGGTCCCAGCGCAGCCAAGTCCAGAAAGTGTCGAAGGGCGTCAGCAGAATCCGCAGGCCGTGCCGCTCGCACAAGGCGAAGAGGTCGTCCCAGACCTGCACCATCTCGGGGTTGAAGCGGCCGGCCGGGCGCTCGAAGAAATGATCCTCGCCCTCGGCGTATTCGAGCATGAGCCGCAGACACGTCACGCCGTGCCGCTTGAGCCGGGCGAGGTGGCGCTCGACCGAGGGCACGTCAAGTTCGTATGCGATAGCACGCGCCGTCCGCGAATGATGGTTACAGGCCCGCGGGAGTTGCGGGCCGGCGCCTCAGATCACGAGCAGATCCACGGTCTCGAAGCCCCGCTTCGCGAGGCGCTCGGCGATGATGCGGCGGTGGCATTGGGCCGGGTCGCGCTCGAAGCAGAGGAGGCAGACCGGCTCTTTGGCCGCAAGCTCGGCCAGCTGTTCGAGCTGCGCCTGCGCGGCCTCCGTCGCGAGCTGCTCGCAGAAGATTTCGTGCATCCGCGCGGTCGCGCCGGCGCGGGCGGCCTCGCGCCCGGCCTTCGGCGTGCCGAGGTCGATGAAGTGGCGGTAGCCGATCTCGCGCTCGGCGAGGTTGTCGCGGAGCTGGTTCTTCGAGAAGCCCTTCTTGCGCGACAGCGCGACCGCGCGCACGTCGGCGACGGTCGCGACGCCGGCGTCCGCGACAGTCGCGAGGAAGCGGTCCACGTCCGCGCCTTCGTAGCCGATGGTGTAGAGGGTCTTCTTCTGCTTTCGCGCCGCCATGGCGGCCACTGTATCAGGACCGGCGGGGCATTCCAGAAGCCGCGCCGCTTCGGTCATTGCCACGGCCCGGCGGCGCACCTAAACACGGCCTGAACCCCGCCTCCCAGGACCTAAGCCGATGGACGTCGAAGACGAGACGGCGCTCCGGGCGCCGGACGCTCCGGTGCGGGACGAGGACGAGAACGTCAACCCCGCGTTCGTCGCGGCCCTCGCCGAAGCCATCGAGGCCGGCGACGGGCCCCGCGTCCGGGCCCTCACCGCCGGCCTTCACGAGGCCGACTTCGGCGACGTGCTCGAGGCGCTCGCGCCGGACCTGCGCCCGCGCCTGATCGAGCTGCTGGGCCGCGACTTCGACTTCACCGCGCTGACGGAAGTCGACGAGGCCGTCCGCGAAGAAATCCTCGACGAGCTCGGCGCCTCGGCCGTCGCCGAGGGCGTGCGCGACCTCGATTCCGACGACGCCGTCACGATCCTCGAGAGCATGGACGAGGAGGACCAGGCGGAGGTCCTGGAGAAGCTGCCGGCGACCGAGCGCGTCGCGCTCCAGCGCTCTCTCGACTACCCGGAGGACTCGGCCGGCCGGCTGATGCAGGACGAGTTCATCGCCGTGCCGCCGTTCTGGACCGTCGGGCAGACGATCGACCACATGCGCGAGACCCCGGACCTGCCCGAGACCTTCTACGAGATCTTCGTCATCGACCCGGGGGCGCGGCTCCTCGGCTCCGTGCCCCTCGACCGCCTGCTGCGCACGAAACGCCCGGTGCCCGTGTCCGAGATCATGACCGACGACCCCGACCGGGTCGAGGCGACCGAGCCGCAGGAGGAGGTCGCGCGTCTGTTCCAGCGCTACAACCTCGTCTCCGCCGCAGTCGTCGACGAAGGCAACCGCCTCGTCGGCGTGCTCATGATCGACGACATCGTCGACGTCCTGGAGGAGGAGGCCGACGCCGACATCAAGGCGCTCGGCGGCGTGCAGCCGGACGAGGAGATCTCCGACCGGGTCGTCTACATCACGCGGCGGCGCTTCTGGTGGCTGTTCGTCAACCTGCTCACCGCCTTCGTCGCTTCCTCGGTGCTGAAGGGGTTCGCGGCCGAGCTCGAGAAGATGGTGGCGCTCGCCGTGCTCGCGCCCATCGTCGCGAGCCAGGGCGGCAACGCCGGCACGCAGACCATGACGGTTGCGGTGCGGGCGCTCGCGACCCGCGACCTCGGGCCCTGGAACATGTGGCGGGTGATCGGCCGCGAGGTGATGGTCGGCCTCCTCAACGGCGCCGGCTTCGCCCTCATCACCGGCGCGCTCGCCGCCGCCTGGTTCTCGAGCTGGGGCCTCGGAATCGTCATCGGGCTCGCCATGATCGTGAACCTGCTGGCCGCCGCGATCGCCGGCATCACGGTCCCCCTCGTCCTGGAGCGCGCCGGCGCCGACCCGGCGGTCTCGTCCGCGCCCTTCGTGACGACGGTCACCGACGTCGTCGGCTTCTTCGCCTTCCTCGGCATCGCGACCCTGTGGTTCGGGCTCGCCTGAACGCCGCTCCATCGCCGTAAGCCGCGCTTAACGCGGGTGCCGTAGCGTCGCGGGATGACGTCCGCGGCTCATCCGGTTCCGGCGCAGGGCGCCGGGCGCTCCTTCGCCTCGGCGGCGGCGCTGCCGCTGTTTACCGCCGCCCTGTTCCTGTCCGCCTTCCTGCTGTTTTCCGTCCAACCGATGTTCACCAAGATGGTGCTGCCGGTGCTGGGCGGCTCGCCGGCGGTGTGGTCGATCGCGCTCGTGTTCTTCCAGGCGCTGCTGCTGGCCGGCTACGGCTATGCGCACCTCCTCGCCCGGCACGCCCCGACCCGCATCGCGCTCGCCCTGCACCTCCTCGTGATGCTGGCCGCGACCTTAAGCCTTCCGATCGCGCTTCCCGACGGCTGGACCAGGGCGCCGGCCGAGGGCGAGGCGTTCTGGCTCTTCGGCCTCTTCGCCGTCTCGGTCGGGCTGCCGTTCTTCGCGGCCGCGGCGAACGGGCCGCTGCTGCAGGCGTGGTTTTCCCGTTCGGGCCACCCGCGCGCCGCCGACCCCTACTTCCTCTACGCCGCCTCGAACGTCGGCTCGTTCGCGGCCCTCGTCGCCTACCCGCTCGCCGTCGAGCCGTTCATGAGGCTGCACGCCCAGGCCGCGGCGTGGTTCGCGGGCTTCCTGGCGCTTGCCGCGCTGATCGGCGCCTGCGGCCTCGCCGCCGGGCCGGGCGCCGAGCCGCAGGCGCGCCCAGCGGGCGATGAGACCGCCGATCCGGCGCGCTGGCGCGACCGCGCTGCCTGGGTCGCCCTCGCCTTCGTGCCGTCCGGTCTCCTCGTGTCGGTGACGGCCCATGTCTCGACCGACGTCGCGGCGGCGCCGCTGCTCTGGGTCGTGCCGCTCGCGCTGTTCCTCCTGACCTTCGTCCTCGCCTTCCGCGACCGGGCGCTCGTCGCGGAAGAGACGCTCGCCCGTCTGCAGGTCTGGGGCACGGCCTTCGCGCTCATGAACGTCGTCGCGGCGTGGTGGCTGTCGGTCAGCCTCGCGCTCCACCTCGGGCTGTTCTTCGTCAACGCGATGCTGTGCCACGCGGCGCTGTACCGGCGCCGGCCGGTGCCGGCGCGGCTGACCGAGTTCTACGTCTGCATGTCGCTGGGCGGCGTCCTCGGCGGGATCGCCTGCGGCCTTGTCGCCCCGCACGTGTTCTCGCGGGTGCTCGAATACCCGATCCTCATCGCCGCCGCCCTGTTCTGCCGCCCCGGCTTCTTCGGGGCGGACTGCCGGACGTGGGCGCGGGAGGCCGGCCCCGCCGCCCTGGTCTGTATCGCCGCGGTCGCGGCCGACCGGCTCCTCGGCGGCTTCGTCGTGCCGGCCGACAAGCTCGGCCTCGCGCTCATGGTCGTGCTCGCCGCGCTGCTGATGGTCTCCTGGCGCAACCCGCGCCAGGTCGCGCCGACGGCGCTCGCCGCGCTCTTCGTCGCGACCGTCCTCGGCGACCCGAACAAGGGCGAGGCGTTCCGGTCCTTCTTCGGCGTCCACAAGGTGCTGAAGTCGCCCGACGGGCGCTTCCTGCTGCTCGCCCACGGCACCACGGTCCACGGCGCGATCCGGGCGGCGGAGGAGGACGGGTCCCCGGCCCACGGGCGCCCGGAGCCGACCGCCTATTACACCCACGAAGGCGCGATCGGGACCGCGGTCGGCTCGGTGCGCGAGGCCCGGGGCGGACGCCTCGGCGCGGTCGCGGCGATCGGCCTCGGCGCCGGCAGCCTCGCCTGCCACGTCGCGCCCGGCGAGCGTTGGACGTTCCTCGAGATCGACCGCGCGGTCGTGCGGATCGCGAGCGACCCGCGCTGGTTTCGCTTCCTGTCGGAATGCGCCCCCGGCGTGCCGGTGCGGCTCGGCGACGCCCGCATCACTCTTAGCGACGAGCCCGCGGGCACGAAGGGGCTGATCGTCGTCGACGCGTTCTCCTCCGACGCGATCCCGGCGCATCTCATCACCCGGGAGGCGGTCGGGATGTACCTGTCGAAGCTCGACGGGACCGGCGCCCTCGTGGTGCACATTTCGAACCGCCATCTCGACCTCGGCCGCATCCTCGCCCGGGTCGGCGCCGAGCACGGCCTTTCGACCTACGCGATCCGGGAGGGCGAAGAGGAGCCGCAGGAGCGGCGCTTCCGCGCGCCTTCCTACGTCGCGGCGCTCGCCCGCGACCCGGCGCACCTCGGCCGCATCGCGAAGGGCGGGGCGTGGCGACGCCTCGAGCCGGACATGGCGCGCCGGCCCTGGACGGACGACTTCTCGAACATCGTCCAGGCGATCGTCGACAAGACCTGGCCCTGACCGGCGGCGCCTCGAACTGCCAAGCCCGCGTACGGCCCTCCCCTCCTTACGTGGCTTTGGTGCAACGGGTTTCGACTTCCTGATCCTCACCGGTCAAAGAGCTGTTAACCCCTCCTGATGCATCGATTAGGCCTGTGCGTTGCGTAAGGGTGCCGAGCCGATGCCGTCGGAGCGATCGCGAGAGCGGACCTTGTGGCCTTCCCGGCGGAAGCCGGCCCGTCTCGTCCTGGCCCTCGGGGCGACGGCCCTGGCGCTCGCCTCCTGCGCCCAGCCGACCGGGTACTATCCGCTGAAGGGCGACGCGAAGCCCCACGCCAACGTCGCGCGCGCCCATACGCTCCCGATCCACGGCATCGACGTGTCGAAGTGGCAGGGCAAGATCGACTGGGCTTCGGTCAAGTCCGCCGGAACGAAGTTCGCCTTCATCAAGGCGACCGAGGGCGGCGACCACGTCGACGAGCGCTTTCTGGAGAACTGGCACGGCGCCGCCCAGGCCGGCGTCGCGCGCGGCGCCTACCACTTCATGTTCTGGTGCCGCCCGGCGCACGAGCAGGCGGCGTGGTTCCGCAAGAACGTCCCGAACGACCCCGAGGCCCTGCCGCCGGTGCTCGACCTCGAATGGAACGGCCATTCCCGCACCTGCCCGAAGCGGCTGCCGAAGGACGAGGCGCTCGCCAAGATCAGGGTCATGCTCGAGGCCATGGAGGCCCACAGCGGCAAGCGGCCGATCATCTACACCGACATCCCCTTCCACCGCGACGTGCTCGAAGGGGAACTGCCCGACTATCCGCACTGGGTGCGCAGCACCGCGGCCGAGCCCGGCGAGCGCTACCCGAACCGGCAGTGGATGATGTGGCAGTACACCACGACCGGCCGCGTGCCCGGCATCCGCGGCGACGTCGACCGCAACGCCTTCTTCGGCGGCGAGGCCGAATGGGCGAAGTTCCTCGCCACCGACTGCGACCCCCGCCACCACC
>DASVPW010000074.1:0-28964 GCA_036389455.1 Beijerinckiaceae bacterium
CGCCTCCGTGCTCGCGGCTGTCGCCGTGTACCGCGCCTTCGAGCGCCCGGCGACGGCGTGGATCCGGGCGCGGCTCAATACCTAAATCGGCTGCCCTCGCCGCCGCTGCGGTATATAGAGCGCAGGACATGCATCCATGGAGCGCCCATGAACGCCCGCGACGAACGGCCCGCCACGGCGAAGCCCCTCTATTTCAACGTCATCGGCGGAAGGCAGGTGCCGGCCGGGGACGACCGCACCCTCGACGTGGTCTGCCCCTCCGACGGCCTCCCCTTTGCGGCGATCGCCCGCTCGGGCGCGGCCGACGTCGATGCCGCGGTGCGGGCGGCGCGGGCCGCCTTCGAGGGCGCCTGGGGACGCCTCACGGCGACGGAGCGCGGCCGGCTCCTGATGCGCCTCGGCGAGGCGGTCGCGGCCAGGGTCGAGGAGCTCGGCGCCCTCGAATCGCAGGACACCGGTAAGCCGGTCTCGCAAGGCCGCGCCGACCTCGTCGCGACGGCGCGCTATTTCGAGTTCTACGGCTCGGCCGCCGACAAGCTCCACGGCGAGACGATCCCGTTCCTCAACGGCTACACGGTCGCGGTGGTGCGAGACCCGCACGGCGTCACGGGCCACATCGTGCCGTGGAACTATCCGTCCCAGATCTTCGGCCGCTCGGTCGGGGCCTCGCTCGCCTGCGGCAACGCCTGCGTGGTCAAGCCCGCCGAGGACGCCGGACTCACCCTCATCCGCATCGCCGAGCTCGCCCTCGAGGTCGGCTTCCCCGAGGGCGCCCTCAACGTGGTCTCGGGCCTGGGCGAGGAGGCGGGCGCGGCGCTCGCGAGCCACCCGGGCATCGACTTCATCTCGTTTACCGGCAGCCCCGAGGTCGGGACCCTCATCCAGGCGGCGGCCGCCAGGAACCACATCGGCTGCACCTTGGAGCTCGGCGGCAAGTCCCCGCAGCTCGTCTTCGCCGACGCGGACCTCGCCGAGGCGACGCCGGTGCTGGTGCGCGCCATCATCCAGAACGGCGGCCAGACCTGCTCGGCCGGAAGCCGCCTCCTCGTCGAGCGCAGCGCCTACGACGACGTGGCGTCGGCCGTGGCTGAACGCTTCGCGAAGGTGACGGCCGGCCCGCACGACCGCGACCTCGACCTCGGCGCCATGGTCAACGCCGGCCAGAAGCGCCGGGTCGAGGGCTTCGTCGCGCGCGCCCGCGAGGCGGGGGTGCCGGCGGTCGCGGAAGGGCGCATCGCCGAGGACGCGCCGGCCGGCGGCTACTACGTCAAGCCGTACCTCTTCGGCCCGGTGCCGCGTTCGAACGACCTCGCCGTCGAGGAGGTGTTCGGGCCGGTCCTCTCGGTGATCCCGTTCGAGGACGAGGCCGACGCCGTCCGCCTCGCTAACGGCACCCCTTACGGCCTCGTCGCCGGCGTCTGGACGGGCGACGCCCGGCGCTCGATGCGGGTCGCCCGCGCCATGCGCTGCGGCCAGGTCTTCGTCAATGCTTATGGCGCCGGCGGCGGCATCGAGCTCCCCTTCGGCGGGGTGAAAAAGTCCGGCCACGGCCGCGAGAAGGGCTTCGAGGCGCTGTACGAGTTCTCGGCCTCGAAGACCATCGTGGTGAGCCACGGGTAAGGGACGGCGTGATCCGGAGTTTCAAGCATGATCTCCCACGGGCTCTTCTGGAGCGGCGGGACGTCAAAAGGTTTCCGCCCGACCTGCGGCATGCTGCCCGCCGCCGCATCGTCGCGATCGCCGACGCTGACCGGCTCGACGACCTCCGGTCTCCACCTGGAAACCGACTCGAAGCCTTGAAGGGAGATCGCCAGGGCCAATTTTCGATTCGGATCAACGACCAGTGGCGCGTATGCTTCCGCTGGGTCAACGGAGCGGCCGAGGATGTCGAGATCGTCGACTATCACGGATGACGAGGTGAAGCCCGGCAAGCTGCCGCCTATCCATCCGGGGGAGTTCCTGCGCGAGGACTTCCTGGTCCCGCTCGGCATGACGCCCGAAGCGCTGGCGAAGGCCTGTGGCGCCGCGTCGGAGGTCATCGCCGCGATCGTGCGCGAAGAGGCGCCAATCTCGGGCGAGATCGCATTGCGCCTGGCGCGCTACTTCAACATGTCGCCGGAGTTCTGGATGAACGTGCAGGCCCGGTACGAGATCGAGAAGGCCGAAGACGAGTTCGAGGCCGAGATCCTGAAGATCCGGCCAAGGCCTCAAGCTGCGGAGTAGATTCCATGCCCTTGGCGTTCATGTTTAAGCCATGACCAAGCTCATGGAACAGGCTCTCGATGCGGTGAAGGGGCTCTCGCCGGAGAGCCAGGACGAGATCGCGCGGCTCCTGCTTCATCTCGCCAAGGGCGACGAGGAGCCGGAGTCGATCGATCCGGACCACCTGCCAGCGGTGCTGGAAGGCCTTGGCCAAGTCCGCCGGGGCGAGTTCGCGACCGACGAGGAAGTCGAAGCCGCCTTTCGCCGCTTCGAAGCATGAGGACCCTCCATGAGACTTCAAGGAAAGACCGCCCTCGTCACCGGCGCGGCCCAAGGCTTCGGGCTCGGCATCGCCGAGACTTTTGCGCGGGAGGGCGCCAAGGTCGCGCTGCTCGACCTTCAAGGCGAGGCCGCGAAGGCCGCGGCCGAACAGGTCGGCCATGGGGCGGTCGCGCTCGCCTGCGACGTGTCGCAGTGGGCTGAGGTCGAGCGCGCCGCCAGGGACGCCATCGCCCGGCTCGGCCGCGTCGACATCGTCGTCAACAACGCCGGCACGAGCCACCGCAACCAGCCCATGCTCGAGGTCTCCGAGGAGGAGTACGACCGGGTCTTCGCGGTGAACGTGAAATCGATCTACCTCATGGCCAAGGCCTTCGTGCCGCACTTCCGCTCGATCGGCGGCGGGGTGTTCCTCAACATCGGCTCGACGGCCGGCATCCGCCCGCGGCCGGGGCTTGCCTGGTACAACGCCTCGAAGGGCGCCGTGAACCTCGTCTCGAAGTCGATGGCGGTCGAGCTCGCCCCCGACCGCATCCGCGTCAACGCCATCGCGCCGGTCGCGGGCGAGACGCCGCTGCTCGCGACCTTCATGGGCGAGGACACCCCCGAGAAGCGCGCCGCCTTCAAGAGCGTGATCCCGTGGGGCCGCTTCTCGACCCCGCAGGACATCGCCAACGCCGCCCTGTTCCTGTGCTCGGACGAGGCCGAGATGGTGACGGGCGCGGTACTGACCGTCGACGGCGGGCGCTGCATCTAACGACGCTGCCATTCCGGGGCGGGCCGAGGGCCCGAGCCCCGGAATGGCGGAGGCATAGTCCGGGGCTATGACCGGAAAGGCGAATTCCTAAGCCGCATCAATCACTTGCCTCCAGCCGCCGACGGCTTATGCTCGCCCGCATGTGCACACGTCAGACCACGCGGCGCGCCTTCCTTTCAGCCATGCCGCGGTCGTGAGCCGGCTTTGGACGACCTTTCCCGCGCCTTCGCCCTTGCGCTCGCCCTCGTCGCCTCCCTCGACCGCGAGCTTTTGGGGATCGTCGGCCTCTCGCTCCGGGTAAGCCTTTCGGCGACGCTCATCGCCTTCCTGATCGGCGCGCCGCTCGGCGCCGCGCTCGCCGTCTACCGGGTGCCGGGACGGCAGATCTGGCTCGTCGCCGTCAACGCGCTCCTGGGTCTTCCGCCGGTGGTGGTCGGCCTCGTCGTCTACCTCCTCCTGTCGCGGGCGGGGCCGCTCGGGTCTCTCGGGCTCCTGTTCACGCCGGGAGGGATGATCGTCGCGCAGACCGTGCTCGCGACGCCGATCGTCGTCGCCCTCGTGCATCGCCTGTGCGAGCCGCTGTGGGCCGAGTACGGCGACGCGCTCCGTGCCGACGGCGCCTCGCATCCGCGCGCCGCGCTCACGCTGTTCGCGATCGGCCGGGCCGGCCTCGTGACTGCGTTCCTCGCGGCGTTCGGGCGCGCCATCGCCGAGGTCGGCGCCATCATCATCGTCGGCGGCAACATCCGCGGCCACACCCGCACCATGACGACCGCGATCGCGCTGGAGACGAGCCGCGGCGACCTTCCCCTCGCGCTGGCCCTCGGCCTTGTCCTCGTCGCCCTCTCGGTCGCGGTGACGGCCGTGACGTTCCGGCTTGGACGCGTCGGGATGCGGTAGCGTCAGCTCACCCGGATGACCTTCGCCCCGATCGCCTGCGCGAGGGCCTTCGGCTCGACGGCGAAGACGGCGGAGGGCGTGCCTGCGGCGGCCCAGACCGTGTCGAACCCCAGAAGGTCCTCGTCGACGAAGACCGGCATCGCCGTCGCATGGCCGAAGGGCGGGATGCCGCCGATGGCGAAGCCGGTCCAGTCGCGCACCCTCTGGGCGTCCGGGCGAGCCAGCGCTTCGCCGACCGCCGCCGCGACGCCCTTCTCGTCGACGCGGTTCCGGCCCGAGACGAGGAGCAGGTACGGCGCCCCGCTCGCCTTCCCGGCGAACACGAGGGACTTGACGATCTGCCCGACGTCGCAGCCGCAGGCGGCGGCCGCCTCTTCGGCGGTGCGGGTCGACTGCGGCATCGCCCGAACCGCGATCGAAAGCCCGAGCCGGTCCGCGGCCTCCTGGACCTTGAGGGCGCTCGGGGGAAGGGATGTCGTCGTGTCCACGAGGTCTCCTTGCAAGCTTACTGTCGTCCCCGGCGAGCGTAGCGCAGCGGAGCGAGGGGACCCACTCTCAGGCTCGTGACGCCGCAAGAGTCCTGGGTCCCCTTCCCGGCGCTTCGCGCCGCCGGGGACGACAGTGTTAACGGTTCAGCGCGATCATCCCGAGGTCGCCCACGGTCCCGTCGGACATCCGCCCGCGCAGCTGCGTCGTGAGCGTGAAGCCGGTCTCGTCCTTGTCGATGGTGTAGAGGTAGTAGCCGGCGCTGTGCACGACGGCGCCGCCCCGGGCCGAAGCGGAGGGCGCGCCCAGGACCGGCACCTTCACCTTCGGGCCCATGAGCCAGGCGAGGGAGCCGACGTGGTTGTGGCCGTGGATCACGAGCTCGGCGCCGGCCCGGGAAATCATCTCCTCGAAGCCGCGGGCGTCGACGAGGTTGCGCCCCGCCGGCGCGCCGCCGACGTGCGGCGGGTGGTGGATCATCACGACCCTGAAGAGCTTTTCCTTCGCAAGCTCGCCGAGCAGGCCCTCGGCCGCCTTGAGCTGGCGCGCCCCGACCTTGCCGCTCGCCACGAACGGCATCGTCGGGATCGCCGAGGACAGGCCGACGAGAGCGATTTCTCCCCGGCGGCGCACGTAGGGAAAGCGGCACCGCTTGCCGTCGTCCCCTTCGGTCCACGGCGCGAGCTGCTCCAAAAGCCCCTCGAGGGAGCCCTCGACGTAGGCGTCGTGGTTGCCCGGGACGAAGCTCACCTTGTCCGGAGGCCCGAGACCTTCCATGAAGATGCGGCTCGGCGCCCACTCGCTCGGCAGGCCGATGTTGCAGAGATCCCCGGTGCAGGCGATGTGGTCCGGCGCGACCTTGCGGATGTCGGCGACGAGGGCCGCAAGCAGCTCCATGTCGTGGGCCATGCGGCGGTTGCGGTGCCAGTTGACCCAGCCGGCGATGCGCTTCGAGAACAGCTCGCGCACCTTCGCCCGCGGCAGCGGGCCGACGTGCGGGTCGGTCAGGTGGGCGATGCGGAACATTTCTCGGTCAGAGGCCCAACGCCGCGCGGAAGCGAGAGTTCGCCAAGCGGCGCGGGCCCGTCAAGCGCTGCCGATGAAGATGCCGGCGAGGAGCACGAGCGCGCCGCCGAGGATCACCTGCATGGTCGCGCTCCAGAACGGCGTCTCCATGTAGTGGGTGCGGATCCACGAGATCGCCAGGAGCTCGACCACGACCACCGCCATCGCGATCGTCGTTGCGAGCCAGAAGGCGTTCGGCCAGGCGTCCGGGACGAGATAGGGCAGGGTGTGTCCGAGGCCGCCGAGCGCCGTCATGACGCCGCACACGAGGCCACGCAGCCAGGGCGAGCCGCGCCCCGTGATCTCGCCGTTGTCGGACAGCGCCTCGGTGAAGCCCATGCTGATGCCGGCGCCGACGGAAGCCGCGAGCCCGACCAGGAAGGTCTCCCAGTTGTGATGGGTCGCGAAGGCGGCGGCGAAGAGCGGCGCGAGCGTCGACACCGAGCCGTCGATGAGGCCGGCGAGCCCCGGCTGCACGTACTGCAGCACGAACAGCCGCCGCGCCGCCCGCTCCTCCGCGGCCTGCGTGTCGGCCGTCAGATGCGCCTCGGCGATTTCCTCGGCGCGCTTCTCGTGGCCGCGCTCGACCTCGGCGAGGTGCGTGAAGAGCTGGCGCACGGAGACGTCGGTCGCCCGGCTCGCCGCATGCTCGTAGAAGTTCGCGGCCTGGCGCTCCATGAGCTCGGCCTCGGCGCGCATCTTGTCGAGGTCGAGGTTCGGGCTCCACCAGACCGGGCGGCGCTTGAGGAAGCCGCGCACGTCCTCGCGCCGGATCGGTGGCAGGTGCTCGCCGAAGCGCTCCCGGTAGAGGCCGTAGAGCGAGTCGCGATGGCCGCGCTCCTCCTCGGCCATGTCGTCGAAGATGCCGGCCGAGCCTTCGAAATCCGGCCGCAGCCGGTCCGCGAAGCTCCGGTAGATGCGCGAGTCCTCTTCCTCGTTGGCGATCGCGAGGGCGAGGACCTCGCGCTCCGTCAGGTCCGAGAGCGCCTTCACCGGAATCTCCTGTTTAGAGACGTTCTAAACAGGAGAAGCAGGGTGCTCAAGCCGCATGCCGACCGAGTCATCCCGGGAAGCCGCAGCGCGCGGCTATCCGGGACCCATGGCTCCAGCGTGCGAGAGTGGAGAAGCAGCCGTCAGTACTGGGCGCCGGGGATCAGGGCCGAGTAGACTGCGTGATCGGAGAGGTCGAGGGCGGGCGACCACACGAACTGCGGCGCGCGGTTCAGGCGGGCGAGGAGGAAGGAGAGGAACATGGCGGGGCCTTTCGGATGAGCGTCGTTATAGCCCAGCTTCCAGCGCGGGTCTCGCGCCATCTACATGGGTCAGCCATGTGCCTTGAGCATGGCCTTGCCAAGACGTTCTCAATCTCTCCAGGGCAGCCGGCGCATCCATGAAGGCCGGGAAGCGGGCCCGGGAGGGCGTGCGCATCCCCGGAGTGGGGCGGCTGCTCCATGCCTGGTGGCGCTTCTCGCGCGGCCTGACCCTCGGGGTCCGCACCGTGGTGATCGACGCTCGCGGGGTCTTCCTGGTCCGCCACACCTACGCCCGCGGCTGGCACTTCCCCGGCGGCGGGGTCGAGAGCGGCGAGGCGGCGCTCGACGCGGCGCGGCGCGAGCTGCGGGAGGAGGCCCGCATCGAGATCGCGGGCGAGCCGCGCCTGCACGGGGTCTTCTTCAACGCCAACGCCTCCCGGCGCGACCACGTCGTCGTCTACGTCGTGCGCGATTTCCGGGTGATCGAGGCGAAGGCGCCCGACCGCGAGATCGCGGAAGCCCGCTTCTTCCCCCTCGACGCCCTGCCGCCGGACCTCACGCGCGGCACGCGGGCGCGCCTGGAAGAGATCGCCGGACGGGCGCCGGTGAGCGAGCGGTGGTGATCTGACTGAGGGGGGTCCGGATAGCCGCGGGATGCGGCGATCCGGGAACTCACGACCGGCGTTTGGCTCGCAGGTCCCGGCTTCCCCTCGGGTCGAGCCCGAGGTCCGGCCGGAACGGCCCAGGACAGAGGACGCGCGATCAGGCCGCCTGCGGCGAAGGGGCCGGGGACAGGGCGGGCCAGCCGGCGGGCCGCACCGCGAAGGCGCCGTCGCCGGACAGGACGTGGGTCACGGCCGCGACGACGAGAAACGCGGGATACTCCCAGCCGCCGCCGGTCGCGGTGAAGAGCCAGCCGTTGCCGGCGTGGATCGACAAGGCCCCGAGGAGCACCGGCAGGAGCGCCGCCGAGACGAAGCGGGAATAGAAGCCCGCCACGATGGCGATGCCGCCGAGGAGCTCGGCGAGGAAGATCGGCCAGGCGAGGACGGCCGGCAGGCCGACCTTGGCGAGGAAGCCCTCGAAGCCCGGGATGGTGAAGACGACGTACTTGAGGAGCGCGTGGGCGACGAACATCGCGCCGAGGGCGACGCGCAGGGTGAAGAGGCCGTAAGGGGCGAAGCGGGAGTCGATCATGGCGGGTCTCCGAATTTTTCTTCAGCAACGCGCCTCGCGTGCTGATCGGCCCTGAAGATCGGCCTTTCTCCAGCGCAAATCCATCGCTAAGATCGCAGCATTCTGCTTGCATGAGTGCAATGATGGGGGATGCACCGCTCGCCTGGGACGACTTCCGCCTCGTCAGGGCCGTGGCCGAGGCGAAGGGCCTTGGAGGTGCGGCCGACGCCCTCAAGGTCAACCACTCGACCGTGTTCCGCCGCCTCGGCCAGCTCGAGGAGCGGCTCGGCCTGAAGCTGTTCGAGCGCCACCGCACGGGCTATGCGCTGACCGCCGCCGGGGAGGAGATGGCCGCGATGGCGGCCCGCATGGACGAGGACGTGGCGAGCTTCGCCCGAAAGCTCGCCGGACAGGCGATCTCGCCCGCGGGCGAGTTGCGGGTCACGACCAACGACACGCTCCTCGCCCACCTGCTGACGCCGCTGTTCGCGCTGTTCCATGCCCAGTGCCCGGACGTGCGCCTCGACGTGGTGCTGTCGAACCAGGCCCTCAACCTGTCGAAGCGCGACGCGGACGTCGCGATCCGCGCCACCGACAATCCGCCGGAGACGCTCGTCGGCCGCCGCGCCGCGACCATCGGCTGGGCGCTCTACGGGCGCGCGGCGGATTTTCCGCTGCCCGGCGCCGTCGACCTTCTCGGGCTTTACGACCGCCCCTGGGTGGCGCTCGGCGACAACCTCGGCGGGCTGAAGGTCGCGCGCTTCGTGCGCGAGCGGGTGGCGCCCGAGAAGATCGTCTACAAGGTCAACACGGTGCTGGGGCTGACCGAGGCGGTCGAGGCCGGCATCGGCATCGGCCCCCTCCCCTGCTTCATCGCCGACGCCCGCCCGGCCCTGAAGCGTCTGTCGCCCCCGAACCCGGACTTCTCGACCGGCCTGTGGCTCCTGACCCATCCGGATCTGCGCCACTCCGCCCGCGTGCGCGTTTTCCTCGACTTCCTCGCGGCCGAGATCGCGAAGCGGAGGCGGGCGATCGAGGGATGAATCGGCCGTCCCGGCGATGGATTCCGCCCGACGATGACGGCGCGAGCCAAAGCTCAGGAAATCGCCACGATCTCGGCCTCGGAGGCGCCGGCCTGCACCGTGTCGCCGACGCGCTTGCCGGTCAGCGCCTGGGCGACCGGCGAAACGTAGGAGATCGTGCCTTTGACGGGGTCGGCCTCGTCCTCGCCGACGATCCTGAAGGTCTGGCGGCGGCCGTCCTCGCGCTCGATCGTGACGGTCGAGCCGAAATGCACCTCGGAGGCGTCCGCCGGCGGGGTCACGACCTGCGCGGAGTTCCGCCGCGCCGTCCAGTAGCGCAGGTCCCGGGAGGTGCGGGCGAGGCTCGGCTTGTCGTCGGCCTCTTGAGCCGCCGCGTGCTCCCGGTGCAGCCGCTCGAGCTCGGCCTCGATCCGGGCGAGGCCCTCCGGCGTGACGAAGTTCGGATGCGGCGAGATCGGGCGGTCGGGAAGATCCTCGAACGCCTCGCCCCCTTCCGGCTCCTTGACGAATGCGCTGCTCATGAAACGGCAATCCCATCGGACAGCCCAGGTTCCGCCAGGGAGGCACCGGTGTCCACCCCCCTTTCGCCCTTTAAGACATTCGGCTCTTTTACGGGGCACCGGGCGCAAGCTACGATCCTTCCGAGGGAGGACGACGATGGATCGAAAGCACCGGATGGCCGCCGCCGCCGTCCTGGCGTTGCCGGCGCTGCTGCTCGGCGCCCGGCCGGGCCTTGCGACCGCGTCCCTCTCCTGCGACGCCGACGACAAGTCGCTGAAGCTCTCCGCCCAGGCCGTGGTCGGCCACGGGATGGGCGAGGGCCTGTCCGGCTTCCAGGCCGAGATCCAGGTGCTCCTGAAGGGCGCTCCGGAGACCCTGCGCAAGCTCGAGCTCGCCGGCGAGCACCTGACGCAGCACTGGGTGCACGGCCGCGAGGTGAAGCTTCGGATGTACCGCGACGGCCCGGGCTCCGAGGCCGCGGGGTCCGTCGATCTCGTCGTCGAGACCAGGGCCGCCGCCAAGGACGAGCCGGAGCATCGGGGCAGCTACGTGCTCACCGTCTCGACGCCGGGCGCATCCCCCGGCGCGGAGGGGAAGACCCTCAAGGCCAGAGGCCGCGCGGCCTGCTCGCTCGGATAGGCCCGCTCGGCCGCGGTCCGCCGCCTCGGAGCCGGCGGTCCAGGGTCAGTTCGCCTTGATGTTGGCCTCGCGGATGATCCTTCCCCAACGGGCCGTGTCGTCGGCGATGACCCTGGCGAGCTCGGCGGGCGTGTTGCCGACGGGCTTCGCGCCCTGCGCCTCCATCGCGGCCTTGATCTCCGGCAGGTGGACGATGCGCGCCACTTCCTGGTGGATCCTGCGGACGACGGGCTCGGGCGTTCCCGCGGGCGCCATCAGGGCGTACCAGGAGACCGCCTCGAACTCCGGCAGGCCGGCTGCCTCCGCCACCGTCGGCACCTCCGGAAGAACGGCGCTCCGCTCCCGGCTCGCGATGCCAAGCGCGCGAAGCTGCCCGTCGTCGATCAGAGGCTTGGCGGTCGAGAGCTGGGCGAAGGTCAGCGTGACCTCGCCCCTCATGACGTCGGTCAGCGCCGGCGCGACGCCCCGGTACGGAACGTGCCTTATCGGCAGCCCGGTCCCGCGGGCGAACAGCTCCGCGGCGAGGTGGGCGAGGCTTCCGGCTCCCGGCGTCGCGTAGGTCAGACCCGCCGTCCCCGAGCGCCCGAGCGACACGAGATCGCCGATGCTCCCGACCGGCTGCTGCGCTCCGACGACGAGGACGTTCTCGACGGTGGCGATCTGCGTGATCGGCTCGAAGTCTTTCACCGGGTCGTAGGGCAAGTCGGCGAACAGCCACGGGTTCACGGCGGCGTTGCCGATGGGCATCAGCGCGAGGGTGTAGCCGTCGGGCGGCGCCTTGGCGACCGCCGCCATCGCGATGTTGCCCTGGGCGCCGACCCGGTTCTCGACCACGACCGACTGCCCCCAGGTCTGCCCGAGCTTCTCGCCGACGATGCGGGCGAGCGCGTCGGGCGCCCCGCCCGCCGAGAAGCCGACGACGATCCTGATCGTCCGCGACGGGTAGGCGGGATCCATGGCCGAGACCGGCCCTGCGGCCAGCGCCAGCAGCGCGAGCCCGGCCGCCATCGACCTGACGGCGGATGCCATGAACGCCTCCCATTCGGCCGCGGGGCCTGCGAAGGCGCCCACGATAGCGGACGAGCCGCAGGCTTGCGATCCCGGCCAGGAGGGGGATTGCCCTGAGGCCGGGGCGCCGTGATACCGTCCGGTCATGGGCAAGCCCGAAGAGGTCATCCTGGTCGATGCGCACAACCGCCGCATCGGCTCCGGCGAGAAGCTCCACGTGCACCGGGAGGGCCTGCTGCACCGGGCCTTCTCGATCTTCCTCGTCGACGGCCGGGGCGCGATCGTCCTGCAGAAGCGGAACCCCGGAAAATACCATTCGGGCGGCCTGTGGGCGAACACCTGCTGCGGCCATCCGCGCCCGGGCGAGGCGACGATCGCGGGCGCCCGCCGGCGGCTCTGCGAGGAGGTCGGCGTCAGGGCCGAGCTCAAGCTCGCGTTCCGGAGCCGGTACGCGGTCACGTTCGGCAACGGCCTTTCCGAGAACGAGATCGTGAACGTCTATTGCGGGACGCTCGCCGGCGAGCTCAGGCCCGATCCGAGCGAGGTCGTCGACCTCGCCTTCATGCCGCTCGAGCGCCTCGTGCGCGAGGCCGAGCGGGAGCCGGCGTCTTACGCCTATTGGCTCCACCACTACCTCGCGAACCACCGCCGGGAGCTGGAGCGCGCGCTCGACGGTGCCGCGCACGGCGCCCCGCAGCCTCTCGCGGCGGCCTGATCGGCGACCGGAAAGGCCCGGTCAGCTGATGCGCAGCTCCGCCGGGCGGCCGGGCTCGCGGATCACCGGCGTCTGCCCGCCGCGCAGCACCGAGTTGCCCTGGTAGAGGGTGCGCTGGTCGATCGGGGCAGGATCCGTCCAGTGCTCCTCGCGCATCTCGCCGTTGAGGCCATACGCCGCGAGCGCGTTGCCATAGGTGACGGCCCGGATCGCTTCGGGCGCGATGCCGCGCTCGGCCATGAGGCGCGCGGTCTTCGGCACCGCGAGCGGGTCGGAGACGCCCCAGTCGCAGGCCGAGTCGACGATCAGGCGCTCGGGGCCGTAGCGGCGCACGATCTCGGTCATGCGCTCGTTGCCCATCTTGGTCTCGGGGTAGATCGAGAAGGCGACCCAGTAGCCGCGGGAGAGCACGTCCTCGACGGTCTCCTCGTTGTTGTGGTCGATGACGCAGCGGGCCGGGTCGAAGCCGTGCTCCTTGAGCACGTCCATGGTGCGCAGCGTGCCCCGCTTTTTGTCCCGGTGCGGGGTGTGGACCATGATCGGCAGCTCGTATTCCTTGGCGAGCTCGATCTGGGCGCGCAGATACCGGTCCTCGAGAGCCGTCTGCTCGTCGTAGCCGAGCTCGCCCACCGCGACGACGCCCTCCTTCACGGCGAAGCGCGGCAGGATCTCCATCACGGCCTCGGCCAGCGCCTCGTTGTTCGCCTCCTTCGGGTTGAGCCCGATGGTGCAGTAGTGGCGGATGCCGAACTGGCCGGCCCGGAAGCGCTCGAAGCCGGTGATGAGGGAGAGGTAGTCGAGATAGGTGTCGGCGCTGGTGCGCGGCTGGCCGAGCCAGAAGGCCGGCTCGACCACGGCGACGACGCCGGCCCTCGCCATCGCCTCGTAGTCGTCGGTCGTGCGCGAGATCATGTGGGCGTGCGGGTCGATGATCATCGTGCCGGCGCCAAGAGCGGTTACCGGCGCCGTCACCGGCGCCGCCTCCTCGCGGGGCCGCCGCGCGGCCGCGAGGATCCGGTCGATCATCTCGGGCGTGAGGGTCCCGCCGCAGCAGGGGCAGGGCACCGCGGCCTCCGCCGGCTCGCAGGCGAAGCCGTTTCCCTTCGTTGCGCTGGTCATTTCTTCAGGCTCCGCACGTAGGCGATCACTTTCAGCATCTGGTCCTGCGTCATGCCGCGGCGGGCGAAGCTCTGCATGGCCCCGGAGGCGCCGCCGTAGAGAATCTCGAACATGCCGACGTCGGTCGTGCCGCGCGGATATTTGGAGGTGTCGTCGATCAGGCTCGGCCCGATCCGCCCGGACCCGTCGGGCAGGTGGCAGGCCTGGCAATTCACCTGGTAGAGCCTCTTGCCTTCGGCGAGGGCCTGCTCGTCCCCGATGTAAGGGTTCTTGCCCGTCTCCTTGAAGCTCTTCACCGCCTCGGTCTCGACCTCGTTCGGCCGCGGCTTCACCTCGAGCGGCGCGTTGTCGAGGGCGTGCCGGAACACGACCGGCTCCGCCATGGCCTCCCAGCCGAGAACCGCCAATCCGACGCAACAACCGAACAGCCGCAACCGGGACCCCGCCATCGCAACTCCGATGCCTTCGAACGACGACGGGGCCGCTCCGCCGAAGCGGCCCCGCCTTTCATATCCTACTTCGCGACGACCTTCGCGACCTCGGCGCCGCTCGGCACCTTGTCGGCCGGGACGACGCGCCAAAGCGCGCCGGCCGGGTTCTGGGTCGGGCCCTTGTCGTCGGTGTAGAAGCAGTAGCAGTTGGTCGCGAGGATCGTGCCGTCCTCGTCGACCTGGCCCGCCGTGAACTGCAGCTGGGCCTGCAGGAGCTCCTGCATCTGCCACTTCGACGCGCCCTTGTCCCAGGCGATGCCGAACAGCCGCCCGGTGCACCAGTCGCCGACGAGATAGGCCTTGTCGAAGCCGGCGTAGTTCGCGACGCCCAAGCCTTGCGCCGAGCAGCCGAAGCCGTCCTTGAGCTTCGGCGCGTCCGGCCAGGGCTGCTCGTGCGGATACTCGGCGATCGGCAGGACGCCGACGATCGGGCACTTGTCGGGCGGCGCGGTCGCCGGATGGCAGTGGGAGGCCTGGTTCAGCTTCCAGCCGTAGTTCTCGCCGCCCTTGGACGAGGCCGGCTGCCAGTTGATCTCCTCGTAGTGGTTCTGCCCGACGTCGGCGATGAAGAGGTCGCCCGAGGTCTTGTCGAAGTGGAACATGTAGGGGTTGCGAAGCCCGTAGGCCCAGATCTCGGGTTTTGCGCCGATCTTGATCTGGGCGAAGCCCTGCTCGGTGATGCCGAACAGCGACATGAGCTGCGGCCGGTCGGCCTTCGCGAACGGGTTGTCCTTCGGCACCGCATAAGGAACGTCGTCCGGCGTGTCGACGTCGAGGCGCAGCATCTTGCCGAGGTGCGTGTCGAGGCGCTGGCCGGCGTCGAGGGGGTCGCCCTCCCAGCCGCCGTCGCCCTTGCCGACGTAGAGCTTGCCGTCCGGCCCGAAGGCGATCATGCCGCCGTAGTGGTTGTAGTAGGGCTGCGGGATGTTCATCAGCACCTTGGCGCTCTTCGTCGTCTGCTCGGGGGTGAGCGCGTCCGGGCTCGCCTTGTCCACCGTGAAGCGCACCACCATCGAGGCGCCGTTGAACGGCAGCGAGGCGTAGTGCACGAAGAAGTGGCCGTTCTCCTTGAACTTCGGATGGAAGGCGATCGACCACAGGCCCTGCTCGACGAAGCCGGTCTGCACGTCGGAGCCGAGCGGATTGATGTTGGTGAGGTCGAGGAACGGCTTCGGGTTGACCTTGCCGTCCTTCACCACCTTCACGCGCCCGACCCGCTCGACCACGAAGATGCGGCCCGAGCCGTCGTTCGCGACCGAGACGCCGACCGGGTCGTTGAACCCGTCCGCCACCTTCACGAGCGAGACCTTCGGGGCGCCCGGGATCGTGCCACCGGGCTTGGCCACCTCGGATGGATTCGCGGGAACCTTCTGGGCCAACGCGGGAACCGTACTCAACACCATCGCCGCGCAAACCGCGGCAAGCCGTCTGGCGTTCATCGACGTACCTCCCCTTTCGACCTTCGGGCCTCCCGGAGAAGGCGTGCCGGGCTTCGGGAGGACGATTCAACCGAGGTCGAGGCCATCCTAGGCCCGCGCGGGCGCGCTTGGGAAGGCGCGCTCACGGGATTGGGAGGGACGTCTTTCGGAGGTTAGGTTGTGTGCGCGCGCAGCCACGACACGAACTGGCCCTCATCGATCCGGCCGGATGCGAGGGCGAGCCAAGTCGCGACCACGTCGCCATCCGAGGCGGTAAGCTCGATCCCGTTCAGTTGGAGAAAAAGCTCGGTGACGACGGCGGAGACACGTTTGTTGCCGTCATTGAAGGGATGGTTCCGGGCAATGGCGTAGCCGTAGGCCGCGCCAATTTCGACAAGGTCCAAGCTCTCGTAATGGAAAAGGTTCTGCGGGCGTGCGAGGGCTGAGTCGAGCAGTCCCATATCTCGCAGTCCGGGCAAGCCCCCGTGCTCGGCGATCTGCTCATCGTGGATCGCGAGGACGACGGCCTTCGCTACCCAAACCGGCTCGCTCACTTTGCGAGTTCACGCAGAGCGTTCCGGCGCTTCTTCATGATGGCGCGAGCGGTGTCCATTTGAGCCTCGAATTCCGGGTTGTAGGGGGTAAGTCGGAACCCGTCGGGACTCTCGGTCAGAAAAAGCGTGTCGCCCTTGTCCACCTTGAGCCTCTGAAGGACTTCCTTGGAAAAGATCGCTCCGACGGAGTTGCCGATGGTGGTCAGCTTCAGAGCAAGCACGGTCATGGGATTCTCCTGTTAAAACGTATGTTATAACACTAAGCGGATTAGCAAGACCCTGCAAGCCTCTATGGCGAAGCACGATCCTTCGTCCCGAAGACGTGGTCGAGGATAAGCTCCTTCACGGCGGTCGCCGGGACGGGGCCGTCGGGCAGGAGCGCGGCGTCGGAGCCGATCACGAGCGGGCCGTCCTCGGGGCGCGCGGTCTTGCGCCCGTGCGAGCCCTTCACCAGCGAGGCGTCGAGGGGGATCACGTCCATGAGGGTGCGGAACCCGAGCGCGCGCTTTGCGAGCCGCGCGCCGACCGCGAGCTTCGGGGCGCGGATCGCGGGGTCCAGGAAGAGCTCGACCGGGTCGTAGCCGGGCTTGCGGTGGATCTCGACCGTGCGGGCGAAGTCCGGCGCGCGGGCGTCGTCGAGCCAGTGGTAATAGGCGAACCAGGCGTTCGGCTCAGCCAGCGCGACGAGCTCGCCCGAGCGCGGATGGTCGAGGCCGCAGGCCCGCTTGCCCGCCTCGTCGAGCACGTCGTCGACGCCCGCGACCTCGCGCAGGAGCTTCGCAACTGGCTCCATGAGCGCCGGATCGGCGACGTAGACGTGGGCGATCTGGTGGTCGCAGACCGCGAAGGCCCGCGAGGCGACGGGGTCCAGCATCTCGGTCCCGTCCTCCTCGCGGACCGCGAGGAAGCCCGCCTCGCGGAGCGCCCGGTTGAGGTACACGGGCGTATCCACCGGAGTGATGCCGTATTCGGACAGCACCAGCACGTTGAGCCCCTGCGCCTGCGCGGCCGCGATCAGGCCGCCCGCGACGGCGTCGAGGTCTAAGAGGGACTGCGCGACCGCCGGATGGGTTGCGTCCGGCCCGTGGCGCTGCAGGTCGTAGTCGAGATGCGGCAGGTAGACGAGGGTCAGCGTCGGCCGGTGCGCCGCGATCACGTGCTTCGCCGCCTCGGCGATCCAGCGCGAGGAGGCGATGGCGGTCCCCGGGCCCCAGAACTGGAACAGCGGGAAGGGCCCGAGTGTCTGCGTGAGCTCGTCCCGCAAGGACGCGGGCTTCGTATAGCAGTCCGGGAGCTTGCGCCCGTCCGCCTTGTAGATCGGGCGCGGCGTCGCCCCGATCTCGAAGCTCGCCGCCATGTTGTACCACCAGAACAGGTTCGCGCAGGTGAAGGCGGGGTCGCGCGCCTTGCCGGCTTCCCAGACCTTCTCGCCCGCGACGAGCCGGTTCGACTGGCGCCAGAAGAACACCTCCATGAGGTCGCGGAAGAGCCAGCCGTTGGCGACGACGCCATGCTCGCGGGGCATGAGCCCGGTCATGAAGGTCGCCTGCACGCTGCAGGTCACCGCCGGCGTCACCGTGTCGAGCGGGCGCATCCCGCCGGAGGCGGCGAGGCGCGCAAGGTGCGGCGTGCGCGGGCCGAGGTGGCGGGGGGTGAGCCCGACGGCGAGGAGCACGAGGGTCGGGCGCATGGTCTCCCTTCGGACGGGTCGGCGTCGAGCTATGGCGGTTGTCCAGAGCCTGCCGATGATGCCGGGCGGCTGCGAAATCTGAACAACCTCAGCGGCTTCGGCCGGCGCCGTGTCCTCGCGGGCGGTCTATCGGTTGTCCAGGCCCATGCGTCGATGCGCTTAAGGCCAGAACTCGTCGCTCAGCACGTAGGCGACGATCGCGACCTCCTGCTCGGGGGTGTAGACCTCCTTCCACGGCGGCATGTTGCGGAAGCCGTTGTGGACGCGGTCCCAGACGAACTCCGGCTTGTAGCGGCGCGGCTCGAGCTTCGGCGCCTTGCCCGGGTAGGCCTTGGCGCCGTGGCAGTGGGTGCACTGCTCCTGCCAGAGCGCCTCGCCCTGCGCGATCACCTTCGCGTCTTTCAGGACCGCGGGCGGCAGGGCCGGCGGGGGGTCGCGCGCCTCCGCCGCGGCGGGCGCGGGCTGGGCCGATGCCGTCAGCGAGACCTGGAAGGCCAGGGCCGACGAAACCAACGTCACGCAGAGCACGGGCGCGATGCGGCGCCAAGTATGACAGATTGCCAAGTCGGGATTCCGGAACGGCGGCGGCGGGCTTACGAAAAGGCCTGCTTCCCAAGAGGGGATCCGGCCGGGGATGCCGGCCGGATCGGGCATTGTGGCTAGTCGGCCGGGACGATGCGGTAGATCTTGTCGTGCCCGCCGACCGGACCGGTCGAGATGCTGGTGAGCGCGTAGACCTCGCCCTTGTCGTCCTGGGCGAAGGCCAGCATGTAGGGCGCGGGGCTCGCGCCCGTCACGGTGGCCTTTTCCATCGTCCACTTGCCGTCGCCCCCCTTCGTCGCGAAGAAGATCTGGCCGTCCATGCTGGCGAACGACTTCGACCAGTCGCCGAAGATGTACTTGCCGCCCCACGGCTGGTGCGCGCCGCGGTAGACGTAGCCGCCGGTGACCGAGATTCCCATGCACCCCTGCGGCACCGCCGTGCAGTTGTTGTACACGACGATCGGGTCGGTCAGGCCGTTCTTGTCGCACGAGGCCGGGTGGTTGTTCGGGTTGACGTAGTCGAAGCACTTGTCCCCTTCCATGCGGCGCCAGCCGTAGTTGCCGCCCTTCTTGACGATGTCCACCTCCTCGATGGAGTTCTGCTGGACGTCGGCGCAGAACAGCTCCTTGTCGCCGCCCATGTCGAAGGAGCAGCGCCACGGGTTGCGCAGGCCGTAGGCCCAGATCTGCGGGTTGGCGTCGTTGCGCCCGACGAAGGGATTGTCGGTCGGGACGAGATCGTCCTTGTCGACGTCGAGGCGCAGCATCTTGCCGTGCACCGACATGAGGTCCTGGCCGTTGCCGATCGTGACGTTGTGGCCGATGCCCCAGTCGTTGGCGTAGCCGCCGTCGCCGGTCGAGACGTAGAGCTTGCCGTCCGGGCCGAAGCCGATCCAGTGGCCGTTGTGGTTGAACTGCGGCCAGTCGATCTGGGAGATGATCTTCTCGACGTTCGGGTTCGCCTTGTTGGGGTTGTCCTTCGAGACGGTCATCTCGGAGACGGTGTTGGTGTGCGACCACCACAGCTTCTTGTCGAGGATCGCGTCGCCGCGTAAGGGCGCCGAGTAGGCGATGTAGAACTTGCCGTTCTCGCGGTAGTTCGGGTGGAAGGCGATGCCGAGGAGCCCCCGCTCGTCGAAGAACGAATGGAGCTGCGGGATCTTGGACTGGATGTTCAGGAACGGCTCGGGCAGGAGCCGGCCGCGCGCGTCGATGATGCGCACCTGCCCGTGCTGCTCGATCACCGCCCTGCGGCCGCTGCCGTCCGGGATCGTGACCATCGCGAGCGGGTGGGTCAGCCCGCCTACGACCTCCTCCAGCTTGATCTTGACTTCGGCGTTGGCGGGACCCGCCAGCACGGCCGCGACTCCCGCGGCGGCAATAATCGGGACGAAACGCATCTGATTCCTCCCTCGTTTTGAACGGCCTGAGAGGCCGGCATCGCTTGGCGGCGAAGCATCCAATTAGTACGTTGGTCGCATATCGCTGTCCAGGAGATGGGCCGTGCGGTCACGAGCCGTTGAAGATTTCTGGCGCTCGTTCCGCGCCGCGGCGGGTCTCGCGCACGACGACTACGACGTGGTCGCCTGCGGCGACAGTCCGGCGCTGAAGACCGAGCTCGCGGAGCTGATCGTCGCCGGCGCGAAGCGGGCGACCGCGGGGCTCGTCCGTCAGTTCGGCCCCGGCGGCGAGCCGCCGCCCGTCCTCGGCGGCCATGTGGTCGTCGTGGACGGCGAGGGCCGGCCGCGCGCGATCTGGCGCACCGTCGAGGTCAGGACAGGGCCGCTCGACTCCGTCGACGAACGGTTCGCCTGGGACGAAGGGGAGGGCGATCGGACCCGCGAGTGGTGGCTCAAGGCGCACCGGCGCTACTTCGGTGGCAAGGCCGCGGCCGAGGGCTTTACGATGCACGACGGGATCGAGACCGTCTTCGAGCGCTTCGAGGTGGTCTGGCCTCCGGAGGTCGCGGACACGGGCACGGCGGCCTCGGCCTTGTGAACCTAGCTCTTCCGGAGATCGTCGACGCTCTTGGTCTGGGTGACTTTGGCCCATTTCGGAGGAAACGGGTTTCTCGAAACTGGATGGCAGGTGTCAGGCGGTTAGTGAAGGGTGACGCGCGGCAAGGTCCTTCCGATCTTGATCGTCCGCATAGGCGGCAGAGGCGATGACCGGCAGAAAGCCGAGAAGCTGACGCTCCCGGTCCGGCTCACCCAACTACCCGGCGAGCCGAGGGCAACTTCGCAGGGTTGGCGTCGCGTGCGCGATGCCGCCGCCGCGTCGAAGATGGCCCTCAAGGCGCCGCATCCCTGGGGATCGGTGTCGAGCAGCGTTGCATCAAGAATGGGCATGTCTGCCATTTTCCGGAAGCGTCGGTCGCGGACGCCGCCGCCCCCAGCCAAGGGCCGGGAGCGCCAGTGCTCGTCCTAGGTTCAGAAGGAGCGGGTGCCCATGAACTGCTTCACCTCGGCATCGGCCTTGGCCTTGTCGAAGCCGTAGCTCTTCTGCACCTGAGCCGAGAGGGCATCGACGCTCTTGATCGCCGCGGCCTCGTTCTGGGTGACCTTGCTCCACTGCAAGGAAATGTCCTGTGCGGAAACATGATTTAAATTAGTCATTTCATTCTCCAAAGTGACGGTCTCGCGAGAACATCAGTCATCTCTTCAGGTGTGAGTTAAGCTATCAAAATACAAGCTATAATTTAGTTTTTATATTTTTACCCCCGCCGGCAATCGCGGATCAGCCCTTCGGGCGCGAATCGTCCTTCTTTGCCGCTTTCCTGTCCTGCGCCTCCTTGGCGAGTCGAAGCCCCTTCAGCCGTTGCGTCTTCTCGTCGAAGGCGCGAGCCTTGCCGGCGGTCTCGACCCTGACAGCCTCGGCGTTTTGGGAGCGCTGGTCCGCGATCCTGAACTTTGTCTCGGCGCGGGCTTTCGCGTCTTGGGATTTATCCGCCATTCGCTTCCTCCGCTTTCGATGCACCGCGCGCATCCGCCGCCCGCGCCTCGCCCTCCAGATGGTTGAGATGCATCAAGAGGGCTTCGACCGCGCAGGTGAGGTGCTCGACCTTTTCGTCGGCGGTGCCGGCCGCTCTCGATTTTTCGATGTGCCTCTCGACCCCGAATCCCAATGACGCGGAGCCGTGGTCCATGCCGGTCATGGGCTCCCTCCTCGGGCGGTGGGCTCGGCCGAACGGCCCTCGTCGGGCTGCTTCTCGCCTTCGTCCGCAACCGATGCGATCAGCCTGGCGAGCGACGCGTGGGCTTGGCTGGCGCGTCGCTCGCGCGCGATGAGCGCCTCCGCCTGCGCGTGTGTCAGGCGCTCTTGCCGTGAATCGTCATTCCGATGCGGAAGCACATGCATTCCCCCCCATGCCAGGCGGGAGCGCGCTTCTCTCTCAGCCGTCGGCGCCTGTAACGTGGCCGACGATGACGCACTATGCGCGCTCCCGCGCGATATAGCCAGGCAATTCGGACACGCCTCGGCGGATTGACGCTCGGCGCCCTTCGGGCGCAACATCGGGCAACAGCTTGAAGCGATAGTTGTTTCGGCGATTCGCGGTGGACCAGGGTGCGGGGAAACGTCGTGCTTGAGCGCAGCCGCCACGCGACCTGGGGCGAGACCCACCTCCAGCGTTTCGCCGTCGCCTACGAGCTGCCGGTGGTCTTCACCCGCGACGTCTTCGATCCCGCGAACCCGACCCTCGCCGACGCGCTGCGCCGCCGCGAGCCGGAGAAGCGCCACCGTCTAGCGCTCTTCGTCGACACGGGCGTCATCGCCGCGATGCCGAATCTCGAGCGGATGATCCGGCGCTACGCCGCAGCCCACGCCGGCTCGCTCGCGATCGAGGGCGCGATCGTGGCGGTGCCGAGCGGCGAGGAGGCGAAGACGGACCCTCAGCTCGTCGAGCGCCTCCTTGGCGAGCTCGCAAATCGTGCCATCGACCGGCATTCCTACGCGGTCGCGATCGGCGGCGGCGCGGTGCTCGACGCGGTCGGCTATGCGGCCGCGATCTTCCACCGCGGCGTGCGCCACGTGCGGCTGCCGACCACCGTGCTCGCCCAGGCCGACAGCGGCGTCGGGGTGAAGAACGCCGTCAACGCCTTCGGCGTGAAGAACCTCGTCGGCACCTTCGCGCCGCCCTTCGCCATCGTGAACGACGGCACCTTCGTCGACCATCTCCCGGCGCGCGAGAAGCGCAGCGGCCTGTCGGAGGCCGTGAAGGTGGCGCTCATCCGCGACCGCGCCTTCTTCGAGTGGATCGAGGCGAACGCCGACGCGCTCGCGGGCTTCCACCCGAACACCCTCGACCGGCTGATCGAGCGCTCGGCCAGGCTCCACATGCGCCAGATCGCGCAAGGCGGCGACCCGTTCGAGACGGGCTCCGCGCGCCCGCTCGACTACGGCCACTGGTCGGCGCACCGGCTCGAGAGCCTGACCGGGCACAAGGTCAGCCACGGCGAGGCGGTCGCGATCGGCGTCGCCCTCGACACCCGCTATGCCGTGCTCGCCGGCCTCTTGCCGGCGGGCGAGGACGAGCGCGTGCGCCGGCTCCTCGAAAAGCTCGGCTTCACGTTGTGGTGCGATGCCCTGGCGCTGCGCGACGCCGAAGGACAGCTCGCGGTCCTGCGCGGCCTCAAGGAATTCCAGGAGCACCTCGGCGGCGAGCTGACCGTGACCCTGATCGACGCCGTCGGCCACGGCGTCGAGGTGAACCGGATGGACCATAGGCTGATCGAAGAGGCGATCGGCTGGCTCGCCGGGGCGCGAGGGTAGGACATGCGCCTTTCCCACCTGCCCGGCGCACCGGAGCTCACCTACTGCACCAACATCCACGCCGGCGAGAGCTGGGACGAGATCCGAAAAAGCCTCGACGCGCACGTGCCGGAGATCAAGGCGCAGGTGTCGCCTGACGCGCCCTTCGGCCTCGGCCTGCGCCTGTCCGGCATCGCCGCCGCGGGGCTGCGCGAGCCCGCGCCGCTCGACGCCTTCAAGGAGCAGCTTTCGCGCCTCGGGTCTTACGTCTTCACCCTCAACGCCTTCCCCTTCGGCCCCTTCCACGGCACGCGCGTCAAGGAACAGGTCTACGAGCCCGACTGGCGCACGGGCGAGCGGGTGAGCTTCACCCGCGACGCCGCCGACATTCTGTCCGCGCTCCTGCCCGAGGGCGGCTTCGGCAGCATCTCGACGGTCCCGGGCGGCTTCAAGCCGGTCGGGCGCGACCCTGAGGCCGTCGCCGCGCTCGTCGACCACCTGCTGCAAGCCGCCGCGCACCTCGTCACGATCGAGCGAACGGCGGGCAGGCGCATCGTGCTCGCCCTCGAGCCCGAGCCCTGCTGCTTCCTCGAGACCGTCGCGGAAACGCTCGCCTTTTTCGAGGAGCGGCTTTTCGCGCCTAAGGCGCTCGCCCGCTTCGCGGAGCTTGCCGGACTCGGACTTGGAGAAGCCGAGGCGATGCTGCGGCGCCATCTCGGCGTCTGCTACGACGTGTGCCACGGCGCCGTCGAGTACGAGAACCCGGTTGTGGCCCTGAAGCGCCTGCGGGGCGCCGGCATCGCGGTCCCGAAGATTCAGCTCTCGGCGGCGATGCGCGTGCCCGAGATCGCGGGGCCGCTGGTCTCGCGGCTTCGCGGCTTCGACGACGGCGTCTACCTGCACCAGGTCGTCGTCAGCGACGGGGAGCTCCGGCGCTTCGTCGACCTGCCAGCCGCCTTCGCGGCCTATCATGAAGGCGGCGCGCGCGGCGAGTGGCGCATCCACTGCCACGTGCCGGTTTTTCTCCCGGATCTCGGCGACCTCGCCTCGACGCAAGGAGAGCTCCGCGCGACGCTTGCGGCGCTTCGCGCGGAGCATCTGTCCCCGCACCTCGAGGTCGAGACCTATACCTGGGACGTGCTGCCCCGGGAGCTCAAGACCGGGTCGAAGGCGGACGACATCGCCCGCGAGCTCGCTTTCGTGCTGGAGGAACTTCGGGATGAGGGCCGCAACGACGTCCCGGGCGGTGCCGCTCGGGACGCTGCTTAGGCTCGGGCGGGTCTCCAACCTCCCGACCGTATGGACCAACGCGCTCGCCGCGACCGTGATCGCGGGCGGCGACCCCTTGAGCCCCCGCGCCGGGCTCGCGCTCCTGGCCATGACCTTGTTCTACGTCGGCGGCATGTATCTCAACGACGCCTTCGACCGCGGCGTCGACGCCCGCGAACGCCCGGGTCGCCCGATCCCGGCGGGCGAGATCGCGGCCTCCTCCGTGTTCGGGATCGGCTTCGGGCTGCTTGGCGCCAGCCTCGTCCTGATGGCGCTGTGCGGCTCCGCGGCGCTCGTGCCGGCGCTGGCGCTCTCAGCCGTCATCGTGTTCTACGACATGCACCACAAGGGCAACCCCTTGAGTCCCGTGGTGATGAGCCTGTGCCGGCTCCTGGTCTATGTCGGCGCCGCCGCCGCGGCCGTCGGCTTCGTGCCCACGGCCGTATGGATCGCCGGCCTCGCCATGGCGGCGCACGTCGCGGGGCTGACCTACGCGGCGAAGCAGGAGAGCCTCGACCGGGTCGACCGGCTCTGGCCGCTCGCCGTCCTGGCGCTGCCGCTCGCCGTCGGGGCGACGGCGGTCGCCAGGCACTGGTGGGCGGCGTTGTTCTGGCTCGGGCTCGCCGCCGCCGACGCTCTCGCGGTCGAGCGGCTGCGCCGCCGCGCGGCGCCGGGCGCGGTCCCGTCCGCCGTCGCGGCGCTCATCGCCGCGATCTCCCTCGTCGACGCCTTGATGGTGGCGCCGGTCTCGCTCGGGGCGGCCGCGCTCTGCGTCGGCGGCTATGCCGCGACCCGGCTTGCGCAACGGTTCATCCCGGGCACCTGAAGATCCATGGCGCCCGCCTCCGCCTCCCCTTCAGGCGAACGGATCGCGCTCCTCGCCGGATGGATAAGCCGGGCGCTCGACCCTGAGCGCGTGGCTTGGTTCGATTCGACGCTTGCAGCCCTGCGCCGCGATGCCGGCGAGCGCGACCTCGTGCGCGCCCTCGGGCTTGCGCCGCGCAAGCTCGGGAAGGGCGACCTTCTCCTTACGGCCGACGATCTTGAGCGGGCGAATGCGGTCCGCCCCGGCTTCGATCCGGCCGGGCTCACCGTCGATCAGGCCGCCCGGATCGCCTTCCTCCTCGCCGCGGACCGGGGCGACGATGCGGGCTTCGCGCGCCGCCTCATGGAGCTCCACCGGACCGCGGACCTCGCCGAGAGCATCGCGTACCTGCGCGGCCTCGCGCTGTTCCCGGGCGGGCGCGCGCTCCTGCCGGTCGCGGGCGAAGGCGTGCGCTCGGCGATCAAGCCGGCCTTCGAGGCGGTCGCCCATCGCAGCCCCTACCCTTCGGAGGTCTTCGATGAGGGCGCCTGGAACCAGATGGTGCTCAAGGCCCTGTTCATCGGCTCGAGGCTTGAGCCGATCCAGGGCCTCCGCGAGCGCGCCAATCCAGAGCTCGCGCAGGTGCTCGTCGACTACGCGCACGAGCGCTGGGCGGCGGGGCGGCCGGTGAGCCCGGAGCTGTGGCTCTGCGTCGGCCCCTTCGCGGAAGGCCGCATGGTGGACGACCTCGAGCGCGTCGTCGTGACGGGAACGCCGGAGGAGCGCGCCGCCGCCGCCGCGGCCCTGCAGGCGAGCCCGAGCGAAGCGGCGCGCCGGGTTCTGGCGCATCACGCCGGGCTCGATCGCGGCCCGTGACCGCTCCCGCCTCACGCAGCATCATCGCCCTACTTCGCCGGCGCGAAGATCCCAAGCGCGCTCGCCGTGAAGTCGGCCGAGAGGGTGGCGATGAAGCGGGTGCCGCACCAGTTCGACTGGCCCGAGCCCGTGAACAGCCCGCGCGGATCGGTGGTGTTGAGGAAGCACTCGGTCTTGTTGAGGTCGGTGTCGTGGTAGCGGAGATCCAGGGTGAGGTTCTTCCAGGTGTAGGACAGGCCGGCGTTCCAGTAGAGGTAGTCCTTCAGGTTCAAGCCGCCGAGCCACGGGTTCACCCGCCCGAGGCTGTAATGGCCGAGCTCGCCCGAGAGCGCGAAGCCCGACGGCAGGCCGCCGAAGGCGCCCTCGGGCAGCGTCCACTTGGCGGTGGCGTTGACGTAGGTGCCGGGCGCCCCGGTGCCGAGCCAGTCCCAGGCGTAGAAGACGCCGCCGCCGACCGTCCACTGGTCGTTGATGGCCCACGACACCCTGGCGGCGAGCTCGAGGAAGTCGGTGTTCTTCGGGGTGAAGAACGGCGGCGCGAGGAACACCGTGCCGTCCGGCAGCGTGTAGGGGACGGTGGTGAAGTAGTTCACCAGGCGGCGCTCGTCCGGATAGTAGTAATAGATGTAGCCGAAGTCGAAGGTGAGGTCGCCGAACTTCGGCCTGATGCCGCCGGTGAGGTCGATCTCGGCCTGGGGCTTCGTCGGCAGGTCGACCCGGTAGTAGTTCGTTCCGAAGTAGATCAGGTTGTCGAGGAGCTGCAGCTCGGCGTAGGCTTGCGGGCTCGGGTCGTGGTTCGACTGCGAGATGCCGCGGAAATTGTAGTCGCTCGCGATCCTGAATCCGAAGGCGAGGTCGATCGGGACCGGCGCCTTGGCCTCGGCGGGCGCGGGCGCCGGGGCGAGGTCGGCGGCGCGGACTTCGAGGGAGACGAGCGCCGCGCAGGCGAGAAGCGGCGCGGCGAGAAGGGTGGACCCCGGGCGGTTCATTGGTCGCTCCAGCTACAAGGGAGACTTGGCTCCCGTTGTGGCTTCGGGGAATCGGAGCGAAACCGGCAATTGCATATTCTGTGCACATGCCGCCTTCCTATGCAGCGGCATTTTCCCGAGTCGATGAACCGGCCGGGTGTGGCGTGCGGACAACAAAAAAGGCGGCCAGCGGCCGCCTTTTCGGAAGAGCTGAAGAGCCGGGCTCAGTTGACGCGGGGCTGCGCCATGGCGGCGCGCCGCTCGGGCGGCTTCGCGGCGGCGCCGCGCCGGGGCGGCAGGGGCGCGGTCGCCGGCTGCTCGGCGGTGGTCTCCGACTCCGACGCGCTCGATCCGAAGAGATTGCCGAACACGCGGTCGTAGAGCGACCGCGATTCCGCGACCGCCGGCGAGGCCGCAGGCGCGGCGGACGCCGCAACCGGCGCCGAGCGGGCGACCGTCGTGGTCGCGGCTGGGGCGGCGGCCGGCTTCGTGCCGGCGTAGGCGAGCGCCGTCGAAGGCTTCGCCGGCTTCTCGGTCCTGCCCGC
This sequence comes from Beijerinckiaceae bacterium, assembly GCA_036389455.1. Taxonomy (GTDB): domain Bacteria; phylum Pseudomonadota; class Alphaproteobacteria; order Rhizobiales; family Beijerinckiaceae; genus JAJKJG01. The sequence continues at coordinate 27,052 of DASVPW010000074.1, forward strand.
GGGAGAGATCTCGATCTCGCGCGGGCCCATGGCGAGGGCCTCGGGCCGGCTCACCTCGCCGAGATTGCGGCGCGGGCGCGCCTGCAGCACCGCGAAGGCGCTGCCTTCGTCGCCGCTGCCGCCGGCGCTCGCCACCATGGCCTCGCGGAACGAGGCGTGGGTGTCGCCGTCCCCGTACACGACCCGGATCGCCGGCACGCCCTTGGCGACGAGGTCCGCCACTTTCTTCTCGTCCTCGGCCCGCTTCTCGGCGACGGCCGGCAGCTCGGGGCCGAAGGCGTAGCGCATGTTCTGGACCGAGACCGGCGGCTCCTCGCCCGTGACCTCGAAGTGGTCCGAGCCCTCCTTGAGGTTCCGCCAGAAGGCGATGTTCGGGTCGGCCCGGTGCTTCGCGAGGTTCTCGGCCGTCATGCGGAAGGGGTAGGCCTGGAACTGGAAGCCGCGCTGGCCGCCCGAGAAGGCGTCGCGGGCGATGGCGTAGACCTCGGCGATCGCCTCGTCGGTCATGGCGTAGCAGCCGGCCGACGAGCAGGTGCCGTGCACCATGAGGTGCGCGCCGGTGCGCCCGTGCGCCCGGTCGTAGGCATTAGGGTAGCCCGTGTCGAAGGAGAGGTAGTAGGCCGAGTTCGGGTTCATCTGCCCGGGCGTGACGGTGTAGAAGCCCTCGGGCGCCTGGCGGTCGCCGGTCTTGACCTTGGGGCCGAGCTGGCCCGACCAGCGGCAGATCGGATAGGTCTTGAGGTGCGCGTACTTGCCGTCCTGGCCGCGCTTCCAGACCTCGAGCTCGGATTCCTTCTTGTAGGCGCGCACCAGGATCGGGTCGCTGCGCGACATCCCCTTCTCGGCCATGAGCGAGAGCGTCTGCGGCGGGATCGGCGACAGGTGCCTCGTCGAGCGGGTCATCTGGTCGTCGCAGGCGGCGAGCGCGAGCGCAAGGCCCGCCGCGATCACGATGCGCTTCGCCATAAAAACCCCGCTTCTTGTCTCGCCCGGACGTGCGGGCGGTCCCACGTGTTCTTATTCAAGTCGGTTAGCCTTACCCGAGACTTACCGGAAGGCAAGTCACCCCGCCGCCACAGGGTGAAGGAACCGTGAAGGGGCGCCCTGCCGGGCTGTGCCGAAGCGGGGCGCGGAACCGCGCCGGCCGCGACCCTGTTCTCAGGCACTGACCGGCCGCGGCGAAGGAGCAAGGCCATGGAGATCAGGCGAATCGGTTCGCAGCCGTCCGGCAGAGGGCCGGCCGAGTGGTTCACCGGCACGGTCCGCATCGACCCGCTGTTCCAGGCTCCGGGGCCGGCGCGCGCGGCGGCCGCCAGCGTCACCTTCGAGCCGGGCGCCCGCACGGCCTGGCATACCCACCCCCTCGGCCAGATGCTGATCGTCACGGCGGGCTGCGGCTGGACCCAGCGCGAGGGCGGCCCCGTCGAGGAGATCCGGCCCGGCGACGTGGTCTGGTTTCCCCCCGGCGAGAAGCATTGGCACGGGGCGACGCCCACGACGGCCATGACCCACGTCGCCGTCCAGGAGGCGCTGAACGGCAAGCCCGTCGAGTGGATGGAGCACGTCGGCGACGAACAATACCGGAAGTAGGTGCGGCCTCCGCCTCAGAGCTTCCGCCCGATCTCCAGGAACTTGTCCGCCCGGTGGCTGCGGAGCTCCGCCGGGCCCATGTTGCCGAGGTCGGACAACGCCCCGGCGATCGCGGCGCCGGTCGCCTCGATCGCGGCCTTGGGGTCGCGGTGGGCGCCGCCGACGGGCTCCTGGACGATCGAATCGATGACGCCGAGGCGCAGGAGGTCCTGGGCCGTGATCTTCATGGCGGTGGCGGCGTCCTGGGCGCGGGCGCTGTCGCGCCACAGGATCGAGGCCGCGCCCTCGGGCGAGATCACGCCGTAGATCGCGTGCTCGAGCAT
>DASVPW010000075.1:0-51325 GCA_036389455.1 Beijerinckiaceae bacterium
GCCGTCGCCGCCGGCGAGGGAGTCGTCGCCGGCCTCGCCGTAGAGCACGTCGTCGCCGGCATAGCTCCACAGGACGTCCACGCCGTCGCCACCGTATAGGGCGTCGTTGCCGCCATGGCCGTCCAGGTGGTCGTCGCCCCCGCCGCCGAACAGGGCGTCGTTGCCGTCGCCGCCGCCGAGGTAGTCGCCGTTGGCCTCGCCGTAGAGCTGGTCGTCGCCTGTGCCGCCGATGAGGTAGTCGCCGCCGTCGCCGCCGGCGAGGTAGTCGTTTCCGGCCTCGCCGTAGAGCTGGTCGTTGCCTATGCCGCCGATGAGCGAATCGACGCCGTCGCCGCCGGCGAGGGAGTCGTCGCCGGCCTCGCCGTAGAGCACGTCGTCGCCGGCATAGCTCCACAGGACGTCGACGCCGTCGCCGCCGTACAGGGCGTCGTTGCCGCCATGGCCGTCCAGGTGGTCGTCGCCTGTGCCGCCGAACAGGGCGTCGTTGCCGTCGCCGCCGCCGAGGTAGTCGCCGCCGTCGTCGCCCGCGAGGTAGTCGTCGTTGGCCTCGCCGTAGAGCTGGTCGTTGCCTATGCCGCCGATGATGGAGTCGTTGCCGTCGCCGCCGGCGAGGGAGTCGTCGCCGGCCTCGCCGTAGAGCTGGTCGTCGCCGGCGTAGCTCCACAGGACGTCCACGCCATCGCCGCCGTACAGGGCGTCGTTGCCGCCATGGCCGTCCAGGTGGTCGTCGCCCCCGCCGCCGTACAGGGCGTCGTTGCCGTCGCCGCCAAGGAGCGAGTCATTCCCGCCGGCGCCGCGCAGGAGATCGGCGCCGGTGCCGCCGATGAGCGTGTCGGCGCCGTCGCTGCCCTCGATGGTGTCGTTGCCGCCGAGCCCGTCCCAGCTCCGGCCCGCGACGTCGGCGTAGATCTCGTTCGCGGCGTCGCCGTACCACGTGTCGCTGCCGCCGTCGGCGTAATAGGCGGTCTGCCTGATGAGGGTGTGCGTGCCGCCGTGCACCTCGAACAGGCTGGCGAGCGAGACGGCCGTGTCCTGCGGCCCGAACCAGTAGAGCTGCTTCTCCGTGCCGCCCCCCTGGGGAACGGTCTCGAAGCTGTAGGCGGCCGGCCGGAGGTCGGCCCAGAGCTCGCCCGCGGTCTTGGTCACGCCCTGCGCCGTGAACTCGATCGCGTCGACGCCGCTGCGGGTCAGGAAGAAGTCCTGGATCGTCACCGTGCCGCGGCCGGTCTCGACGAACCGCTGCTCGGCGCTCGGGTAGTCCGGGTTGACCGTGGTGTCGACCCAGTCCCAGCGCCCCGTGCGCGGCGTCACCACGAGGTCGGCCCCGGCGCGCTCGTAGAGGGTCGCCCCGGCCGCGGTGTCGATGCCCGCCGCGGCGATCCGCACCACGTCGCTCTGCCACACCGAGCCCGCGGTCGCCGCGACGACGGTGTCGCGCTCGAGGCCGTCGATCTGGACGACGTCGGAGCCGTCGCCGCCGACGAGGACGTCGAAGCCGCCGTTGCCGTTCAGCGTGTCGTTGCCGGCGCCGCCGACGAGGAGGTCGTCGCCACCGCCGCCGTTGAGGACGTCCTGGCCGTCGCCGCCGTGGAGCCAATCGTGGCCCTCGGCGCCGTTGATCGTGTCGTCGCCGGCGCCGCCGACGAGGATGTCGGTGCCGGCGTGGCCCGTGATCCCGTCGTTGCCGCCGCCGCCGTCGTAGCGGATGAGCGTGCCCGCGGCCTCGCCCGAAAAGCTCGCCCAGTCCGTGCCCGCCGTCCCGGTCTGGTTCTTGACGAGGCCCGGCCCGAAGGCGTTGTCGATCGCGGCCGTATGGTTGAGCTTGTGCAGGAGGAGCGTGTCGGGCTCGTTCGGGTCGATGTCCGGCGTCCAGTCGAGCTTGTCGGCGAGCCCGCGCTCCGCGAGGTTCGCCAGGATGCCGCCCTGGAAGTCCTTGTCGGAGCCGCGGTTCAGCCCGAGCTCCTCGGCGCGCTGCAGGGTGACGATCCAGCCGGCCGCGAAGTCCGAGTGCGGGTCGGCCGCGATGATGGCGTTGATGAGCCGGGCGTTGTCGAGGTAGAGGCGGAAGTCCTGCGCGGTCTGCAGGTCGAGGCCGAGCGTCACCAGCCCCTTGTTGTGGGAAGCCTCGAAGGCGCGCCGGGTGAGGATGTCGCCGCCGGCGATCGCCATCTGGGCGAGCACCGCCTCGACGCCCTTCTGCGCCACGGCGGCGAGCACGTCGTCGCGCGTGCCGTAGGCCGAGCGGTACAGGTCCTGGTAGCCGGCCGCGTAGGCGTACTGGTTGTTGTTGGTGTCGACGTAGTAGCCCAGCTCGACGCCCACGGCCTGGGTGGGGTTTGCGTGAGCGCCGATCTTCTGGAGAAGGTCGTTGACCGTCGCGATCACGTTGTTGGCGAGGCTGTAGCTGATCGTGAAGTCGGGGCTGTCCTTGACGTGCGCGACCTGCGTCCCGAGCTGCCCCGTGGCCGGATCGACCACGATCTTGAGGCCGGCCCAATCGTCGTTGTCGTAGAGCTGGTTGCCGGCCCAGGTCGCGATCACCTGGCCGAGGAAGGCGCCGACGAACTGGCCGAGGCCGGGGATGACGGCGTTGAGCGCCGTTCCGAGGACCGCTCCGGCGAGAGTCCCGAGCGCCGCCCCGGCGGTCGAGAACAGGGCCGCCTCCGGCGTCTCCGGGGTGATCACCCGCGAGGCGAGGAAACTGCCGAAGGCCGAGCCGAAGCTCGGGCCGAGATCCGCCCAGTTGAAGCCGGTCGTGAAGATGGCGGCGGCCGACGGCGCGCCTCCCGCCGCCGTCTCGGCCACGAAGTTGAGCGCGTTCGTCAGGAAGCGCGAGGTCAGCGTGTTGCCGACGATCGAGAACACCTTCCCCTCGACCCCGGTGAGGTCGAGGGCGTCGGCAAGCTCGCCGATCAGCATCGACGACAGGAAGTTCCCGGCCGCTCCGATGGCGCCGTGCGCGAGCCCGATGCCGAGATCGCCGAAGGACTCGTCCATGAGGACGTCGAGGGCGGGCGTGGTGCCGTTCTCGAACTGGTCGAGCAGCGACTTGGCGTAGCCGTGCTGCAGGTAGTCGCCGACGTTCGACAGCACCGTGCCGAGGAGGGTCGAGGTCCCGAGCTCGACCATAACGTTGCCGTTCGCGATCAGCTTGCCGAGGTGGGAGCCGAGCATCGCCCCGGCTTGGGCGGCCGAGAGGTCGGCGTCCGGCACGCCCGGGTCCTCGTCGACCGCGACGATCGCCCCGCCGGGCGCGTGGTCGATCTCGAACTCGTCGTTGCCGAAATCGTCGAAGAAGGTGTCGTGGTGGCGGCCGTCGGGCTGCCAGTTCTCGCGCTCGACCGCGATGTCCATGCCGTTGCGGTAGCGCGTGACGGTCTCGATGTGGCCGTCCTCCACCCGCGTGAAGATCGTCTCGGTCTGATTGAAGGAGGCGACGATCTTGTCGCGCACGGCGTCGTAGAAGGTCGCGGTGTAACGGTCGTCCGAGAGCGAGCCGACGTAGTCGCCGTAGGCCGTGATGTCGCCGTCGGCGATCGCTCCCATCATCAGGTCGACGTGGGCCGGGTTCGAGCCGTCGAAGTCGAAGCCGAACTCGTCGAAGAAGTCGCTCGCCGCGAAGGCGAGGGTCGGCGCCGAGTCGTTGTGGACCTGGACGTTGCCGGCGACGTAGGTGTGGTGGGTCTTGACCTCGAAGTTGTAGGTGCGCCAGCCGCGCACGACCTCGGGCTTCAGCGCCGCCCCGCCCTCGACCGGGTAGGCGACTTTCTCGGCCTGCTCATAGAGATGCGCGGTCTCGGCTGAGTAGACGGCGCGCTCGGCAACGACCTTCAGGGCGGTGCCTTCGGCGAGGAGGATCGTTGCGTCTTCCCGAAGGATGTCGTCGATGCGCGCGAAGCTGCCGTCGGAACGGCGGAAGTGGTGCCCCGGAGTTACCGTGATCTCGCCGAGTTTCTCGCGCGATCTGTCCGCTGCCCGAAGGATCAGCCATTCGGTCGTGACATTGCGATAGATGCGCCCGACCTCGCCGGGAACTAGCCGGCCGTATGCGTCGATTGACATGACGCGGTCGCCGGGACGAATTGCCTCGATCGGCTTGTCGCTCCCGTCCGACATGAGCACCGGCGTGCCGCCCTGGAAGCAATTGCCGAAAAGCTGGTTTCCGTACTGAAGGCTGATCCGGGGGGAGTCCCAGCTTCCTCCAGGTCCTGTCCAGCCGGCCACCGCAGGGTTGAAGTCCGCCGGATAGCCGCTGAACGATAGGTTGATTCGCGGGTCCGTTCTGTTCGTGATGAGCTGCCCGGTAATAGTGGCCTCAGCGATCAGGTTCTCCACATCGGCCATCGTGAGATTGTTCTGGCGCGCATATTCGCCGATCTGCCGACCGATCTCGTTGTTGTAGAGATCCTTGTAATTGTCATAACTGTTTCTCGGATCGTTGGCCGCCCTATCGATGGCGACGGATTTCCACTCCCGGAAATCGCCCAGATTCTTTGATGCATTCGCTCCGTACAAAAACGTAATCTCTGCAGAGGCAAAGGCATGGCCCCAAGCATTGCCCTGGTCATAATCTAGAGCAAATGCGTCTCGAGCTTGGTCTGTTTTTTGATCTATATAGGTTTCGTAACGCTTTCCTGCGATAATGGCCCCCACACCGGCACCGACGGCAGCAGCCCCCACAATGACCGGAACACTCCCACTCATGTCAGTTCTCCAGCTTCTGCTCGTATGTAAGAGAATTAGTTTTTCGAGACAGTTATGCGATTGATTGAGGCATCCACGGCAACAGATAAGCTGTCGGCGCAGATTTCGGTTTGGGGTATCTCGACGAGGTACCGGTTTGCATTGATGACGATGATCGGCAGATCGGTTCTACTTCGCGATTTGATGAACAGGAACTCTCGCCCGAGAAACATGTACTCGGCCCCGAGAATCTCGCGGGCCGGCCTGCCGAAGCGCCGATTCCGAAACCAGCCGATTCCCGTAGGAGAGCCAAGCAGAGCACAAGCATCGGGAAGAATAACTTCTGATCCTACTCGCTTAGCGCCAGGATAGTTATCGTCGTTCAGACATGCGATTCCACGGCACATCACTTGGTTTATGGCATGCCAACCGAATCCAGCCAAAGCCATACATATAATTAATAAGAATAGAGCGATGGCCTTCATGTTTTGCTACTCGGGTTTTGAAATCTTCGGTAAGCTATACCGTAAGCTCTTATTTAGCCACACCTACTGGTGCCGGGCGCCCCCGCGATCCCGCCGAAGCCGAGGAACCGTTCAACCTCGGTTCCCGAGTCGCCCTGGCCAATAGCCTGCCGTCCGTCCTCATGTCGCCCCCCGCTCCGGCCCTTCGTCCCAGCTTTGGCCCTCGATGGCCCCGAGGGTCTCCTTCGCGAACGCCTCCCCGCCGCCGAACGGCGCGATGGTCTTGACAACCCTGAGTTTCTCGCCGGACTGCCAGTCCTGCGGCCGCAGGGTCGGCGCGCCGGCGTCGAGGCGGCACCCGACCTCCTCCGACACGCGGGCGTAGAGCACCGCCGCGGCCGGCCGGCCCTCGTGGTAGAAGAGCCGGAACTGGCGCAGGAGGATCGGCGGCATCGCGAGCCATTCGAGGTCCGCGACGAGGTACTGCCGGAACTCGGCCGACTGGGTCATGAGCCAGACGATCTCGCCGAGCACCGCCGCGACCGTCTTGTCCGCGCCCGCCATCGCGGGGCCGGCTGCCGCCTGTCCGCCCGCGCCCTCCGGGACGCCCGTCCCGGAGGGCGCGGTCCCATTCCCACTGCTCACGCTGTCTGCCCCAATCCGCCGTCTTTGGGCGGCCCGTTTTTCGTCGCGGCCCTTTGCCAACAAGTCAAAGGATGGTCAATCGAGAGTTGCGCTGCCCGAACGGACATACTGTCGCATGACGGCGGTCCTAACGCCGGTGGCCCACGGCGCGGCATTACGGCTCGACGTCCAACGCGATTGATACCCCATGCTATGTGACCGCCGGGCCAAGCTCCGCGCCCAAAGTCCCCAAGAGCCTCTTGGACCACCGTCAGTGTCTGAACGGCGCTCATGGAGAAATTCCAAGAGCCCTCGGGAATCGGACCCTTGTCAACAACGTTGGTCAGACTAGGATTCTGAAAACCTGGCCGACCTGAAACTGCGTCCCACGAACGAACGGTGGTAGCGCCCGAGAGAAGATTAAGTCGGTATCCGTCGAACACAAGCCTATAATCAGACATTTCCTTTTCCTCTGTTAGATCCTGCAGATTGCTTCCGAGATAAATCCTAGCATTAGTATACATAGCGCTGCTATTACAACTAACATAACAACAGATAATAGTAATTCTCGGTGTGAAGTTATTTTTCTACAACGTGACATAGCATATGACAGGACTAGGGCAGAAAAGAAAGTTCTGCCAATGTGGCTCAGATCATTCAGTTTGGAATCCCGTGCGCATGGCATACTTTCTGGATATAGACCCTCAGAAATCAGATCTTTGACTGACAGCCAGCTGACATATTCTATTATAACTATAGCGAGTGCCAAGGACAGTGTAACCAAAGCTAATATGCCGTTTAGAAATGGGGGGCCGTCTGTCGCATGCCCCTTTTCCCGAACATTTGATACGTTTGCCATCTCTCGACACTCAATTGATGTAGCGGGTCACCGTCTGGCGCCTGCCATCGACGACCCGGGTGGTGAGAAGACGCTCTCGCCTCCTCCTTTGAGCTCCAAAAAGGAGTGTCCCCATTTAGAGCCCCCGGCAATGTGAACTCGGGCTTGATACATCTATCTTTCCCCTTTTTTTGCAAGGATTATAAGGCGACCGCTTTCGGTGCACTTGACATCTATATTGTTGCTTGAGGCTGTAAGAGCACCAAAAATTGTCGTTTTTATTTCAAAAAGATTATGTCGAATATGCAACTCCTTGTTGGGACTGTCTTTTTCAAGTTTTATACCAATTAGTTCCCGAAAAGATTCACCAATAGCATGTGCTAAGTGAGAGCAATGTTGAGGACCGGCTTCAATCTCGAAAATTCTTTGATATTTCCCCTGGTTCGCTGGTCTACGCACCCTTATCAAATTACAAGATTGTAATATTTGTTTTACAGTTTCGGTAGTTGATTTTCTATCGGCAAGTTGAGTTATATCCTCTAAGTTGCACCATCGACTCTTCTGTTCAAAATTTTTCAGGGATGGCATTGGATAGCCAGCAAGTCTGTAGAAAACGACTTGAGTGATAATAGACGCTAACGCCCCTGTCATTTGATTTTCCGGGGTGCTAAGCGCAGAGCTAGGCGATGTAAACACTCCCCCTAAGAGGAAAGCGACTATAAGGGTTCGGGTCATCATGCACCTGCGGCTTCTGAATTCGGAGGTGTTCCAACCGCGTTTATAGCCTCCTTCGCGAACCCCTCCCCGCCGCCGAACGGCGCGATCGTTTTGACAACCCTGAGTTTGTCGCCGGACTGCCAGTCCTGCGGCCGCAGGGTCGGCGCGCCGGCGTCGAGGCGGCGCTCGACCTCCTCCGACACGCGCCCGTAGAGCACGGCCGCAACCGGCCGGCCCTCGTGGTAGAAGAGCCGGAACTGGCGCAGAAGGATCGGCGGCATCGCGAGCCACTCGAGGTCCGCGACGAGGTACTGCCGGAACTCGGCCGACTGGGTCATGAGCCAGACGATCTCGCCGAGCACCGCGCGACGGTCTTGTCCGCGCCCGCCCCGGCGCCGGCCGCCGGCCCGCCCGCCGGTTTGCCCGCAGGGCCCCCCGGGACGCCCGCCCCGGATGCCCCGTTCTCGTTCCCGCCGCTCACGGCGTCCGCCCCCCGTCCGGGGCCTTCAGGCGGCGCGTTCCGGTTGCGATTCCCTTGCCCGACCGCCGGTCCCGTGGCCGCAGCGCCGGCGCGCCGCCAGATGCCCGATGGTCAGGCCTGACGCGGCGCGGCTCTACAATCGCCTTGAAGAAATCCCCCACCCTGCAACGCCGTGTTCTTGCTTGTTGACGCAACGCTAGCCGGGGCCGCAATTTCGTCAAGCGCGCAGAATGGGGAACTGCGCGGCCGCGGAAACGCGCGCGCCGATCATGGCAGGAAAACCACACTCCTCGGCGTCGGTGTGGTCCAGGCCGCGAAGCTCGGTTCCTTCAGCTGCGTGATCGCGCCATCGGCGCCCGAGCCGCCGTCCGCCGATAGGTCGACGACGCGGAAGCCGTCGTTCCGGCCGGTCCAGGCGGTCTTCTCGATCGCCGCGTCGCCGTCGACGTTGAAGTAGACGGGCGAGTCCTCCGCGCCACGACGTCGGCGCCGTTCCCGTCGAGGTCGGGCACGACCGGCTCGAGCCGGTCGCCGAAGTCCCAGTCGTCGCCGAAGTCCGCCGGGAACAGGCCGAAGCCGTCGCCCGTTGCCCAACACCACCGGCATGACGGCAACACCATTGGTGTTTTTCCCCGACATCATCGGGTTTTTTCCCCGACATTGACGGGTTTTCGCGGGGGCATCGTCGGTGTTGGACGGTGCCCATCGGGGCGCCGAAGCAGGGCGCGGAGCAGGGCGCGAAGCGCCAGGATAGGAAAATGTTTCACGTGAAACACCCCGCGCGGAGCCGGGGGCCCGGCGCGGCGGGAGGCCCGATCAGGGATCGATTTCCTGGGGATAGGGGGCGGGAGGCCCGAAAAGACGCCGGCCCCTGAGGGGTAGCGCCTTGACGGATGGGCGTCCGAGGCTATTCCGTGCCGATGCTCCGACCGGCGTGCCCGGGATTCGGGGCTTCTTGAGCCCGTAACCCGGAGGGGACCCATGGCAGAGAAATCATCAGGCAAGGCGACGAAGAGCGGCGGCAAGCGGGCGCCGAACCCCGCCCTCATGAAGCCGCTACAGCCCTCGAAGGAGCTCGGCGCCGTCGTCGGCTCGAGCCCGCTGCCCCGCCCTCAGGTGGTCAGCAAGGTGTGGGACTACATCAAGAAGAACAATCTCCAGAACCCGCAGAACAAGCGCGAGATCCTCGCCGACGAGAAGCTCCAGGCGGTGTTCGGGAAGAAGAAGGTGACCATGTTCGAGATGAACAAGCACCTCGCCCAGCACCTGAAATAGGGCCCTTCCGCTTCCCCAGGTCTTCGGGTTCACTCGTCCGGTCGGGCGGGCCGCAAGCGCCCGCCCGCGACGGGAGGAACCCCATGAGAAAAGGCTTGGTGGCCGGCCGTGGGCCTCGGTCTGGCGCTAGCGCCCTGCGTGCCGGCTTCGGCCCGGGACAAGGCGACGATCCAGGCGCTGAGCGACGCCTTCGCGGCCGCCTTCAACCGCGGCGACATGGCGGCGCTCGCCGGGATGTACGCGGAGGACGCCGACCTCCTTCCCCCGGCGCCGGCATCCTCAAGGGGCGCGGCGCCGTCGCTTCGAGGAGGAGCTCGTGCGTCTGAAGGACAAGGTCGCGGTGGTGACGGGGGCGGCGCAGGGGATCGGCTTCGCCATCGCCGGCCGCTTCGCCCGCGAGGGGGCCAAGGTGCTCCTTGCCGACATCAACGCCGAAAAGGGCGAGGCCGCGGCCCGGACGCTCGGGTCGCAGGCCCTGTTCCACCGCGCCGACGTCGGCTTCCGGGATCAGGCCGACGCGCTGATCGAGCGCGCCGCCACGGCGTTCGGGCGCGTCGACATCCTCGTCAACAACGCCGGCATCACCCACAAGGCGGACTTCCTCGACCTCGCCGAGGAGGACTTCGACCGGGTCATGCGCACGAACCTCAAATCCGCGTTCCTGTGCGGGCAGGCGGCGGCGCGGCGGATGGCGGCGCAGGGGCCGGGCGGGGTCGTCATCAACATGGCCTCGGTCAACGCCCTCCTCGCGATCCCGGACCAGGTGCCTTATGCGGCCTCGAAGGGCGCCCTCAACCAGTTGACCCGGGTGATGGCGGTGGGGCTCGCGCCGCACGGCATCCGGGTCAACGCCATCGGCCCCGGCACCATCCTGACGGAGCTGTCGCGCTCGAGTGTCCTGCAGAACGAGGAGGCGGTGCGGATGGTGATGTCGCGCACGCCGATCGGGCGCTTCGGCGAGGCGGAGGAGGTGGCCTCGGTCGCACTGTTCCTCGCGAGCGACGACGCCTCCTACATCACCGGCCAGACGATCTACCCGGACGGTGGGCGGCTCGTCCTCAACTACACCGTCCCGGTCGCCCGGTGAGCGATGCTCCGCGGGCGGACGTCGGACCGGCCGCGGAGGCCGCGTGGCCCGAAGAGATCTTCGACATCCTGAAGCGCTTCGGCGTGCGCCAGGTTTCCTACGTGCCCGACGCTGGCCATGCCCGGCTGATCGAGCGCGTCCACGCCGAGCCGTCGATGACGCCGGTCGTGCTCACGACCGAAGAGGAGGGGGTGGCGCTCTGTGCCGGAGCCTGGCTCGGGGGCGAGCGCAGCGTGCTCCTGATGCAGTCGAGCGGGGTCGGCAACTGCGTCAACATGCTGTCGCTCGTCCGCCTCGGGCGCTTCCCGTTCCTAACCCTCGTGACCATGCGGGGCGAGTGGGGCGAGTTCAATCCCTGGCAGGTGCCGATGGGCACGGCGACCCCGGAGGCGCTACGGCTCGCCGGCGTGCACGTCATGCGGGCCGATGCGCCGGCCGAGGCCGCCGACGTGGTCGGGGCCGCGGCCGTCATGGCCTACGAGGCCGCGACCCCGACCGCCGTGCTCCTGTCGCAGCGGCTCATCGGCGCGAAGGTGTTCTCCAAATGACGCGCCTCGACCGCCGCGCCGCCGTCGCGCGCCTGCTCGCCGGCCGACGCGACCTCCTTGTGGTCGCGGGCCTCGGCTCGCCGACCTACGACATCGCGGCCGCCGGCGACCACGACCTCAACTTCTACCTCTGGGGCGCTATGGGCGGCGCCGCCATGGTCGGGCTCGGCCTCGCGCTGGCCCAGCCCCGGCGCCCGGTCCTCGTCGTGACCGGCGACGGCGAGCTTCTGATGGGCCTCGGCGCGCTCGCGACGATCGGGGCGCAGAATCCCGGGAACCTGACGGTCGCGGTGCTCGACAACGAGGCCTACGGCGAGACCGGCGGCCAGAGGAGTCACACCGCCCACGGCATCGACCTCGCGGCCGTCACCCGCGGCTGCGGCATCGTCGATTCGCGAATCATCGTAGAAGAAGGAGAGCTCGAAAGCTTTGCCGGGCGTATCCACAACCTCGGGCAAAGCTCAGCCGTGGGAATCCTGAAAATCTCGCAAGTTGAAGCCGAGCGCGTCCTGCCCTCGCGCGACGCCGCTTTTCTCAAGGATCGCTTCAAGATAGCCCTCCGAAGCGCCCCAGCCTAGCTTAAATGGTCGTAGGCCAGGGAACCATTACGGTTGCGCTTCCCTATTCTGGCCAAAACCGCCCTTCAGAGACCCGCCCGGGAATGAGAAGAACGGCGCCGCCACCGGCAGGCGCCACAAGGGCTGGGGGTTTCATGAACGATCGTCGGACGGCGGCGCCGGGGGGCGCCGGGGTCTCCCGCGCGCCCGAGGGCTCAGACGACGGGGTGCGCTGGCTGAAGCCCCGGGGCGCCTGGGCCGTGCGCGCGCCGCGCCGGCGGCGGCGCTCCCTCCCGCGCCTCGTCGCGACCCTCGGCGTCGGCTCGCTTCTCACGATCTCGGCCCCCGAGAGCGCCGTCGGGCCGGCCGCCGCGCACACTTCCGGCGACCTCCTCGACCTTCATGCCCATTTCCTGGCGATGCCGGCGGTCGAAGCACCTGGCGGGCCCGGGCGCCCCCGCCAGTCGTTCGACCTCCCGGCTCTCGACGAGCCCGCCGGGCTTGCTCCCGAGCTGCATGCCGTCCGAAACGGCGACGCGCCGCAGCCCGTCGCCTCCGCGGCAGCCCCCCGGCCCGAGGAGCCGGACTTCGGCGTTGCGGGCGATTTTTCGGCCGGCGCGTTCTCCGATGGCGCCGACCCGAACGAGATCCTCCGCTTCGGCGGCGTGCGCATCCCGCGCAGGCTCGTCCAGACGATCCTTCGCGCGGCGAACGTGACCGGGGTCGATCCGACCTACATGATGGCGCTCGCCGACAAGGAATCGAGCTTCCTCGTCGACAACAAGGCCTCGACCTCCTCGGCCGAGGGGCTGTTCCAGTTCGTCGAGAAGACCTGGCTCGAGGTCGTCCGTGACTTCGGCGGAAAGTACGGCATGGACTTCGCCGCCGCCTCGGTCGAGACGGTCGACGGCCGGCCTGGGATCCAGAGCGAGCCGATCCGCGAGTGGGTCCTGGGCTTGCGCCGCAACCCGTACCTCTCGGCCGTCATGGCTGCCGAGATGCTGAAGCGAGACAAGACCAGGACCGAGCGCCGCATCGGACGCCCGCTCGATCGCTCCGAACTCTACCTGATGCACTTCCTCGGCGCCGAGAGCGCAGCCAAGCTCCTCGAGCTCGTCAGCGGCAAGCCGAAGCAGAGCGCCCCGAAGGTGTTCCCGGCGGCCGCCAAGGCCAACAGGACCCTGTTCTTCGCCCAGGAGGTGGTGAAGCAGAAGAAGAAGACCCGCCACCTCACCGTGTCGGAGGTCTACGGCCGGATCGACCGCATGATCGACGCCCGCCTCGATCGCTACGAGGGCGTCGCCGCCTTTGCGCCGGTCGGGCCGGCGTTCGCCCTTCAATAACAGATGCAGACCGGGCGGTTGTAGAGTGGCCCGTAAGGGGCGGCCCCGGCGACCGTGCCGTAGGCGAGGGTCGGGTAATAGGCGTAGGACCCGTAGGCCGGCCGGGCGTAGGCGGCGCCGTAGCCGTGGCCATAGGCCGCCGCATAGCCGTGATGGTAGCCGGGCCGGGCGTAGAGGCCGTAGCCGGACATCCGGAAGAAGCGCTTGCGCGCCAGATGGCCGTAAGCGGGCCCATGGAACCGCGGCCCCTGCAAGGCATGGCGATGGTCCCGGGGAAAGAACATTCTTGCGGCGTGATGCCGGGGGCCATGCACGGCTTGGTGCGCAAGGCCGTGATGCCGATGGCCGTGGCCGCCCCGGACGTGGCCGTGATGACCCTCAATCCCGTGGCCGTGTCGAAGGGCCGGCCGCATCGGCCCGGCCCGATGCGGTTGCACGCGCATCCGGGCGGGCGGGCCGTAGAAGGGCCCGGCGTACCCGGCGCGGTAGTCGGCGGACGCGGTCGAGATCGCCGCAAGGGAGAACAGCAGGGCGCCGGCGGCGCCGCGCAGGATGGCTGTGACCGGCATGGGACAACTCCTCGGTGCTGCCGCCGACAGTAGCGAGGGCCCGGCCCGTCTCAAGCGAGGCTTGGATTAACCCTTAATTGACGTTGTTAAGGGTGCGAACGGCGGCTCGCGGCTCACCGCCCAAGGCTAGTGCCAGCCTTGGCCTAGCCGCCCGGTCGAGTGGATGACGATGTTGCCGCAGTCGAGGCACACGTAGCGGGTCTCCACGCCGCCGCCGAAGATATCGCCGAGCGGCCCGCTCGACATGATCATGAGGCGCGCGTGCGGCGGCGCCGTCCGGCTCTTCAGCATCTGCTCCCGGCACGCCTCGCAGGGCTCCTTGGTCGGCGTCAGCCGACGGTGGATCTCGATCATCGGAAGGGAGAGCTGCTCGTTCAAGGCGGGCCTGATCGCAACCGAGGTTTTGCCGAACTGCATGCCAGGACGGGCTCGGCCGTCAAGGGCGATCTTCTCACGATCCGCCCCGGTTGCGCTGTTCTGGCTTTCGTGAAACGCAGACGCCACAATCGGCTCGGGGGAGCCTTGGGGAAAGCGGGGGCAACCGATGGAGTATCGCAATCTCGGGATGAGCGGCGTGAAGGTGTCGCCGCTGTGCCTCGGCACCATGATGTTCGGCGGCCCGACCGACGAGGCGACGGCGGCGCGGATCGTCGCGAGCGCCCGCGACCAGGGCGTCAACTTCATCGACACCGCCGACCAGTACACGGAAGGGCGGTCGGAGGAGATCGTCGGACGGGCGATCAGGAGTAAGCGCGAGTGGTGGGTGCTCGCCACCAAGGTCGCGAACCCGACCGGCGAGGGCCCGAACGGGGCGGGCCTCTCGCGCAAGTGGGTCATGCAGGCCTGCGAGGCGAGCCTTCGCCGCCTCGGCACCGATTACGTCGATATCTATTATCTCCACAAGGAGGACCACGGCACGCCGCTTGCCGAGACCGTGCACGCCATGGCCGACCTCGTGCGGGCGGGCAAGATCCGCTACTTCGGGGTCTCGAACCACCGCGCCTGGCGGGTCGCCGAGATCTGCCGCATCTGCGATAGCCTCGGCATCGACCGGCCGGTCGTCAGCCAGCCCTACTACAACGCCATGAACCGTATGCCCGAGGTCGAGCACCTGCCGGCCTGCGGCTTCTATGGCCTCGGCGTCGTGCCCTACAGCCCGCTCGCCCGCGGCGTGCTCACCGGCAAGTATTCTCCGGACGTGCCGCCGCCGGAAGGCACCCGCGCCGGGCGCCAGGATCCGCGCATGATGCAGACCGAGTGGCGCACGGAGTCCCTCGAGATCGCTCAGGAGATCAAGCGCCACGCCGAAGCCCGCGGCATCCGCCCGGGCCAGTTCGCGTTCGCCTGGGTGCTCAACAACCGCCTCGTCACGGCGGTCATCGGCGGCCCGCGCACGCCCGAGCAGTGGGACGAGTACGTCGGCGCGCTCGGTTACGAATTCACCGCCGAGGACGAGGCCCTCGTTGATCGCCTCGTCCCGGCTGGCCACCCCTCGACTCCCGGCTACAACGACCCGGCCTATCCGATCGAGGGCCGCGTGCCGCGGACTACCCGCCGATATTGAAGCCGGCGAGGGCCGCCATGTTGACGAGGTCGGCGTCGGTCGAGCCGAGCGAGACGATCTGGACCGGCTTGTCGAGGCCGACGATGAGCGGGCCGAGGACCGTCGCGCCGCCGAGGGACTCGAGCATCTTGGTCGAGATCGCGGCCGAGTGGAACGCCGGCATCACGAGTACGTTCGCAGGTCCCGTGAGGCGGCAGAACGGGTACTGCGCCATGAGCTCGCGGTTGAGCGCGACGTCCGCCGCGATGTCGCCGTCGTACTCGAAATCGACCCGCATGCCGTCGAGGATGCGCACCGCCGCCTGCACCTTCTCGGCGCGCTCGCCCGGCGGCTGGCCGAAGGTCGAGAAGGCGAGGAGCGCGACCCGCGGCTCGTGGCCGAGGCGGCGGGCGACGCCTGCCGCCTCGATCGCGATCTCGGCAAGATCCTGCCCGCCCGGCATCTCGGTGATCGCCGTGTCGGCGACGAGGACCGTGCGCCCGCGCGCGAGGCAGATCGAGATGCCGATGACCCGGTGGCCGGGCTTGGCGTCGATGACGTGGCGGATGTCGTTGAGCGCGATCGAGTAGTTGCGGGTGACGCCCGTCACCATGGCGTCGGCGTCGCCGAGTGCCACCATCGAGGCCGCGAAGTGGTTGCGGTCCTGGTTGATCATGCGCTGGCAGTCGCGGAACAGGAAGCCGCGCCGCTGCAGCCGCTCGTAGAGGAACTGGGCGTAGACGCTGTTCCGGCGCGATAGGCGCGCGTTGTGGATCTCGATGCCCTCGCGGCCCTCGAGGTCGATGCCGGCTCCTTCGGCCGTCTGCTGGATCCGGTCCTCGCGCCCGACCAGGATCGCGGTGCCGAGGCCCTGGTTGACGAAGGAGATCGCGGCCCGGATGACCTGCTCCTCCTCGCCCTCCGCGAACACCACCCGCTTCGGAAATTTTCTCACTCTTTCGAAGATGCGGTTGAGCGTGCCGGCGACCGGATCGCGCCGCGCCGACAGATGGGCCTTGTAGGTCCTGAAGTCCTCGATCGGCTTGCGGGCGACGCCGGTGTCCATGGCGGCCTTCGCGACCGCCGGCGGCACCGTGTGGATGAGGCGCGGATCGAACGGGACCGGGATGATGTAGTCGCGCCCGAAGCGCGGGCGCGAGCCCTGGTAGGCGGCCGCGACCTCGTCCGGCACGTCCTCGCGGGCAAGCTCCGCGAGCGCTTGCGCGGCCGCGATCTTCATCTCCATGTTGATCTGCGTCGCGCGCACGTCGAGGGCGCCGCGGAAGATGTAGGGGAAGCCGAGCACGTTGTTGATCTGGTTCGGGTAGTCCGAGCGGCCCGTCGCCATGATGGCGTCGTCGCGGATCGCCGCCACCTCCTCAACCGTGATCTCCGGGTCCGGGTTCGCCATCGCGAAGATGATCGGGTTCGCCGCCATCGAGGCGATCATCTCCCTCGTGAAGGCGCCCTTGACCGAGAGGCCGAACGCCGCGTCGGCGCCGTCGAGCGCCTCGGCGAGGGTGCGGGCGGAGGTGTCGACCGCGTGCGCCGACTTCCACTGGTTCATGCCCTCGGTGCGCCCGCGGTACACGACGCCCTTGGTGTCGCACAGGATGACGTGGTTCGGCTTCAAGCCTAGCGCCTTCAGGAGCTCGACCGAGGCGATGCTCGCGGCGCCGGCGCCGTTGATGACGAGCTTCGTCGTCTCGATGTCGCGTCCGGTCAGGTGCAGCGCGTTGATGAGGCCCGCCGCCGCGATGATCGCGGTGCCGTGCTGGTCGTCGTGGAAGACCGGGATGTCCATGAGGTCGCGCAGGCGCTCCTCGATGATGAAGCACTCCGGCGCCTTGATGTCCTCAAGGTTGACGCCGCCGAAGGTGGGCGCGAGGTAGCGCACGCAATTGACGAATGCGTCCGGGTCCTCGGTGCCGACCTCGAGGTCGAAGGCGTCGATGTCGGCGAAGCGCTTGAACAGCACCGCCTTGCCTTCCATGACCGGCTTCGAGGCCATGGCGCCGCGGTTGCCGAGCCCCAGGATCGCGGTGCCGTTCGAGATCACCGCGACGAGGTTGCCCTTCGCCGTGTAGTCGAAGGCGCAGGCCGGGTTCTCGGCGATCGCGAGCACCGGCACGGCGACGCCCGGCGAATAGGCGAGCGAGAGGTCGCGTTGCGTCGCCATCGGCTTCGTCGCGACGACCTCGAGCTTGCCCGGCCGCCCCATGGAATGGAACTGCAGCGCCTCCTGGTCCGTGAAGGTCGGGCGCGAGCGGCGCGGCGGCGAAGCGTTGTTCATGAGGGTGGTATTTCCGAGGGTTTTGGTGCAGGTAGCCGTGGCGAGTCCGGCATTGTACGGTACAGTTTGCGGTCGGCTCAACCTACGGCGTCGCCGGCCTGCATCAGGCTAGGCGCCGAGCTAGGTCCAGAGGCCCCTTGTTTGGGCGGGCCCGACCTGCAGCTGCTGTAAATGGGGCCGGCCCCAAGAACCTTGAGCGTTCCGGACACGAGAGGCACCTTATGAAGCCCTCATATAAAACAAGGCAGGTGGTTGCCGTCGTGGACGACCGGGTCCTGGAAGCACACCGCAAGCTGGAGCCCCTCATTCGCCCGAAAGAAGAACTAACTAAATGGGAAAGAGTAATGCGTTATGGAGCGGAATTATCGTCTATTTTCATACAACAAAATACTGTTATGTTAGAACTTATTTATGACATATATAAATCGTGGCAGAATCTGAGAAATAGCGGCGTCAACGTATTACTTATGTCAAGAAGCGAAGCTAGAAATTATATGTTCCCACCCGGGCACCCGATTGACACGGTTTTGTATGTAAGCCATCCCGCAAAAAATAACGTATACTATACAGCCGCCCAATTTCATAGAATGACTTTTGAGCACAAGTTTTCAGAAGCCACGAAGCTGCTCATGGCGCTGGGGGCAACCGAGATCAACGTACAGCACGTCTCCGGCTGGTCCCGGGATTTCTCCGTATCGTTGACCGCTTTGCTCCCTCAGGGAGCTGGGGAAATCGCGTCTGGCGTGAAATCCCATGGCGAGAGCACTTCTCAGCTGCTTTTCAGAGCGCGATTGAAGGGGAGCGCCGACCCTATTCTACCGGCCGATTTGGTTTGGTATCATCATGAGCCAACGTGGCAGCAGATAGCCGAGGGCCGACTGAAGTTTGGCCTCGAGGATTTCGCACTGACAGTGCGCTATGACGACGATTACGGTGTGAATGCTGCACTCAAATTGGCTGTCGAAAAATCAGGTTTTGACCTAGGAGGCAAATTCCAGGACCACCAATCGACAGTATGGCAGATGGAAGGCAAGTTCGCCACCAACTGAGGACCGACCTTGCTGTTCACCATCACTGTTGCCCCATGAACATGGACGCCGCCCGCACTCTCGGCTTCGCCGAGCTCGCCCCGCCGGAGGCGGCCCCGCGTGTTGCGCCCAACACCCCCAAAGCGTCCGACGAAGCCGGGCGCGTCACGCCCATGATGGCGCAATACCTGGAGATCAAGGCGGCGAACCCGGACTGCCTCCTGTTCTACCGCATGGGCGACTTCTACGAGCTGTTCTTCGAGGACGCCGAGGTCGCCTCCCGGGCGCTCGGGATCGTGCTGACGAAGCGCGGCAAGCACCAGGGCGAGGACATCCGCATGTGCGGCGTGCCGGTCGAGCGCGCCGACGACTATCTCCAGCGCCTCATCGCCCTCGGGCACCGGGTCGCCGTCTGCGAGCAGACCGAGGACCCGGCGGAAGCCAAACGGCGCGGCCCGAAGTCGGTGGTCCGCCGGGACGTCGTCCGCATCGTCACCCCCGGCACCATCACCGAGGACAGGCTCCTCGCCCCGGGCGAGGCCAACCTCCTCGTCGCCGTCGCGCGCCGGAAGGCCTCGGACGAGACCTGGGCCTATGGCCTTGCCGCCGTCGACATCTCGACCGGGCGCTTCTCGCTCTCGGAGACCGACGAGGCGGGGCTCGCGGCCGAGGTCGCCCGCCTCGATCCCCGCGAGATCGTCGTGCCGGACACCGTCTTCGACGAGCCGGCGCTGCGCGCGCTCTGGCGCGAGAGCCGCGCCGCCGTGACCCCCGTCGCCCGCGACGGACTCGATCCGGCTTCCGCCGAGCGGCGCCTGACCGACTTCTTCGGCGTCGCGACCCTCGCCGGCTTCGGCAGCTTCTCCCGTGCCGAGACCGCCGCCGCCGGCAGCGCGCTCCACTACATCGAGCGCACCCAGCTCGGGCAGCGCCCGGCCCTGCAGCCGCCGCGCCGGGAGGCCGCCGCAGGCGCCCTTGCCATCGACGCCGCGACCCGGGCGAACCTCGAGCTGACCCGCACCCTCTCGGGCGAGCGCGCCGGCAGCCTCCTCTCCGCCATCGACCGCACGGTGAGCCCGAGCGGCGCGCGCCTCCTCGCCGAGCGCCTCGCCGGGCCCCTCACCGATATCGCCGCCATCGCCCGCCGCCAGGACGCAGTGGCCTTCTTGGTCGAGGCCGCGGACCTGCGCGAGCGCCTGCGCGCGCTCCTGCGCGCCGTGCCGGACGTCGCCCGGGCGCTGTCGCGCCTGTCGCTCGACCGCGGCGGCCCGCGCGACCTCGCCTGTCTCCGCGACGGCCTGAACGCCGCCCGCGAGATCGCCCTCGTGCTGGCGCGGGCTCCCGACCTGCCGGCGGAGCTCGCCGAGGCAACACAAGCGCTTTCCGCCCTCGATCCCGCCCTCGCCGAGGCCCTTGCGGCGGCGCTCGCCGACGACCTGCCGCTCAACCGCCGCGACGGCGGCTTCGTCCGCGCCGGACGCGATCCGGCCCTCGACGAGGCGCGCGAGCTGCAGCAGGACTCCCGCCGCTTCATCGCGGCGCTCCAGGCCCGCTATGCCGCCGAGACCGGCTGCCGGACGCTCCGGATCAAGCACAACCACATGCTCGGCTACTACGTCGAGGTGCCGGCCGCCGTCGGTGAGGAGTTCCTGCGCGGGCCGCAGAAGGAGACCTTCGTCCACCGCCAGACCATGGCGGACGCGCTGCGCTTCTCGACGGTCGAGCTCGGCGGGCTCGAGGCCCGCATCGCCTCCGCGGCCGACCAGGCGCTGAAGATCGAGCTTTCTATCTTTGACGAGCTCTGCGCCCTCGTCCGCGACGCCGCCCCGGCGATCGCCGCCGCCGCGGCGGGGCTCGCCGTCATCGACGTGGCGGCGGCCCTCGCGGAGCTTGCCGTTCAGGAAAACTGGACGCGGCCGAAGGTCGACCAGAGCCTCGCCTTCCGCATCGCCGGCGGGCGCCATCCCGTGGTCGAGGCGGCGCTCAAGCGCGACGGCGTGCCCTTCATCCCGAACGACTGCGACCTCTCGGGCGACACGCGGGCCGGCGCCGGCCGCATCACGCTCATCACTGGCCCGAACATGGGCGGCAAGTCGACGTACCTGCGCCAGAACGCCCTCATCGTGGTGCTGGCTCAAGCCGGCGCCTTCGTGCCGGCCCGGGAGGCGCACGTCGGCGCCGTCGATCGCCTGTTCTCCCGGGTCGGCGCGGCCGACGACCTCGCCCGCGGGCGCTCGACCTTCATGGTCGAGATGGTCGAGACCGCGGCGATCCTGAACCAGGCGACAGAACGCTCCCTCGTCATCCTCGACGAGATCGGCCGCGGCACCGCGACCTTCGACGGCCTCTCCATCGCCTGGGCCTCAATCGAGCGCCTGCACGAGGAGAACCGCTGCCGCACCCTCTTCGCGACCCACTTCCACGAGCTGACCGGCCTCGCCGAGCGCTTGGACAGACTCTCGAACGCGACCCTCAGGGTCACGGAATGGGAGGGCGACGTCGTCTTCCTGCACGAGGTCGTCCCCGGCGCCGCCGACCGCTCCTACGGCCTCCAGGTCGCCCGCTTGGCCGGCTTGCCCGCCGCCGTCGTCGAGCGCGCCAAGACGATCCTCGCCGAGCTCGAACGCTCCGACCGCGAACGCCCCAAACGCGCCCTCGTCGACGACCTGCCGCTGTTCGCGGCGGCGCCGAAGCCGGCGGTGGTGCCGGCGCCGAAGCGCGACCCGTTACGCGAAGCCCTCGACACGATCGATCCGGACGAGATGACGCCGCGCGATGCGCTGGAGGCGCTCTACCGCCTGAAGCGGGTGGTGAAGGGCGAGTAGCCAGTCCGCCTAGCGGCGGTTTTGTCTCAACCGCCGGGCCGACAAGTCGATGCTGGCGCACCGCCTGCCCTCGACCCTGCCGCCGCTCGCGCTCCGCGAACTCCGCGGTATTATGGCGCAAACGCCAAAGCGGACCTAGCCGCGGTCTCTAGCTCTCCCCAAGAAGTGGGAGAGCACCATGAACGAGTTTCTTCTCGCGAAGCTGGTCGAGGATCTAGAGAAGCTAGACGCGGTGATCCTTCAATTCGAGCCCGGCTATGAGCTGGCGACCATAGGCAAAGGCGTTCCGGCCGCCTGCGGATTGGTCCCAACGCGGAGAGATGACCCTCGTCATCATGGACATCCTCAGGCAGTCCACGGAGCCTATGAGCACGCAGGACATCACGACGGAGCTGTTCCGGGTCCGGGCGCTCAACCACGAACGACTCCGTGCTCTTTCATGCCATGACAAAGCGCGGCATGTCCCTCAGGGACTACCGCAACAAGGGCGTGGTCCGGTCGCCTGAAGGGCCGGGGATGTACAATCTTTGGGAGCTAGCCGAGCGCTGAACGCGAACAGGCCATGAACATAATTGCTTGGCCAACCCATTAGCTTTGCGAAGATTCGCGCGAATGCCACCAATCCCACCCGGTATCCACAATGAATTGTGGGCAAGAGCGCCCCGATTCCTTTGATGGGCAATTCAGTGCGTTTACAAGCAAGGAGGCCGGTCTTGCGACCGGCCTCCTGCCTGTGGGAAGCTCCGGAGAGTCGATTCGCTTTCGTTGAACAATGTTGGACAATGCCTTCACATTGCAAGGGCATTGTGCGGATATCCACATGCGTTCGAAGGAGGCCGAGACCGGAACGACCCAATTTTCCATCACGTTGCCCGACGAAATTGTCGCCGTGCTCCAGCAACTCGTCGCAACCAAATTGTATGGGAATACACGCGCCGAGGTGGCCCGCACGCTCATCCTCAATCGTCTGGAACAACTGGCGGCTCAGAAGCTTATCAAGCTCCCGGGATTCGCCCCGGAGTGAATCCATCCCCGCTGTATACAGCCGCGCAACACGGCCTTGAGAATCCGGTTGCCGGAACTCGGGTGTGCAATCCGAGGATGACGATAGCTAAATTGCTCGCTGGGCGATGCGTGGCGTTAACCCTACGGCCACACAGGGGCGTGCTTCCAGAAGGCGGTGGAGTTGACTTCTCAGTCAACCGAATCACATATTAGGGCGCTGGAGGCTGCCAAGCGGCTGATCCTCTTCGATCTCGCGCGCCGACCAAACGAAGCGTATCGGCGGCGTCTATGGCTCACTCCGGAGGTAAGCGCATGGGTGCAATTCCGAAATGGAACAACTCAGGCGGAGCGCGATCATCGAGCAAACGCGCGCGTGTTCCTGAAGCAATTCGTCATCGGCCGAGATTTTGATGACGACGCAATGCTGAAGCGCCTCAAGCCCGAGACGGAGGCGTTGTATGCGTTTCGGATCAGCTTCAACCCCAAGCACCGCATCCTTGGCGGCTTCCTGCGCCCAGGAGAGTTCGTGGCAACGGCTCACCGGAGCCGGCGGGAATTGGAGGACGAAACATGGGTTCCCGCGCGAACTTTGGCCAAAGACCAGTGGGAGGCTCTTTTCCCTGGCATTCGGCGCCTTAGCGACCAACGGTGCGACCTCCTAAAGGACTTCGAGCTATGACATCTTTCGTGCCCGTGAAAATCGATCCAGATCGCGAAGAGGACCTCCGAGCGGAAGCGCGGTCAAACATGTTTCTTACGTTGCGGCACGCGGTCAAAGAGCGATGCGTTCCAGCAAAAGACATAGTAGAGGCAACCGGAAAAGATAAAGGGTATGTCTCCCGTGTGCTCAATGGTACGCATTCGATCGACTTCGAAACCTTCTATGTTTTTCTGGAAGCGCTTGGCTACGCACTCCCGCTAAATCCTGTGAAAATCGAGGATCTTTGCAAGGCTAATTTTGACGCGCGGACGCCACGAGCGGTACAGAACGCTCAGACGCGTTCGCTGCCGATTGTTATCCGAGGCATCACTGATTTGGCAAATACAATGCCCAGGATTCCGGGTGGAACGGTATTGCGTTTGCACGAAACGACCACGCCATGAGCGAAAGCAACGTCGATGTTAGGAGTGTAATCGCGTGCGATGACGTGCGGGTCGAGGCAACTGGGAAGAGTATTTTTATCGGGATATATGATGCAGACATCGCGGTCAGTGCTTTTCCGATTCAACTTAATTTGAGCTTTGTGATTATTGCGAATGTCAAAAAAGCTGCAAATATTAAGTTGAACACTAGAATCCTTGGCCCGTCGGGCGACCCGCTTGGGGAGAGCGAAATTAGTTTCGACGTTCTGCAGGATCATTTAGGAATCATGCTTCCGCCCCACCGGCTAACTAACGTGTTTTCCTCCGCGGGCTACTTAACGTTCCAGGCGCAAGTAGCTGGAGAGTGGAAAGATGTCGCTAGGTGGCGTGTCGAAAAGGGTGCCGTGCTTCTTGAGGAGGCGGCAAAGCTAGGGATCACAAAGCCGTTCTAGGCGGTGGAGTGCCGCTGCCAGTAGCCGCCGAAGTCGACGCTCGGCCCGCGCTTCATGGCGAGGCCGGCCAGCCGCGGGACTTGATCGCCGTTCGCCACGCGCCGGTTGTCCTCCCGCCACGTGCTCTCTTGCGCGTAGCGGAGGAGATGGTGGTGGCCGATCTCGGCCCGGCGCATGCGGGAGAAAAACTCCTCGACCGCGTTGGTGCAGGCAGCGGCGAGGCGACGCCGTCGTCCTCGACCGTGAGCCGGACCGCCTTCGCTCCGGCGGGCCGAGATCGAGAGGCGTCCCTTGCGTCCGCCGGGAAGGTGTGGCGGAGCGCGTTCGTGGCGAGCTCGTTGACGAGGAGCACGAGCGCCGCCGCGCAGGGTGCGCCCGAGCCGGCGACGGTCGACGAGCTGCGCGCCGCGCTCGATGCGCTGTACCGGCTCAAGGCGGCGCGGGCGGGGGAGCGCTGAGCGCCTTTGCTGTTGCGCTTCCGTAAAGGAAGGGTAGCCTTTCGGCGCGAGGGTCCTCTCGGGTCCGGGGCCTGCCTCGCGTCGCACCGGGACCCTCGAGGCGGGCCTGGGATGCCCTTAAGCATGCGCGCCGCGGCGCTCATTGCCCTTGCGTTCGTCGGGGCTGCGGCCGCATCCGCAAGCCCCACCTTCCGCGCCGACGGCCCCCATGGGGAAGTCTACGGCGTCTCGGAAGGCTACCCGGTGTGGACGCGGCAGCCGGGCCGCATGCCGTTCCGGTTCTTCGTCGGCACGTTCAGCCACTACGACCAGTACCTTCCGGCGCGCGCCGTCGCCAACGGCGAAGCCGCGTCCCCGCTGCGCCGGGCCGAGCAGGACGTTGCGGCGACCTACACCTACGACCGCGCCCGGCGCACGCTCGCCGACTACGCCGACCGCAATCCAGTCACCGGGCTCCTCATCGCCAAGGGCGACACCATCCTCTACGAGCACTACCAGTACGGCCGCGCCGAGCAGGACCGCTTCGTCTCGCACTCGATGGCGAAGACCGTCACCGCGATGCTGATCGGGATCGCGCTCTCGGAAGGCAAGATCGCCTCGATCGACGACCCCGCGTCGAAGTACGTGCCGGAGCTCGCCGGCAGCGAATACGGCGGCACCTCCTTGCGCTCGCTCCTCACGATGTCGTCCGGCGTGCAGTTCCGCGAGGATTACGGCGGCGCCGACGACATCTCGCGGCTCAGCGCCGACCTCTTCGGCCCGCGCTCGCCCGGCACGGCCGCCGCCGTGCGCCAGTTCAACACCCGCATCGCGCCGCCGGACAGCGTCTTCCGCTACGCGAGCGCCGAGACCGAGGTGCTCGGCCTCGTGCTGCGGGCGGCCGTCGGCATGCCGGTGTCCGACTACCTGTCGACCCGCCTGTGGCAGCCGCTCGGCGCCGAGGCGGGTGCGACCTGGTCAATCGACGGGAGCGGGCAGGAGGCGACCTACTGCTGCCTCACCGCGACGTTGCGCGACTACGCCCGGCTCGGCCTGATGCTCGCGAACGACGGCGCCTGGAACGGCAGGCAGATCGTGCCGCGTGACTGGGTGATCGAGGCGACGAGCGCGGCGCCGGAGCGGCCGCACCTGATGCCCGGCAAGGCGACGCCGTTCTTCGGCTACGGCTACCAGACCTGGCTCTTCCCCGGTCCGCGCCGCGCCTTCGCGCTGTTGGGCATCCACGGCCAGGCGGTGTTCGTCGATCCCGCGGCGAAGCTCGTCATGGTCCACACGGCGGTCCGCCCGCTCGCGGCGAACGACCCCGGCGGGCGCGAAGCCGTCGCGCTTTGGACGGCGCTGCAGCAGCAGCTCGGCGGGGAGTAGGCGGCCCGACCGCCGCAGGAGGCGACGTCAGGCGCGACCGATCGGCGCAAACCGCCTCAAGCGGACGGCCGAAGGGCGAGCAGGGTCTTCAGGCGTTCAAGCCGTCCGGCCGAGCACGAGCACCGCCCGCGTGCCCGGCGCGGCGTCTTCCCAGAGAAGCTCGGCCTTGAGCTGGCGGGCGAGCATCTCGGACAGGGTGCGGCCGAAGGCCTCGCTCGACGGCGCCGCGGTCTCTAAGCCGATGCCGTCGTCCTCGACCACAATGCGTCCCCCGCCTTCGGTCCGCCGGGTCGAGATCGAGACCCGCCCCTTCCGTCCCTCGGGAAAGGCGTGCCGGAGCGCGTTCGTGACGAGCTCGTTGAGGAGGAGCGCCATGGGGGCCGCGTCCCGCTCCGGCACGTCGAGCGGGTCGAGGTCGAGCTTGAGCGCGATCCGCCGGGGGTCGACGGACGTCGCGAGCTCGCCCGCGAGATCGTCCAGGAAGGCGGCGACATCGAAGCGTCCCGAAAGGCTCGCCGGATCGAGCAGGCGGTACATCGTCGACAGCGCCGTGATGCGCTCCGCCATGTTGAGAAGGCCGCGCCGCGCCGCCTCGTCTTCCGTGCGCCGCGCCTTCAGGAGCACGATCGAGGACAGGGTCTGGAGGTTGTTCTTGTTGAGGTGGTCGAGCTCGCGCAGGCGCCGGGTCCGCTCCTCGAAGGCCGCCTGGAGCTCCCGGGTCCGGCGCCGGACCTCCTCTTCGACGAGGGCGTCGACCAGCGCCGCCCCGGGCCGGTGCGCTTCGTCGCGATCGGGGTCGCGCCCTGTGCGCCGCGTGGGCGCACGCAACTTCTTCAACATGACGCCACTCCGCAATGCCGTGAGAATAGACCAAAAGCCTACGACTTTGTTCCAATGCGCCCTCCGAGGCCGGGCGTTACGCACAGCTAATGGCGGGGCCGTTCGCTCCTTGTTCTCCAAAAACCGCCACGCTAAGGTTGCAGCGAGGTTGCGGGGGCTCCGGCATGGTCACGCGCGTATCGACGGTCGCGTTCGAAGGGATCGAGGCGCGGGCCGTGGACGTGCAGGTGCAGCTCTCGCCCGGCAACGTGGTGTTCATGATCGTCGGGCTGCCCGACAAGGCGGTCGGGGAGAGCCGCGAGCGGGTGCGCTCGGCCCTCATCGCCTCCGGCCTCGCGCTCCCGGCGAAGCGCATCACCGTCAATCTCGCCCCGGCCGACCTGCCCAAGGAAGGCTCCCACTACGACCTGCCGATCGCGCTCGGCGTCATGGCGGCGATCGGGGCGATCCCGGCGGACGCCCTCGACGGCTTCACGGTGCTCGGCGAGCTTGCCCTCGACGGCTCGATCACGGCGGTCGCGGGCGTCCTGCCGGCCGCGATGGCGGCGAACGGGCGCGGGCACGGGCTCATCTGCCCGGCATCCTGCGGCCCGGAGGCGGCGTGGGCGTCCGGCGACATCGAGGTGCTGGCGCCGCGCTCGCTCATCCAGCTCGCGAACCACTTCAAGGGCACCCAGGTGATGGCCCGGCCCGAGCCCGCCGTCGCGCCCCTCGACCACGCCCTGCCGGACCTGCGCGACATCAAGGGCCAGGAAAGCGCGAAGCGCGCCCTCGAGATCGCGGCCGCCGGCGGCCACAACCTCCTGATGAACGGCCCTCCGGGCGCCGGCAAGTCGATGCTGGCGCAGCGCCTGCCCTCGATCCTGCCGCCGCTCGAGCCCCGCGAGCTGCTCGAGGTCTCGATGGTCCAGTCCGTCGCCGGGCAGCTCGCGAACGGGGCGCTGTCGAACCGCCGGCCGTTCCGGGCGCCGCACCACTCGGCCTCCATGGCGGCGCTCGTCGGCGGAGGCTTGAACGCCAGGCCTGGCGAGGTTTCCTTGGCCCACCACGGCGTGCTCTTCCTCGACGAGTTCCCGGAGTTCCAGCCGCAGGTCCTCGACGCCATGCGCCAGCCGCTGGAGAGCGGCGAGGTCATGATCGCGCGGGCGAACCACCGGGTCACCTATCCGGCCCGGTTCCAGCTCGTCGCCGCCATGAATCCGTGCCGCTGCGGGCAGGCGACGGAGCCGGGCTTCGCCTGCCGGCGGCAGCCGAACGAGCGCTGCATGGCGCAGTACCAGGCCCGCCTCTCGGGCCCGCTCCTCGACCGCATCGACCTCGTCGTCGAGGTGCCGGCGGTCGCCGCCGCCGACATGATGCTGCCGCCGCCGGCGGAGGGCTCGGCCGAGGTCGCGAAGCGCGTCGCGGCGGCGCGGCGCATCCAGGCGAAGCGCTACGCCGCCCTCGGCCTTGCCGGCGTCGCCACCAACGCCGCCTGCCCGGCCCCGGTCCTCGAGGAGGTGGCAAAGCCCGACCGGGACGGCCTCGCCCTCGTCCGCGAGGCCGCCGACGCCATGCGCCTTTCGGCCCGCGGCTTCCACCGCGTCCTCAAGCTCGCCCGCACCCTCGCCGACCTCGACGGCGAGGAGAACGTGCGGAGGCTGCACCTCGCCGAGGCGCTGTCCTATCGGGCCCACACGGACCGGAGGCAGGCGGCGGCGTAAGCGCCGCGGGGCGCCGGTCCGGACAATTCGAGCGATTCCCTTCACGCGCCGGAAACCCTCTTCCCCAACCCGATCTTCAGCGCTCCGTGCCACCCTTCGCGTGGGGGTTGACGGGCGAGGAGCGGATGGATCTTACGGGCCTGCCAGTCGCGGCCGGAGCCGCTCTCGCCGTCCTTGCGGCAGCGGCCGGGGCGGTCGCGCTCGTGCGCCATCATCTGCGCCTGCGCGGCCACGCCTTGGCCCTCGAGGCCGAGGTCGAGCGGCTGCAGGACCGGACCTGGCGGCTCGCCGAATCCGAGGAGCGCTACCGCAGCCTGATCGAGGCGCAGCTCGACGTCATCGTGCAGCGCGATCGCTCCGGGCGCATCACCTTCGCGAACGAGCGCTTCGCCGAGCTCATGGGCACCTCGCGCGAGGCCCTGATCGGGTCGGACGAGCGCCCGACCGTGATCGAGAGCGGGGCGCCGCGCATCGGCGCCGACGGGGCGCGGGCCGTCGACGAGGCGATCCGCACGCCCTCCGGCCTGCGCTGGCTGTCCTGGGTCGAGACGACGGTCGCGGGCTCGGACGGCTCCCCCGAGCTCGTGCGCGCGGGCCGCGACATCACCGAGCGGGTCGCGGCCGAGCGCACCCTCGAGGAGGCGCGGGCCAAGGCCGAGGCCGCGAGCGAGGCGAAGTCGCGCTTCCTCGCGACGGTGAGCCACGAGTTCCGCACGCCGCTGAACGGCATCCTCGGCATGGCGGGCCTCCTCCTCGACACGAGGCCCACCCCGGAGCAGGCGACCTACATCCGGGCGGTCAAGACCTCGGGGCAGGCGCTCTTGTCGCTGATCGACGAGATCCTCGACTTCTCGAAGATCGAGGCCGGGCGGATCGATCTTTCGGCCGAGGCTTTCGACATTCGCGCCGTGGTCGAGGGCGTGGTCGAGCTCCTCGCCCCGAAGGCGCAGGGCAAAGGCATCGAGATCGCGGCTTACGTCGCCGCGGACGTGCCGGCCCGGGTCGTCGGCGACGCCGACCGGCTGCGGCAGATTCTCGTCAACCTCGCCGGCAACGCCGTGAAGTTCACGGAGGCCGGGGGCGTCGGCGCCACCGTCGAGCGCGCCGGCGGGGACAAGCTTGCGATCGCCGTCCGAGACACCGGGCCCGGCATCGCGAGCGACCGCGTGCCGGCGCTGTTCGAGGAGTTCGAGCAGGGCGACGCCGAGACCGGGCGGCGGCACGGGGGGACGGGGCTCGGCCTCGCGATCACCCGCCGGATCGTCGGGTTGATGGGCGGCGAGATCGCCGTCGACAGCACGGTCGGCCAAGGCGCCACCTTCACGGTCACGCTGCCCCTGCCCGAGGCGGAGCCGGCGCCGGGCCAGCCGCCCGACCTTGCGGGGTTGCGCACCCTGGTGCTCGCGCAGTCGCCTTTCGAGGCCCCTTTCATCGCCCGGCGGCTCGCCGAGGCCTGGGCGGACGTCACCGTCGTCGAGACCGCGGTCGACGCCCTCGCCAAAATGGCGACGACGGGCTTCGGCCTCCTGATCGTCGACTGCGCCTTCGGCGAGGAGGTCGTGCGCAGCGTCGCCGAGGAGGCGCGCCGCGCCGGGATCGGGCGCAAGCTCGTCCTGCTCTCGCCCTTCGACCGGCGGGAGTTCGGCTCGCCGGCGGCGGCGGGCTTCGACGGTTATCTCGTCAAGCCGGTGCGGGCGCGCTCGCTGTTCGGGCTCGTCTGCCCGTCCGAGGCGCGCCCGGCGCAAAGCCCTGCGGGGCCGGCCCGGCCCGTCCGGCGCGGCAGCCGGCCGGCGCTGCGCGTCCTCCTCGCCGAGGACAACGAGATCAACGCGCTCCTGGCGCTCAAGTCGCTGGAGAAGCTCGGCGCCGTCGCGGATTGGGCGAAGACCGGGGAGGAGGCGCTGGCGCTCGCCGAATCGGCCCTCTCGGGCGAGCGCGCTCCTTACGGGCTCGTCCTGATGGACATCCGCATGCCGGGGCTCGACGGCTTCGAGACCACGCGCCGCATCCGGCAGATCGAGGCGACGCTCGGAGCCGCGCCCCTGCGGATCGTCGCGCTGACGGCGAACCTGCGCAACGCCGACGAGGCCTCGGCCGCAGCCGGCCTCGACGGCTTCCTCGCCAAGCCCTTCGAGCTGTCGGCGCTCGAAGCCCTCTTGAGGGACGCGCCAAGGCCCCTCGCCGAGGCGTCGTAAGCCGCTGTGGGCAATCTCCGCGCGTTGTCATAAATCGTTCGGAGGTTTATGTCAGGTGGCATTCAACGGCGGCTGGCGCGCCCACGTGCCATTGAGGATCGGTCGCCGAGCGAGGGTTCCATGACGATGTCCAGGATGGAAGCGCCGAGGCGGCCGAGCCCCCGCTTCGCGTCCGGGCATCGCTTGGCGCAGCATCCCTTGGCGCAGCCCTGGCTCCAGATGGGCGGCGGCGTCGTCCGGCTCATCCCGGGCCTGAAGACGCGGGCGGCGCTCGCCGAGGCGCGAGGCGGGCTCGACCCGGTGCTCGGCCGGCTCGGCTCGCTCGAGGTGCGGCTCGCGACGACCCCCAAGGACATCCGCCAGGCGCAGCGGCTGCGCTTCAAGGTCTTCTACGAGGAGATGTCGGCGGTGCCGAACGGCGCCTCCCTGTTCTCGCGCCGCGACCTCGACGAGTACGACGCGATCTGCGACCACCTCCTGGTCCTCGACCACGCCGCGAAGCCGGCAGCGTTCCGCAAATCGAAGCCGCAGGTCGTCGGCACCTACCGCCTCCTGCGCCAGGAGGTGGCGGACCGCCACTTCGGCTTCTACAGCGCCGGCGAGTATGACGTCGGGCCGCTCCTCGACCGGAACCCCGCCTTGCGCTTCCTCGAGCTCGGCCGCTCCTGCGTGCTCGCGCCCTACCGCAACAAGCGCACCGTCGAGCTTTTGTGGCACGGCGTCTGGACCTACGTCCTCCACCATCGCACCGACGTCATGATCGGCTGCGCGAGTCTCGAAGGCACAAATCCCGAGAAGCTCGCGCGTCCCTTGAGCTTCCTGCACCACTACGCCCGCGCTCCCGAGCGATGGCGGGTGCGGGCGCTCGACGGGCGCTATGTGCCGATGGACCTCCTGAGCCGGGAGGCGGTCGATCCGAAGGCGGCGCTGCGCGAGCTGCCGCCCCTGGTGAAGGGCTACCTGCGCCTCGGGGCGGCCTTCGGGGACGGAGCGGTGATCGACCGTCAGTTCGGCACCACCGACGTCCTC
Organism: Beijerinckiaceae bacterium; assembly: GCA_036389455.1. Lineage (GTDB taxonomy): Bacteria > Pseudomonadota > Alphaproteobacteria > Rhizobiales > Beijerinckiaceae > JAJKJG01. The sequence continues at coordinate 31,006 of DASVPW010000075.1, forward strand.
GTGGTGCTGCCGGTCTCGGCCATCAGGCAGCGCTACATCGACCATTTCGGCCCGACGGCCGAGCGTCACGCGGCCTGACCGGGCGGGCTTTCCGCCGGGCCTTCGCCCGCCTTCCGCAGGGCCGCGAGCCCCTCGCGGTAGCTCGGGTATCGGAGCGTGACGCCGAGCCCGTCCTTGATGCGGCGGTTCGAGACCCGCTTGCACTCGGCCCAGAAGCTCGCCGCCATGGGCGAAAGCCGCGCCTCTTCGAACGGAATCTCGGGTGGCACTGGGACGCCCGCGAGGCGGGCCGCATGGGCGACCACGTCCGCGGCCGGCGCCGGCTCGTCGTCGGCGAGGTTGTAGACCGCACCGGGGCTCGGCCGCGCGATCGAGGCCATGAGGACAGCGGCGATGTCGTCGACGTGGATGCGGTTGAACACCTGGCCCGGCTTCACGATCCGCCGCGCCGTGCCGGCCGCGAGCTGGGAAAGGGCGTTGCGGCCGGGGCCGTAGATGCCGGCGAGGCGGAAGATTTGCACGGCCTTGCCCGCGCGGGCGCCGAGGGCGAGCCATGCGTTTTCCGCCTCGAGCCGCTGCCGGGAGCGGCCGTCGGCCGGCCGGGCCGGCGTGTCCTCGTCGACCCAGCCGCCGCCGTGGTCGCCGTAGACGCCGACGGTGGAGAGATAGCCGATCCAGGCGAGGCGAGGGGCCGCGGCGACTGCCTCGCCGAAGCTGGCGAGCGCCGGGTCGCAGCCCGCGTCGGGCGGGACCGAGACGAGGAGCGTGTCGGCGCGCCCGAGCGCCGCCGCGACCGCCGGGTCGGCGGCCTTCCCGTCGAAGACGAACGCCTCGATGCCTTCAGTTCGCAGCGCCGCGGCTTTCTCCTCGCAGGTCACTGTGCCGGCGATTTCCGCGAACCGGTCGTGGTAGCGGCGCACGAAGTGCAGAGCACTGTAGCCGAGGCCGAAGGCGAAGAGGTTCACAGGGCCGCCGCCCTGTCCGGATAGATCGGGCTTTCCTCCTCACCCGCTCGCGCCTGCGGCGCGAGTCGGTCTCTCCCTCCGGGGGAGAGGCGGGCGCGCTCCCACTCGGCGCGCACGTCGGGATCGTCTTCCGCCTCGAGCCGCGCCGCCGCGAGCCCGGCCACGACCTCCGCCGGGAGCAGCCGCGACGCCGCCCATACGGCCATGGCGCGCACGAGGGGGGAGGGGTCGTCGAGGAGGCGCAGCGCTTCCTCGGCGAGGGCAGGGTCGCCGGAGTTGCCGACGGCGATGAGGACGTTGCGGACGAAGCGGTCGCGGCCCGTGCGCTTGATTGGCGTCCCGGCGAATTTCTTTCGGAACGCGGCGTCGTCGAGCCGGGCGAGCTCGGCGAGCGGGGGGGCTGAGAACTCCTCGCGCTGCACGAGCCGCGCCTCGCGCCCGGCCTGCGCGAACTTGTTCCAGGGGCAGACCGCGAGGCAGTCGTCGCAGCCGAAGACCCGGTTGCCGATCCCCTCGCGCAGCTCGGGCGCGATGTGGCCCTTGTGCTCGATCGTCAGGTACGAGATGCAGCGCCGGCTATCAAGGCGGTAGGGCGCCGGGAACGCGTCCGTCGGGCACGCGTCGAGGCAGCGCCGGCACGACCCGCAGCGGTCGCTCTCAGCCTCGTCGGGCGGCAGCTCGGCGGTCGAAAAGATGCTGGCGAGGAAGAGCCAGTTCCCAAAGTCGCGCGAGACCAGCACCGTGTGCTTGCCCTGCCAGCCGAGCCCGGCGGCCTGCGCCAGCGCCTTCTCCATGACGGGCGCCGTGTCGACGAACACTTTGACGTCGCCCCCGCCGCGGGCAGCGAGGAAGCCGGCGAGCTCCTTGAGCCGGCCCTTGATGACGTCGTGATAGTCGCGGGCGCGGGCATAGACCGAGATCGTGGCCCGGTCCTTTTGGGTAAGCGACGCGAGGGGGTCGAAGGAGGGGGCGTAGCTCACCCCGAGGACGACGATGCTGCGCACCTGTGGCCACAGCGCCCGCGGGTCGGCGCGGCGCTCCGGCGTGGCCGCCATCCACTCCATCGAGCCGTGATGGCCCTCGCCAAGCCACGCTTCGAGGCGGGTGGGCGCGGCCGGGATCGCGTCCGGCCGCACGACCCGCATGACGTCGAACCCGAGCGCCTTCGCACGCTCCGCGAGCGCCGTCTTCAGGGCCTCGCCGGTCAGAAGTCGAGGTCCGCGTAGTGGGCGGGCGGCGGCATCCCCGGGATCCGGTCGGCGAGGACCGCGCGGAACGCCGGCCGGGACTTCACCCGGGCGTACCAGCCCTTCGCCGTCTCGTCCTCGTCCCATGGCACGTCGCCGAGATAATCCGCGCAGGAGAGATGGGCCGCCGCCGCGAGATCCGCATAGGTCAGATCGTCGCCCGCAAGCCAGTTCCGTCCGGCGATCAGGTAGCCGATGTACCTGAGATGATAGCGCAGGTTGGCGCGCGCCGCCCGGATCGCGTTCATGTCGGGCGGCCCGCCGCCCGCGCCCATGAAGCGCTTGAAGATCTTCTCGGTCACGAGGTAGCCCGTGACCTCGTCCTGGAACTTCTGCAGGAACCAGTCGAGGAGCCGCCGCACCTCGACGCGCTCCGCCGGCGCCTCCGGCAGGAGGCGGCGCCCGTTCAGCTTAAGGCCGCGGGTCTCGTCGAGGTACTCGGCGATGACGGCGGCGCCCGGCGCCACGAGGCCGCCGTCGACGAGCGCCGGCGTGGAGCCCGCCGGGTTGATGCCGAGATACTCGGTCCGCCGCTCCCAAGGGCGCTCCTCCCTGAGCTCCGGCTCCACGCCCATTTCGGCGAGGACGAGCCGCACGAAGCGCGAGTTCGGGCAGAACGGGTAGTGGTGGAGGGTCGCCATGGGGCTTTTCAGCGGGAGGTGGCGGAGCCACCGCGTCGGGCGGCAGATTAGGACCGTGTCGGCCTTAACGGGGCGTAACCGTCGGGGAAAGTCGTCGCGCCGCGATGGCGCCTGCGGCGCAGGCCGTATAGAAGCCGCCCGGCGGCAACACAACCCGATTCACTCCGCGCGCGGGCCGCGAGCCGCGAGGGGCTCCTGATGACCGGGCAAGAGCTGTTCCAGGCGGTGGTTCTCGGCGTCCTCGAGGGCGGCACCGAGTTCCTGCCGGTGTCCTCGACCGGCCACCTCCTCCTGCTGCAGCACTTCTTCGGCTGGGAAAGTGAGGCCAACAAGACCTTCGCGATCCTGATCCAGTTCGGCGCGATCCTGGCCCTCGTCTCGGTCTACTTCATGCGGCTGTGGCGGATCGCGGCGGCGACGCCCCGGGATCCGGACGCGCGCCGGTTCGTCCTCGGCGTCCTGATCGCGTTCCTGCCCGCGGCCGTGATCGGCGTGCTCCTGCGCAACTTCATCAAGGAGGTCCTGTTCAACCCCTTCCTGGTGTGCTGCACCCTGATCGCCGGCGGGCTCGTCCTGATGGTGATCGACGAGCTGAAGCTCGAGCGGACCCAAGACGACGCGACGCGGTTTCCCTTGCCGATGTATCTCACGATCGGCCTGTTCCAATGCCTCGCCATGATCCCGGGGGTGTCGCGCTCCGGCGCCACCATCGTCGGGGCCATGCTGATGGGGGCGGACAAGCGCTCGGCCGCCGAGTTCTCGTTCTTCCTCGCCATGCCGACCATGGCGGGGGCCTTCGCCTACGAGCTCCTGAAGAGCTACAAGAGCCTGTCGTTCGAGGACGGCGCCCTGATCGCCATCGGCTTCGCGGCCGCCTTCGTGTCCGGGCTCGCCGTGGTCAAGGGCTTCCTCGACTACGTGTCGCGCCACGGCTTCTCGCTCTTCGCCTGGTGGCGCATCGCGGTCGGGGCCGCCGGTCTCGCCGGGCTCCTGGTCTTCGGATGATCCCGGGATGACCCCCCCGCCGTCCCGCCGCGAGGACCTCCCGGTCTTCCTGGCCGTCATGGCCATCGTGATCGGCACGATCGTTCTGTCCGGGCTCTTGCCCGCGGCGCCGGCGCCCCGCGCGCCCTCCGCCGCCGCTTTCGGCGACCACGACCGATCTTGCGCCGAGTGGACCGACGGCTGCGTCGTCTGCCGGCGCGACGGCCACGCCGCCGCCTGCTCGACCCCGGGCATCGCCTGCACCCGCGGCCCGGTGCAGTGCCTCAAGCGCACCGGCGGGTGAACCTACGGCGCCGGCGTCTTCGGCTCGTAGCGGCAGAGATCCCGGATGAGGCACCTGTAGCACTCGGGACGGCGCGCCTTGCAGACGTAGCGGCCGTGCAGGATGAGCCAGTGGTGCGCGTGCAGCCGGAACTCCTCGGGCACGATCCTCTCCAGCTCTCCTTGAGTCTCGAGCGGCGTCTCGGTGCGGACCAGCGGGATGCGGTTCGCGACCCGGAAGATGTGCGTGTCGACGGCGATCCGCGGCTCGCCGAAGGCGATGTTGACGACGACGCTCGCGCTCTTCCTTCCGACCCCCGGCAAGGTCTCCAGGACCTCGACCGAGCGCGGCACCGCGCCGCCGTGCTCCTCGACGAGGCGCCGCGACAGCGCCACGACGTTGCGGGCCTTGGTGTTGAGGAAGTTGAGGGTCCGGATGTGGTCCAGCACGCCGGCCTCGCCGAGCGCCACCATCTTATCGGGCGTGTCGGCCACCGCGAACAGGGTGCGGGTCGCCTTGTTGACGCCCGTGTCGGTCGCCTGCGCCGAGAGCACCACGGCGACGAGGAGCGTGTAGGGGTTGACGTGCTCGAGCTCGCCCTTGGGCTCCGGGCTCGCCTCGCGGAAGCGCCGGAAGACTTCGGCGAGCGTCGCCCGGTCCACCGGCTTCGGCGCCCGCGCCGGCTTCGCGGCGGCGGTGAGCGGCGCCTCGAGCGTCGCGCGGGGTCTCGAAGCCTCGGGCCTCGAAGCCTTGGATCGCGCGGTTTTGACGGGGGAGGGCGGCTTAACCCTGGGCATCCAGGCGTTATATTCGCCCGATGGACAGCGGCAAGGCTCCCTGCGGTTTCATCGGCGGCTTCGGGCAACCGGTCTTCTCGGCGGTCATCCGGCCGCACCGGTCGCTTGGCCGAAAGGGCTTGCGCACGGTCATGATCCTCTGCGGCCTCGTCATGGCGGCGGCCGGCATCCCGTTCGCGGTCATGGGGCTATGGCCGGTGACCGGCTTTCTCGGCCTCGAGCTCATCGCCCTCGCCATCGCCTTCCGGGCGAGCTTCCGCAGCGGCCGCTCCTTCGAGGAGGTGGTGCTGACCCCGATCGAGCTCCTGTTCCGTCGTGTGAGCCATCGGGGCGAGCCGCGCGAGTGGCGCTTCAACCCCCTGTGGACGAAGCTCGCCCGCGAGGCCGACGAGGAGTTCGGCCTGCTGCGCCTCGCCCTCGTCTCCCGCGGCCAGGAGGTCGTCATCGCCCGCGAGCTCTCCCCGCCCGAGCGCGAAAGCTTCGCCGAGGCTTTCGGCCTCGCGCTCGCGCGGGTGAAGCGGGGAGCGTGACCGCCGCCGCTCCTATTTGGCCAGGAACGCCGCGATCTTCGCTCCCGCCTGGGCGATGTGGAGGACGCCGTTGAGGTGGCCGTTGGGGCCGCCGATCTCGACCGTCTCGACCGCCGTGCCGTTCCCCTTGATGGCCGCCGCCGTGCGCTCGACCCACTCCTGGCGGAAGACCTGGTCGGTCGGCGTGTAGACGATGAGGGTAGGCGCCTTGATCTTCGCCGGGTCGGCGGCGGCGAGCTGGTTCGCGCGCACGAGGTAGAGCATGTGGTTCGCGTCCGCGACCGCGGCGCGGGCGGCGCCCGCGGCGTCGAGGGCCGCGATCAGCTTGTATTTGCTCTCGACGCTTTGGGCCGGGTCCTTGCCCTCCTCGGCCGGCGCGGCGCCGAAGTTCTTGGCCGCCCACTCGGGGCCTTGCGCGTGGAGCGTCACGATCTTGAGGGCCGCGGCGAGGCCCTCCTTCGGCGGGTCCTGCGGGTCGTAGGCGCCGCCCTTCCACTTCGGGTCGAGGCGGATCGGCATGCCCCAGACGTCGATCCAGGCGCCGAGGTAGGGGTCGCCGCCCGCCGCGCCGATCACCGGCACGATTCTTTCGACCATGTCCGGGTAGGCGACCGCCCACTCGTAGGCCTGCAGCGCCCCCATGGAGGCGCCGACCACGGCCTTGACCTTGGTGATTCCGAGGCTGTCGAGGAGCGCCTTCTGGACGTTCACGAAATCGCGGATCGAGACCACCGGGAAGCTCATGCCGTAGGGCTTGCCGGTCTCGGGGTTGACCGTCGCCGGTCCCGTCGTGACCACGTTCGGGTCCTTGGGGGAGAGGTTCACGAGGGTGTCCGAGGAGATGACGAAGTACTTCTCCGTGTCGATCGCCTTGCCGGGGCCGATGATCGAGTCCCAGTAGCCGGGCGCGCGGTCCTCCGCCTTGTACTTGCCCGCCGCGTGGCTCGTGCCCGAGAAGAAGTGCGTGACGAGGATGACGTTCGACTTATCGGCGTTGAGCCGGCCGTAGGATTCCCAGCCGATCTTGACGCCCTTGATCGTCGCTCCCCCGGCGGTCGTGTACTGCGGCAATTCGAAGGTCTTCTTCTCGACGATGAGGTCCTGCGCCTGCGCCGACGCGGCGGCGAGGGTCAGGGCAATGGCGGCGGCAAAGGATTTCATCGACATGGGAGCCTCGTGCGGGTGAGCCGGTCGGCCGCGATCAAAGCCGAAATCGGCGCGCGCCGGAAGCGCAGTTTTCGGGCAGCCGGTTTGTGGTAACGAGGGCGCCCCGAATTCGAGGACGCCATGCCCGCCATCCGCTCGATCGAGCCCGGCTTCTACCGCATCCCCCTGCCCGAGGTCCTGACCGACTCGACCCACGGCGAGATGAGCGCCTTCGAGCTCGTCACCGTGCGGGTGCGCGACGCCGAAGGCGCCGAGGGCGTCGGCTACACCTACACGGTCGGGCGCAACGGCGCCGCCGTGGACGCGGTGCTCCGCCGCGAGATCCAGGAAATCATGGCCGGCGAGGAGGCCGACCACATCGAGCGCCTGTGGCTGAAATGCTGGTGGGCCCTGCACTACGGCGGGCGCGGCGGGCCGACGGTGCTCGCGCTCTCCGCCTTCGACATGGCGCTCTGGGACCTGAAGGCGCGTCGCGCCGGCCTGCCCCTGTGGAACTTCCTCGGCGGCTACGACCCTAAGGTGCCCTGCTATGCCGGCGGCATCGACCTCGACCTTCCCCTCGACGCGCTTCTTAGCCAGACCGACGGCAACCTCGCCAAGGGCTTTCGGGCGATCAAGATGAAGGTCGGGAGGAAGAACCTCTCGGAGGACGTGGAGCGGGTGGCGGCCATGCGGGCGCACCTCGGACAGGATTTCCCGCTCATGGCCGACGCCAACATGAAGTGGGACGTCGACGAGGCGATCCGCGCCGCCCGGGCGCTGCAGCCGTTCGACCTCACCTGGCTCGAGGAGCCGACGATCCCGGACGACCCCGCCGGCCACGCCCGCATCCTGCGCGAGGGCGGCGTGCCGATCGCGGCGGGCGAGAACCTGCGCACCTTGTGGGAGTTCAAGCTCTACATCGCCGGCGGCGCGGTGTCGTATCCGGAGCCCGACGTGACGAACTGCGGCGGCGTGACCCCGTTCATGAAGATCGCGCGGCTCGCCGAGGCCTTCAACCTGCCCGTGACCTCGCACGGGGCGCACGACGTGACCGTCCACCTCCTCGCCGCATGCCCGAACCGGTCGTACCTCGAGGCGCACGGCTTCGGCCTCGACCGCTACATCGCCGAGCCGCTCGCGATCCGCGACGGCGTCGCGGTCGCCCCGGACCGGCCGGGGCACGGCATTTCCTTCGACTGGGCGGGCCTGTCCAAGGTGGCGGCCTGACGATGGCCGGCATCGTCGAGGCTTTCGCGCCCGGCCTGTTCGCGGGCAAGAGCGTGCTCGTGACGGGAGGGACGAGCGGCATCGGACTCGGCGCCGCGGTCGCCTTCCGCGACCTCGGTGGCAGCGTGCTCGCGACGGGGGCGACCGACGCCGAATGCGAGCGCGCCCGCGCCGATGCCGCGAACGCGGGCATCGCCTTCGCGTGCCTCGACGTGCGCGACGGGCCGGCGGTCGAGGCGGCGGTCGCCGGCCTGCCCCGCCTCGACGTGCTCGTGAACGCCGCCGGCACGATCCGGCGCGACCTCGAGCACGATCCCGACAATTTCGCCGACGTCATCGCGATCAACCTCACCGGCGCCATGCGGGCCTGCGCCGCCGCGAAGACGAAGCTCGCCGAGACGCAGGGCTCGGTCGTGAACCTCGCCTCGATGCTGACCTTCTTCGGCGGGCCCCGCGTGCCCGCCTACAGCGCCTCGAAGGGCGGCATCGGGCAGCTGACGAAAAGTCTGGCTGCGGCGTGGGCGGGCGAAGGAATCCGCGTCAACGCGATCGCGCCGGGCTGGATCGCGACGCCCCTCACCGAGGCGCTGCGTCAGGACGCCGAGAAGAGCGCCCCGATCCTCGCCCGCACGCCGATGGGGCGTTGGGGCACGCCGGAGGAGGTCGCGGGCGGCATCGTCTTTCTGGCCTCCCCCGCCGCCCGCTTCGTGACGGGCGCGATCCTCGCCGTCGACGGGGGATATCTGGCCGTCTGATCATGGCTTCAGGAGCGAACCGATGAGCAAGCCGCATGAGACCGTCGCGCCGACCGGCGACAAGTGGGTCCCCTACCGGCATCCGCAGCCCAAGGAGTCGCCGCCGGAGCTCGTGGTCCCGGACGCGATCCCGGCGGACGAGCGGGTCTGGGTGCCGGTCGAGGAGAACGTGTGGTTCCGCCCGCTCATGATGTGCGCCTCGCGGGGCTACTGGATGAACCTCCTGAAAGTTCGGAAGTCCGGCGTGCTGTCCCGCCACCGCCACCCGCTGCCGGTGCACGGCTTCGTGCTGAAAGGCGAGTGGCGCTACCTCGAGCACGACTGGGTCGCGACCGAGGGGGCTTATGTCTACGAGGCGCCGGGCGAGACCCACACCCTCGTGGTCGACCCGCACGTCGAGGAGATGATCACCCTGTTCCAGGTCAACGGCGCCATGATCTACGTCGACCCCGACGGCCGCACGACCGGCTACGACGACGTCTTCACCCGCATCGACAAGTGCCGCGCGCATTACGCGAGGAACGGGCTTGGGTTAGACTACATCGACCAGTTCATCCGGTGAGCGCGCGGAGATTGCCGACCTCAGGCGGCCAGCTCCTTCAGGGCGGTTTCCCGCGTAAGCTGCTTGGGAGCATTCAGGAACTCGACCGCGACGATCCGGCCTTCCGCATCGTAATCGAGAATGAGGCCAGGCGAGACCTCCTCGCTCTCGATGATGGCCGTTTCGGCGAAGCGGACGAACATCGTGTCGTTGCGCTCGTCGTAGATGGTTCTCATCGTCTCCGCCTTCGGTCGAGCATCCTCCCAACCCTCATCCTGAGGTGCGAGCGGAGCGAGCCTCGAAGGACGCAACCCTGTCGATGCAGCGCCTATCCGCCGGTGCGTGCTTCGAGGCTCGTCGCTTCGCTCCTCGCACCTCAGCATGAGGGTTTGTGAGTGGGCGAAGTTAGCTCTTCACCGCGCCCGCGGTCAGCCCGCCGACCATGTAGCGCTTGAAGGTGTAGTAGATGGCGGCCGGCGGCAGCGAGTAGATGAGACCCGTGGTCATCAGGAGCTCCCAAGGGGAGTCGTCGGCGGCGAGGAAGTTGCCGAGGGCCACGGGCAGCGTGATGTCGGTGTCGCGGGAGAGGAGCAGGAAGGCGTAGAGGTACTCGTTCCAGGCGAGGAGGAGCGCGTAGGTGCCGATCGCGACGAGGGACGGCATCATCAGGGGGAGGTAGACGAGGCGGAAGAGCTGGAGGGGCGAGGCGCCGTCCATGACGGCGGCCTCGTCGAGCTCGACGGGGAGCTTGTCCGAGGCCTGCTTCAGCACCCAGATGGCGTAGGGCGAGGCGATCGTCACCATGGCGAGGATGAGGGCCCAGTGGCTGTTGAGGAGCCCGTAGAGCCCCATGGTCCGGTACATCGGCACGGCGAGGAAGGCCGCCGGGATGAAGTAGGTGAAGAGCGCGAGGTTCATGACCGTGCGCCCGCCCTTGACCTTCAGGCGGCTGATCGCGAAGGCGGCGCAGGTCGCGACCATGAGCGTGAGGAGCCCGGTCGAGACCGCGATCGCCACCGAGTTCCAGAGCTGGAGCCAGAAGTTGTGCAGGAAATAGTGCTGCTGGCCGAACACGACCTCGAAGTTGCGCAGCGTCGGGTGCGCCGGCCACAGCTGCCCCGAGAAGGCCTCCTGCTTCGGCGAGATCGCGAACAGCACCATGTGGTAGATCGGCAGCAGCGTCCAGATCAGGACCGGGATGCCGACGAGGAGGAGCTTGGCGTCGGTCGCGACCGCGCGCCACGTGTCGCCGCGGTCCCGCTCGACACGGGCGGCCGTGGGAGCAAGGGCGGCCGGGGCCGTCGGGGATCCGGCGGGCGGCGCGGTGGTGCGGACGGTTCCGGCGGTTGGGGCGCTCATTTCGACAGCCGTTTCATCATCACGTAGACGAGCGGGAGGACGAGCGGCATGGCACAGACGATCGCCGCCATCGAAAGATCGACCTGATCGAGCCTGAGATAGCGGATGCCCAGCGTCGCGAGCACGTGCGTGAGGTCGGCCGGGCCGCCGCCGGTGAGGAGGTAGACGCTGTTGAAGTCGCCGAGCGTCCAGATCATGGAGAGGATGAGGCAGGTCAGATACAGGGTCTGCATCGACGGCCAGGTGATGAACCGGAACTTCTGCCAGCTCGAAGCGCCGTCGACGGAGGCGGCCTCGTAGAGCTCGCCGCCGATCGCGAGCCGGCCGGCGATCAGGATCAGGGTCCAGAACGGCAGCGACTTCCAGATGTGGACCAGGATCGCAAGGGTCAGCGCCAGCGTCGGGTCGTTGAGCCAGTTCGGGCCGTCGTCGGCGGTGAGCTTGAAGATCAATTGATTGATGACGCCCCACTCGGGGTTGAGCATGAACCTAAACGACAGGATGGTCGGGATCGACGGCACCGCCCAGGGCAGGATGAAGAGCAGCGAAAGCCAGCGGATCCAGGGCCGGGCCACGACGAAGAACCCGGACAGGAGCAGCGCGATCACCATCTTGATGTTCACGCCGACGATGATGAACACGAGCGTGTTCACGACCGAGCGGGCGAAGATCGGGTCTTCCCAGAGGTGGACGTAGCTTTGCGGGTGGCGCGCCGTCCACAGGCCGTAGCCGACCGGGTAGAGCACGAAGGCGAGGAAGACGAGGACGTAAGGGGCGATCATGATGAGGCCCCAGACCTGCCAGGACGACATCCTGTCGTCCGTCGCGGCGGGGGCGACGGCCTGGACCTCGCGAACGGCCACCGTGGACATCAAGCCCTCCTCGAGTCCCTCCGGTCCTTGTCCCCGGGTCGCTCACGACATCGGGTGCGGCCCGGCCGCCCTTCAGAGGGCGGCCGGAAGCCTTGGCGTCCTACGAGCCCGCGACCTGCTTGATGCGGGCGATCATCTCGTCCACGGCCTTGTCGACCGGCACCTTCTCGTTGATGACCCGGTTCGCGGCCTTGGCCCAGACGTTCTCGTTGTTGAGGATGGTGAACTTGTAGTTCTTCACGAACTCGAAGGTCACCGTGCCGGCCTTGTACTGGTCGTAGACCGACTTGCGGTGGCGGTCGGCCTGCCAGAACGGGCTCTCCTGGGCGGTCTTCGTCACCGGGAACCAGCGCCCGAGCGCCCCTTCGACGTAAGGCGTCAGGTTCTCCTCCTGGAGGAGGAACGAGACGAACTCCTTGGCGCGCTGCTTCTGCTTCGCGTCGGCGAAGACCACCCCGACCTTGACCGCCGTGCGGTAGCCCATGGGCTGGCCGTCGGGCTTGTTCGGGAAGCCCGCCGTGCGGATGAGCTGCTCGTAGTTCTTCTTCGCCTGGTCGCGCTGCTCCTGGTTCAGCGTCTGGTTGTTCATGTCGTCGAGCCACTTCGCCGCGATCGAGATCGTGGCGTTGTGGGTGAGCACCGTCGTCTTGTTGTGGAAGGCGACGTTGTTGTCCGGGTCCTTCCAGCTCGTGGAGGACGGCGGCGTGCAGCCTTTCGTCGCCGGCATGGTGTAGTCGGTGAGGGCGCCGACGAGGCCCTGCTTCACCTTCGGGTCGTCGACGAGGAGCTTGCCGTCGTCGTCGACGAGCTTGACGTTGTAGGCGTCCATGAAGGTCAGGAAGGAGTAGAAACTGTCGCTCGAATCGACGCCGAGCGGCTGGCCGATGCCGTAGGCGCGCGAGCCCGCGGCCTTGCGCAGGCCGGGCTGCACCTTGTCGCACCAGAAGGCCCAGTACTCCTTCCAGGTCTTCGGGATGTCGCTCTCCTTGAAGCCCGCCTGCTCGAGCATGTCAATCCAGTACTCGATGTGCATGGTCTGCTGCTTGAGCGGGAAGGCGTAGTAGGCCTTCTTCTTCGCCTTGTCGCTGTAGAGGAACGCCGTCTCGACGGTGTTCGGGGCGAAGCGGTCCTTGATCGGGTTGATGATGTCCGAGATGTCCTCGAGCTTGCCCTCGAAGGCCCACTTGCCGGCGACCTGGAAGTCGTACACGTCGGCGTAGGCGACGTCCGGCGGCGTGCCGGAATCGAGCGCCGAGACGGTCTTCGGGATCATGTCCTGGACGGCGTACTGGGACAGCTCGACCTTGACGCCGCTCTTCTGCTCGAACTTCTTGACCGCCTCGAACAGGGCGTCGTCCTCGGACTTGTAGAAGCCCTTCACCCACCAGACGGTGAGCTTGTCCTGCGCGGACGCCGGAGCGCCTCCGAGCAGCAGGCCGGCCGCCACCGTCGCGGCGAAAATCCTCTTCATGCGTGACCTCCCTGGGTCGTTATCCGGGCCGCGCCTTGAAGACCGGCCCTGTTCATCGGTTAACTTGATCGCGAACCGGCCGTTCCCACGACGGGGGAGCCGATCCGCCCGCGGCGTCCTACCATGCTCCAAGGCGACGGGCAAAACTCCGCTCCCAAGCGTGCCCGATCACCGGCCCGGCATCGCCAGGACCTTGACGGCGAAGGCGCCGAACAGGCCGGCGAAGGAATAGTCGATCGCCCGCATGACGCGCGGACGGGTCTTCAGAAGCGCGATCACCCGCTCGGCCGCGAGCACGAGCGCGAGGCAGAGCGGCAGGGAGAACGCCACGAAGTAGAGCCCGAGGAACACGAGCTTGCGGGCCGCATGGGGATCGCCGGCGCTGACGAACTGCGGCAGGAAGGTCACGAAGAACAGGACCACCTTCGGGTTCGTCAGGTTGACGCCGACGCCGATCAGGAAGGTGCTCCAGGCCGAGACCCTGCCGGCGGCCTCGGCGCGCAGATTGAGCGCCGAGCCGTGCCGGACGGCGTCGACGGCCAGCCATAACAGATACAGGCCCCCGACCACCTTCAGGACGAGGAACGCCGTCGGCGAGGCCGCGAGCAGCGCCGAGATGCCGAGCGCGGCGAGGAGCGTATGGACGCAGCACCCGGCGGCTCCCCCGAGGACCGCCGCGACCCCGGCCATGCGGCCGCCCGTGACGGTCCTGGCGAGGAAGAAGCTCATGTCCGGCCCCGGCGTGATGAACAGGACGAAGCAGGCGAGCGAATAGGCGAGGAGGACGCCGGTTTCGGGCAGGAACGTCATGAGGCACCTCGAGCGGCGGCGAAGGATGCCCTCTTGCGGCATCCCGGTCGAGGTGGTTTCGTGCCGCCCGCCGCGCGACGGCGGCTTCGGCACCAGGGACCATGACCGACCGGATCACCGAGCGCCTTCGCGCCTGCTACACCGGCGTCGTGCACGACGTCATGCGCGGCATGGGCCTTGCCGACTTCACCTTCCCGGCGGAGCTGCGCCCGCTCTTTCCCGAGAAGGCGCTCGCCGGCCCGGTGTTCACCATCGCGGGGCGGACCGGCGGCTTCGACCCGCACGAGACTCTTCTGGAATGGACCGGGCTCTTGTCGAAGGCGAAGAGCGGCCACGTCTGGCTGTGCCAGCCGAACGACCGCACGGTCGCCCACATGGGCGAGCTCTCGGCCGAGACCCTCAAGAACAAGGGCGTGCTCGGCTGCCTCGTCGACGGCTACGTCCGCGACGTGAACTTTCTGATCGGGATGGGCTTCCAGACCTGGAGCCGCGGCTTCACGCCCCGCGACATCGTCGGCTGGTGGCGGCCCGAAGGCTTCGACGTGGAGATCCGGATCGGCGACGTCGTGGTGCAGCCCGGCGACTACCTCGTCGCCGACCGGGACGGCGCCATCCGGGTGCCGAAGGCCATCGTCGAGGACGTGATCGCCAAGGCGGAAGCCGCGGTCGCGACCGAGAACAAGGTCCGCACCGCGATCCTCGCCGGCACGGACCCGCAGGAGGCGTATTTGCGCTTCGGGAAGTTCTGAGCCCGCACCTCTCCCCGCAAGCGGAGGAGTTGGAGCGCTACCCGCCGGTGTGGAGCGAGACGTAGGTGGTGCCGGCGATGCCGAGCGCCCGCGCCGGTGCCTGCGCGAGGTCGATGATGCGCCCGCCGTGGAATGGGCCGCGGTCGTTGATCCGCACCGTCACGGAGCGCCCGGTGCGTTCGTTGACGACGCGCACCCTGGTGCCGAAGGGCAGGCTGCGATGGGCCGCCGTCATGGCGTTCGGATTGAAGCGCTCGCCGCTCGCGGTCTTCTTGCCATGGAAGCCCGGCCCGTACCACGAGGCCGCGCCGCGCTGGACGCCTGCGGCCCGAGCCTCGCCGCCGGAGAGGAAGCCGATAGAAAACGCGCACGCCGCAAGGGCTGCCGCGATCGGCAATTTAGTAGTCTTCATTTTGTCCCGCATCCCTTTTGGGTTCGTTGAGGTAATCCACCTCAAGGCTCAACCCGGCAGGAATGGGGCATAGTTGTCGGAGGGAAGCGTACAGGCTGAATACAGGAGGCGGAGGTGCCGAAGTATTCTGTTTTCTTCCGTCAGGAACAGCCTTATTTACGAATTCTATAGTTCGTAGGAAGGCAGAAGATGTGCGAACGAGGCGCAGATAATGGCTAAGCCGTCGCAGTAATAGCCTATATGCGTACAGCGCATGGAACTCTTACAACCACAAGCTCCGCCGTCTGCCCCGCGCCGGCATGACCCGCGGGTCATGCCGAAGGCTTTGCGGCCCTTCCGGCGCCGCCGCCGGGCGCTAGACTGCCGGCGAGCCGCTTCCCAGGACGAATCATGTCGCCGTCCCTGCCACGCGTCACCTATTCCAACCTCGCGGAGGACTTCTCCGGCGTCCACGCGCATCTCGACCGGCTCCTCCCGGCGGTGCGCGCCGAGATCCTCGGGCGGACGCGGGCGAACCTGATCGGCGGCCGGGAGGACGACGACGGGACGCCCTACACGGCTCCCTCTCCGATCGACCGCGACTGGCCGCTCGGCCGCTTCTTCGCGGCCTCGCCCATGGCCGTGGACCGTGCCGTCGCGGCCGCCCGCGGCGCGTACCCGGACTGGAGCCGCCGTCCCTGGCCCGAGCGCGTCGCGCTCATGCGCCGCGCCGCCGACCGCATCGAGGCCCGGAAGTACGAGATCGCCGCCGCCTGCCTGTTCGAGGTCGGCAAGTCGCGCATGGAGGCGGTCGGCGAGGTCGAGGAGACGATCGACCTTATCCGCTACTACTGCGCCGAGATGGAGGACAACGGCGGCTACGACCGCCCGATGCGCCGCGCCTTCCCGCAGGAGGCGACCCGATCGGTGCTCAGGCCGCACGGCGTCTTCGCCGTGATCGCGCCGTTCAACTTCCCCGTGGCGCTCTCCGTCGCGATGATGACGGGCGCGCTCGTCGCCGGGAACACCGTCGTCTTCAAGCCGAGCCCGATGGCGGGCTTGACCGGGCGCCTCGCCGTCGATGCCTTCGTGGAGGCCGGCCTGCCGGCGGGCGTCGTCAACCTCGTTTGCGGCGGGACCGAGGTGGGAGAGGCCCTCGTCGGCCATCCGGGCGTCGCCGGCGTCGCCTTCACGGGCTCGCACCGGGTCGGCATGGCGATCTTCCGCAGGATGGCGGCGCGTCCCCACGCGCACCCGGTGATCGCCGAGATGGGAGGCAAGAACCCGACCTATGTGACCGCGAGCGCCGACCTCGACGCCGCCTCCTCCGGGGTGATGCGCTCGGCCTTCGGCCTGTCCGGCCAGAAATGCTCGGCCGGCTCCACGGTCTTCGTGCACGAGGCGGTCGCGGACGATTTCTTGGGGGCGCTCGTCGGGAAGACGGAGCGCCTCAAGGTCGGCGATCCGCAAGACCCGGGCGTGTTCGTCGGGCCCGTCATCGGCGGCGCGGCCGCCGAGCGCTTCGGGCGCGCCGCCGACAGCGTGCGCCAGCAGGGCCGCTTCCTCGCGGGCGGCGAGGTCCTCTCAGGCGGCCTCTACGACAAGGGCTTCTATGTCGCCCCCTCGATCGCGGCGGACTTGCCCCCCGATCACGACCTCCACAAGGAGGAG
Organism: Beijerinckiaceae bacterium; assembly: GCA_036389455.1. Classification (GTDB taxonomy): domain Bacteria; phylum Pseudomonadota; class Alphaproteobacteria; order Rhizobiales; family Beijerinckiaceae; genus JAJKJG01. The sequence continues at coordinate 47,448 of DASVPW010000075.1, forward strand.
CTGTTCCTGCCGTTCCTGACGGTGCGCCGCTTCGCCGGCCTCTCCGCCGCGATCGCCGAGGGCAACGGCGTGGTCTTCGGCCTCACCGCCGGGATCTACACGCGGGACGAGGCCGAGCTCCAGGAATTCCTCGATACGGCGGAGGCCGGCGTCCTCTACGCCAACCGGGCGAGCGGCGCGACCACCGGCGCCTGGCCCGGCATCCAGACCTTCTGCGGCTGGAAGGGCTCCGGCGTGACCGGCAAGGGCGGCCTCGGCCCCTGGTACGTGCCGCAGTTCATGCGCGAGCAGAGCCACACGGTGATGGGGTGAGGCCGACGAGGACGAGCCTATTCCGAAGCGTCCCTGGCCTTGCGGTCCTCGCCTGCGCGCTCCTCGCGGGCGGCGCGGCGCTCGCGCAGGCGCCGCAGACGCGCGACGGCACGTCGATCGAGCGCGCCATAACCCTCAAGAGCGACGCCGGATCGGACGGCGCCGTCGCGAGCGAAGGCGCTTGGCTGCGCGGGAACTACCCGGGCTGGCGCCGGACCCGGCAGGCGCTGATGTCCCGGAACGGCCGCCGCTACGACCGCATCGACCTCGAATCGCCCGCCGGCGAGAAGGTCTCGGTCTACTTCGACATCACCGCCGCGTTCGGCCTGCCGCGCTGATGCTCCGGGCCGGGGAGCTCCCGCATCGGGCGATGCGGGAGCTTTTCGCGTCGGCCCGCCGGCTCAGTAGCAGGTCGAGACCCAGGCGCGGCGCCAGCCGTAAGGCGTCTGGATCCAGGCGAGCTGCTGGCCGCAACCGCCGTAGTAGCCGTAGGAGGCGGGGTAGTAGCCGCCGTAGCCGTAGCCGTAGCCGTCGTAGGGGTAGGTCGCGGCGCCGATGAGGGCGCCGGCCGCGAGCGCGCCCGCGCCCCAGCCCCACCCGCCCCAGTGTCGGCGATGGCCCCAGCCCCAGCCGGCGTGGCGGAAGCCGCCGCCGCGCCAGCCGCCGTGGAAGGCCGCGCCGCGGAACCCGCCGCCGCGGAAGCCGCCGCCGCCCCAGCCGCGCCCGCCGAAGGACCGCGCGGAGGCGTCCTCGGGCAACATCAGGAGGCCGGCTGCGACGAGCGCGGCGGCTAAGGTCAAGAACTTCTTCATGGTACGCTCCCGTGACCTCGTGGACCGGCCTCGATACTTGAGGCCTGCCCGAGCTTAACACGGAACGGCCGGACGGTGTCCCTGGGGAAGCACCGGGGAACTTCACGTCATCGAGACGAAGGCTCAGGCCTTGGCGGGATCGCCGGTCCTGCGGGCGCCCGCCCGCGATCCGGCGGCCGTGCCGCCCGCGGTGCCGGGCGCCTCGGCGCCGGTGCGGTCCGAGACCTTCGGCTCCGGTGGGCCGGCGCCCGCCATGTCGCCGCCCGTCCCGGCGCCGGCACCCCGTCCCCCCTTGGCCCCGACCCGCAGATCGTTCTGGACGTGGCGCACGCCGGAGATGCTTTCGGCGAGGTCCTCGGCCCGACGCTTCGCGCCCCGCTCCGGAACCGTGCCCGTAAGCGTCACCTCGCCGCCCTCGACTCGCACCTCGATCCCGGTCGCGTCGACATAGGGGTCCTCCGTCAGGCGCTCGCAGACGTCCTCGCGGATGCGCTCGTCGGAGCGGGAATGGCCCTTCGGCCCGCGACCCCGGTGCGGCCCGCCCTCGCGGCGGTAGCCGGCGGTCTCGTTCGAGAAGCGATTGCCGCCCCAAGCCGGGAAATCCTCCCGGCCGCTGCGGATGCCGCGATCGTAATTCTCCTCGCCTTCGGTGCCGGTGCGGCGCGGGGTGCCGTCCCGGGACGAGCCGTGGCCGGAGAAATCGTCGTACCCCGGCCCGCCGCCGCCCTGAGCGCCGCGCCCCTGGGCGCCGCGGGCGCCGGGGCCGCCGTAGGCATTGTAGCCGTCGCCGCCGAACCCGCCGGGCATGCGGCCGCGGCGGTCGCCGCCCTCACCGTAACCCTCGTTGAAGCCGCCCGGGAAGGCGGCCCGGCGGTCGTCCTCGTCGCGGAAGCGGAAGCCCCGTCCGGGGCGGTCGTTGCGCCAGCCCTCGCCCGAGCCGCGGGAGGCGCGCCTCAAATCCTCGTCGGAAAGCCCGCGGCTGCCGTAGCCCGTGTAGTCCGAGGGGAAGCCCTGGAGGTCGCCCCCGAGCGGTCCCACGTCCGGCGCGCCCTCGGCGCGGTCCCGGCCGCGGCGGCCTTCGCGGGCGCGGCGCTCGAGTTCCCGGCGCTCCTCGGGGGTGAGGGGGTCGGACGGCGCGCGCCGGCCTCGTCGGCGCGGGCCGCCGTCGGCGTCCCCGAGCGGTCGGGCTCGGCCGGGGAGGAGATGCGGGAGAGCGCCTCCCCGGTCCCGGGGGCGCCGTCGGCCGCGAGGTCGCCGAGGGCCACGATGCCGACGAGCCGGCGCTCGCCGTCGACCACGGGCATGCGCCGGATCTGGCGCTCGCTCATGTGGGCGAGCACGTCCCCGGCCTCGTCGTCCTCGAAGCACCACTGCAGGCTCGTCGACATGATCTCGCGGACCCGGTGCCGGTCGGGCGCGACGCCCGCCGCCGTCGAGCGCACCGCGATGTCGCGGTCGGTGATCATGCCGAGGAGCCGGCGCCCGTCGCAGACCGGGAGCACGCCGACGTTCATCTCGTCCATGATCCGGGCGGCGTCGCGCACCGAGCGGTCGGGCCCGATCACGCGCACGTCCCGCGTCATCACCTCGGCGATCTTCATGGGACTCTCCTCGGGTCGGGGCGGGCCGCGGATCGTTTCGTCGACAAAAGGGCGGCCGGCCGGCGAGCTAACGCGCGGGCCCGGGGAGGGTTCGCCTGCCACCTCTCCAAGCGGGGAGAGGTGGACCGATCACCCTTCCGCGGCCGCGATCGCTGCGGCGAGCAGCACGTTCGCGCCGGCGATGAGGTCGTCGGGGGCGGTGTATTCCTGCGGGTTGTGCGACAGCCCCCTGACGCTCGGCACGAAGATCATGGCGGCGGGGGCGATCGAGGCCATGATCTGGGCGTCGTGGCCGGCGCCCGAGAACATGCGGCGCACCGGCCGGCCGAGCGCCGCCGCCGCGGCCTCGACCGAGGCGACGAGGCCCTCGTCGAAGCGCACCGCCGGGAAGCGCGCGAGGTCGCGGGTCGAGACCGCCACCTTCTCCTCCCGGGCGATCCCGTCGGCGAAGTCGCGCAGGCGCCGCTCGGCCGAGGCCAAGCGCGCGTCGTCGGGGTTGCGGATGTCCATCGTGAACACGGCGCGCTTCGGCACCACGTTGACGTTGCCGGGCTCGAAGGCGATCTGGCCGGCGTTCGCGACCTGACTCTCGATCGTGCGGGTCAGCTCGCGGGCGAAGGCGATGATGCGGGCCGCGGCGTAGCCGGCGTCGCGGCGGTAGCTCATCGGCGTCGTGCCGGCGTGGTTCGGCTCGCCCTCGACCGTGAACTCGAGCCAGGTGATGCCCTGGACGCCGGTGACGGCGCCGATGCCGCCGCCCTCGGCGTCGAGGATCGGCCCCTGCTCGATGTGCAGCTCGATGTAGGCGTGCGCCGCGACCGCGCCCGGCTCCATGTCGCCGGCGTAGCCGATGCGGGAAAGCTCGTCGCCGACGGCGAGGCCGTCGTGGTCGCGGATCGCATAGGCCTCGTCGAGGGACAGCGCGCCGGTCCAGACGCAGCTCCCGAGGATGTCGGGGTGGAAGCGCACGCCCTCCTCGTTGGTGAAGGCGACGACCGCGAGCGGGCGCTTCGGCACGATGCCGGCCTCCTTCACGGCCGCGACCGCCTCGAGCCCCGCGAGCACGCCGAGCGCCCCGTCGTAGCGCCCGCCGGTCGCGACCGTGTCGATGTGGCTGCCGAGCATCACGGCAGGACCCTCGGTCTCGCCCGCC
>DASVPW010000076.1:0-4981 GCA_036389455.1 Beijerinckiaceae bacterium
CATCAACCACCTCTACGTGCTGGCGCTCCTCGAGAAGGCGGGCCTCACGCCGGCCGACGTGACCCTCGTCAACACGCCGCCGCCGGACATGACGGTCGCGCTCCTGGCCAAGGGCATCGACGCCTTCTCGGGCTGGGACCCTTGGCCGATCGTGGCCATGAAGGACGTGCCCGGCGCCATCGAGGTGATTCGCGGCGGCGACGTGATCTCCTACCTCGGCTTCAACGTCGCGCTCCGCCCCTGGGTCGAGCGCAACGGCGACAAGATCGAGAAGTTCCTCGCCGCCGTGTCCGAGGCCGACAAGTGGATGAGGGCGAACCCGAAGCAGGCCGCGCAGGTCGCGACGCGCTGGATCCCCGGCCTCAAGGCCGACGTCGCGGAAGCCGCGATGCAGTTCAACATCCAGCAGGCCGACCGGCGCCTCTCGGCCAACAACTACCGGGCGCTTTGGAGCGCCGAGGACCGCCTCAACCGGCTCGGCTTCCTCAAGTCGACCTTCGACGTGAACCGGCACATCGAGCCGAAGCACATCCTCGCCGTGATGCAGAAGCATCCCGACCTGTTCTCCGACCTGCCGCCGATCCCGGCCGAGGTCGCGATCGGGCCGGGATACGCGTTCAAGCCTTAAGTCCCGCGGGCGGAGGCGCCGCAAGGCCGGCCCGCGATGCCGTTGCAGAACCGGGTCACGCCGTTCGGCGAGCTCGTGGCCGACGCGGGCCGCGGCCTCCTCTTCGGCAACCGCGGCGGCCGCTTCCACGATCCCGCGACCCGGCGGCTCCGGACCCGTCGCTGGGCCTCGAAGCAGTGGATCGTCTGCCTCCTCGCCTTCAAGGGCCGGCACAGGGAGGTCTGGAAGACCGGCTACACCGAGCTGTTCTTCCTCGACGAGGTCACGGCGCTCGCCGCCGGCCACCGCCCCTGCTGCGAATGCCGCCGTGCCGCGGCGCGCGGATTCCATGCTGCCGTCGTTGCTGCTGGGGAGCCGCCCTCGTCGCTGGACGAGATCGATGCCCGCCTGCATTGCGAGCGGCTCGACGGGCGCGGCAAGCGCCTCCACCGCCGCATCGCCGAGAGGCTGCCGGACGGAGCGATGATCACGCTCGGGGACAAGGCCTTCGCGGTGCGCGGCGACGCGATCCTGCCGTGGAGCCCGGCAGGCTACGGCGCGCCGCGGCCGCGCCCTTCCGGCATGGTCGAGGTGCTGACCCCGCCGCTCGCGCTCGCGGCGCTCGCCGGCGGCTACGCCCCCTGTGGCATCCGACCGCAGAGCCCGATTCCGGCTTCCGCCGCGCCGCAGATTCGGCTTAAGTAGTTGAACAAGAACAGTTTTTAACCATTCTAAACTACGCCGGGCAGCCTCCTTGATCGTCTGTTCCTGCAACGTCCTCTCGGACGGCGACGTCCGCGCCTGCCTCGGCCCGGGGCCGGGTTGTCCCTTGACGCCGGCGCAGGTCTACCGCTGCCTCGGCTGCCGGCCGGAGTGCGGCCACTGCGCCCGCACCATCCGGGCCATCATGGACGAGGCGTTCGCCGCCGCCGCGAACGACGCCGCGCCGTGTCTCAAGGGCTGCTGCAGCGCGCTGACCGACGCGCCGATCGCGGCCGAACCGAGCCTCTGACGACCCGGAACCGAAGCCTGCTCCCCGCGATTAAGCCGCTGGGCCGCTTCCGGCCACGCTTTCCGGGGGAGAATCATGAAGGGCGACCCGAAGGTCATCGAGTACCTGAACCGCGGCTTGCGCAGCGAGCTGACCGCGATCAGCCAGTACTGGCTGCACTACCGGCTCCTCGACAACTGGGGCTACAAGGACCTCGCCAAGCGCTGGCGCGAGGAATCGATCGAGGAGATGGAGCACGCGGACCGCTTCACCGACCGCATCCTGTTCCTCGACGGCTTCCCCAACATGCAGGTCCTCGATCCGTTGCGGATCGGCCAGGACATCAAGGAGATCCTCGAATGCGACCTCGCCGCCGAGCACGAGGCGCGCGCGCTCTACCTCGAGGCCGCGAAATACTGCGACGGCGTGAACGACCGCGTCACCAAGGAGATGTTCGAGGATCTCGCCGCCGACGAGGAGGGCCACATCGACTTCCTCGAGACCCAGCTCACCCTCGTCGAGCAGGTCGGGGTCCAGCTCTACGCCCAGCGCCACATCGGCGGCTTCGGCGAAGGCGGCACGCCGGGGATGGAATAGCCGACCCCTCCCGGAGGGAGAGATGGAGGACCAGCGATTTCAAAGGAATACTCGGCGCGGGCGGGCCTGTCCCGCTTGTTCCGTGCCGGTCGAGGGTGATCAGGCCTGCCGGCAGGCACGCGCCGAGTATCACGAGTGTGACTCGAAACGCATCAACCTGCTGTGTCTTTCGGCACACATTGCACAACGAAATTGCTTCGCTTGGTTAAGCAGGCGTTAACGCCCGGCCTTAAGCCGTCATGCGGCGCTCGCTGCGCAAGCTCGCGATCGGCAGCCTGACGATCTTCATCTCGGAATCGTCCGTGTCGGTGCGGACCTCGAAGCCGAGCGCCCGGCACATGTCGAGCATGGTCGTGTTTTCGGCGAGCACCTGGCCTTCGACGGCGCTGAGCCCATCGGCCTTCGCCCACTCGATCATGAGCCGCATCAGCTCCCAGCCGAGGCCCTGACCTTTTAGGTCCGAGCGCAGGAGGATCGCGTACTCGCCGCTCTCGTGGATCGAATCGGCGTGGAGGCGCACCACGCCGAGCATCTCGCCCGTCCCGGCGTCGAGCGCCACGAAGGCGATGGCGCGGGCGTAATCGATCTGGATCAGCTTCGCCAGGAACGCGTGGCTGAACTCGCGCACCGGGGCGAAGAAGCGAAGCCTCAGGTCCTCGGCGCTGACGTGCTCGACGAAGGCGAGGAACAGGCCCTCGTCCTCGGGCCGCACCGGGCGCACGAAGACCCGCCGCCCGCTTTTGAGGGTGAGGCTGCGCTCCCACTCCTTGGGGTAGGGCCGCACCGCGAAGCGCGACTGGCCGCAGGCGCGCGGCACGCTTTTCTCCGCCGCTACCCGCACGCGCGCATCGACCGCGACAACCCCGTTCTGGTCGGCGAGGATGGGGTTGATGTCGAGCTCGCGGATCTCGGGCACGTCGGCGGCGAGCTGGGACAGCTTCACGAGGACGAGGCGGATCGCATGCTCGTCCGCGGCCGGCACGTCGCGGTAGCTCTTCAGGATGCGCGACACCTGCGTGCGCCCGATCAGCATCTCGGCGAGCTTGAGGTCGAGGGGCGGCAGCGCCAGCGCCTTGTCGTCGATGACCTCGACCGCCGTGCCGCCGCGCCCGAACACCACGACCGGACCGAAGGTCGGATCGTCGGCGAGGCCCGCGATCAGCTCGCGCGCCTTCGGGCGGCGCACCATTGCCTGGACGGTGACGCCGATGACCCGGGCGCCGGGTTTGAGGCGGCGGGCGCGCCCGAAGATGTCGAGCGCGGCCTTGCGCACCGCATCCTCGCTCGTGAGATCGAGCTTGACCCCGCCGATGTCGGACTTGTGGACGATGTCCGGCGACAGGATCTTGATCGCGACCGTGCCGCCCTCCGCGAGGATCGGGCGCGCGGCGGCCGCGGCCTCGTCCGCGGTCCCGGCGAGGGTCACGGGGGCGACCGGGATGTCGTAGGCGTTGAGGAGCCGGTTCGCCTCGATGGGATTGAGCCACTGCCGGCCCTCGCGCAGGACGCTCGCCACGATGGCGCGGGCGGCCTCGGCGTCGGGCGAGAAGTCCTTGGGCAGGCTGTCCGGCGTCTCCATGAGGAGATCCTGCGCCTCGTGGTAGCGCACGAGGTGCATGAAGCCGCGCACCGCGTCCGCCTCGGTGGCGTAATGCGGCACGCCGAGCTCCTCAAAAGCGCTCTTCACGACCTCGTCCTCGCCGAGCCAGACCGCGAAGACGGGCTTGCGCCTGAAGCCCTTCTGCCGGTCGCGCCGCACCGCCTCGGCGACGGCCTCGGCGGCCTGCGAGGCCGAAGCGAGGGCCGTCGGCACGTTGAGGACGAGGACGGCGTCGTTCTCGGGGTCTGCGAGGAGGGCGTCGAGGGCGGTGGAATAGCGGGCGGCGTCGGCGTCGCCGACGATGTCGGCGGGGTTCGCCCTCGACCAGGTCGGCGGCAGCGCCCGGTCGAGCCGCGCGATCGTGTCCGGCGACAGCGCCGCGAGCGTCCCGCCGAGGTCGATCAGGCGGTCGACCGCGAGCACGCCGACGCCGCCGCCGTTGGTCAGGATCGCCAAGCGCTTGCCCGGAAACGGCTTCTGCCGCCCGAGCGTCTCCGCCGCCGCGAACAGCTCGTCGAGGTCGAACACCCGCAAAAGCCCGGCGCGGCGGAAGGCCGCCTCGTAGACGTCGTCCTGGCCCGCGAGCGCGCCGGTGTGGGTCGCCGCCGCCCGCGCCCCTTGCGCGTGGCGGCCGGACTTGATCACGACGACCGGCTTCGCCCGCGCCGCCGCGCGGGCCGCCGACATGAACTTGCGGGCGTCGGTGACGGCCTCGATGTACAAAAGAATCGCGCGGGTGCCGCGGTCGGCCGAAAACCAGTCGAGGCAGTCGCCGAAGTCGACGTCGGCCATGTCGCCCAGCGACACGAGGCCCGAGAAGCCGACCCGGCGCCGCGCCGCCCATTCCAGAAGTCCCGCCTCGACCGCCCCCGACTGCGACACGAGGGCGAGGTCGCCGGGCGCGGCGGTGCGGGCCGCGAAGCTCGCGTCGAGCTTTGCTGGCGGCGCCATCACGCCGAGCCCGTTCGGGCCGACGAGGCGAAGCCCGTGCCGGCGCGCCTCGAGCCGCGCTTCCTCGGCGAGCGAGCCCTCCCCGTGGCCGAGGCCGGCGGTGAGGATCACGGCCGCCGCGACCCCCTTGAGGCCGGCGCTCCGCACGGTCGCGGGGATGGTCGCGGGCGGCGTCGCGACAACGATCAGGTCCGGGGTCTGGGGCAGGTCGTCGATGCGAGCGACACAAGGGAAC